>CAZEZZ010000001.1:0-39861 GCA_964515885.1 uncultured Candidatus Saccharibacteria bacterium
AGACGTTCTGGACTTTGAAAAACAAGTATCTAATTTTTTAGACCAACTAGAGCAATCACTACCAGAGAGTGAGGTTATAGATGATGATTATAGTATAGGCAGAGTTTTAAGCGTATTAGGCATAAATTCGTTAAATTTTGCAGAAAAGATAATCATAGTTAAAAAAGGAGCAGGGAAATGATTAAGAGATTTATGTGTTATATACTAGGGCATAGGTGGGAAGCTGCCGTTTCTTATACAGAAGAAGCCAAAAGAAAAAAAATTAAAGCTCTTGAGGATATGCTAATATTTGGGACAGGTGAGTATAAAACCGAAAGTAATGATATTAAAAAAATAGAAATTAAATGTACTCGCTGTGGTAAAACTAAATGAAACTAGCCTACATAGTATTAGTAGTTATATTTGCTATTATTGCCAGTCCTTTTATAGTAGGCTGGTGTGTTATAGACGCATTGATAGAGAGGTATAGATGATAATTCCATGTGAGTTATGCGGTAAGCAATCAGAACAACGCCATCATCTATTTAGCCAGACAAAATGGGCTAGAAAGTTGTATGGTAAGCTCTTGGATAGACCAGAGAATATAATGTACCTATGTTCGACGTGCCATTTACAGAAAGCCATACCTAAACTAAGCGAGAGAGAGTTCTGTCAAAAACTTGGCATAGAGGTACGAAGTAAAACAGGGAGAAGTAATGGCTGAACATAAAATACAATATGCCATAGTAGAGCTATTAAGGTACTATAAGATATTAGTAGTGGAAACTGATATAATGAGTGGGCTTAGGTATTTCGGCAGTAAAGACCCTAGAAGGTTTGCTTTTATAAATCACCATAAGAAGATGGGTTATGTTAAAGGACAGCCTGATTTAATATTGATACTTAAAAATGAAACTGTCTATGTAGAAGTCAAAGACAAGGGTAAGCAATCACCAGAGCAGATAGACTTCCAGAAAGAAGTAGAGTCCAGAGGACAAAGGTATTTAGTATGGGATAGTTTTGAACAAGCCGAGAAGTTTTGCAAGGAGGAAGTATGAAAATAGACCAAGAGGCAACGGACAAGATAGCAGAATTGGAAGTTAAACAAATTGTTAACTATCTCCATGTTTCAGATGAGCCTATAGATAAGATGTGTTCAAGATGTTATAAAAACTTAAAAGGTATAGACTGTTGGTTTATAGATAATAAATATGTATGCGTTGAGTGTAGTGGGTATAACCAAATCAAGGGCTACTGCAAGGATTGTAAGCTTAACCAGATATGTTGTAAAGATAATGGTTGTGGCTACTGTTCAGAGTTTGAGCCAAAGGAGGGGTTAGTTGAAGATACACAAGAAGCAACACAGATATACAGACGGCGTATGGTGTAAGTGTAAAAAACCAATACTTGTAACATACAGATGGGAGAAGGTTACATGCCCTAAGTGCATGAGTCATATCCCTGGGAGGCAACAGCTTAATCTATATATAAAACGTAGGTATGGAAAATCTTATAAAAAAGCACTAGAAAAAAACAAAAAACCTGCTACCATTATATTATGAGACTTAAAAAATGCCAGAATTGCAAACATGCTATGAAAGAAGATGAGACAACGATACTGTTCGTGAACGGTGATAAATCTTACTTCTGCTGTGACATCTTTGGAATAATAGAAGATGGGGCAGAGTGCTTTGAAGTCAAGAGAAAAAAGATAACCGAACAGTTTTATACTAAAACCATGATGGAGGCAAATTGAAAGACTATAGCTTATTAGAACTAGAACAGATGCTATACAATCTATGCCATCACTGTGAGAAAGCCGATGGTGAGTTCATCAAAGCTGAGAATGATTTCGAGTTACTAAACGATGTTAAGAGTATCGTCTTTGAACAGCTAGTAGAGAAACAACCAGAGGGTAAGACCAACCTAAGAGAGCATAACGCTAGGCTTAGTGACGAGTGGATTGAATGGATTAAAACCTTCGGAGTGATACGATACGAAAAGAAAAAAGCAGGACTTAAAAGAGATAAGTACCGCAGAGAATATACAACTTGCCAGATGATTCTATCAACTAGAAAAGCTGAACTAAAAACTTTATTGACATAACTTAATATATGCTTATCATATAGATAGGGGTGTCTATGAAAGAACCACGACTTCTTAGAATGGTAGAGGTATGTGCTCTCACTAGGTCATCAAAACCAGTCATTAAAATGATTATCCACAGCGGAGAGATTAAAGCTACAAAGACTTGGTTCGGTGCTAAGTGCCGATATTATATTCCTGAATCTGAAATAGAAAAAATAAAAGAAATAAAAAAGCGGGATAGTTTTTAAGCTACCCCGCCTCATAATCTTATGCAAATACTATGTAAGTGTTACTGCATGTCCATTAAAGAATTCTGTCGCTGTGGCATCAAAATCACCTGCTCCACCACCTGTGGCTGCTGACCTTGAATTGTCTTCTGTGTAATAAGTATTACCCATAAAGTTGTGTAGCTGTCCTGCTCCGCCACCAGTCGTCTGAGCCTGGCTTTGATAGTGACAATGTGACATGTTGAATACAAACGCTTTAGTAGCTGTACCAAATGCGAAAGCATCTCTACATTCCATACCAAAGATGTTCAAGTAAGAATCTGCATTATCAAGAGTAAAAGTTGTCGCTCCATCAATGTAATGCAAGAAAGGATTACCAGCGATTGTAATGTAAAGTTCTTCTGAAACGTCTGTGTTATCTATATCAATAGATACTCCACTGACTGAAAAGAATGAACAGTTCTGAAAGTCAATGTTCATAGCTTCTGCCAATCCACCATCATTGTCGATTTCAACAGCGTCGCCTGTGCTAGTATTATAAAACTTTATGTTTCTAGCTTTATAAAACTGAGTAGTTGCTGTGCCTGTTGCTGGCATGTTTATCAGTACTGTAGATGTTGCAAGAGCTGATGCTATGATAACATCCTCTGCTGCGCCCATACCCATTAGTGTTAGGGGTTTTGACCAGTCAATCTGTGTAGTAACAGTGTAAGTTCCTGGCTCGAAATAAATAACATCGTCAACTTGAGCTGCATCTAGTGCGCTCTGTACATCGTCGAACATAAAGGTTGAGTTGTCTTTACCTACGACTGTGATTTTTGAGCCTTTAAGTCCTGACCCAAATTTGTAACCTGAATAAGTAGTCATTTTGCTACCTCCTTTTTAGATATGCTCCTTGGAGCGGAGACAAGAGATATTACTCCTACTTGTCCCTCGTTTGCGGTGTTACCGCTATAACGCTAATGAGTGAATAACTGCTCTACCAGTTACGGTAAAGATAGTAACGTCACCACCCTGTGCTAGTAACATCTTCGGCGTTTCTGCTATTTCTAAATATGGTTGAGCCATGATAAATCCTCCTATAAGATTGAATAAACAGCCGATACCATCGCATCTACTGTTGCACCAGTGCTGCCTCCAGAAGTCGTAGTACAAGCAAAGCTCAAACCACCACTCATAAACACACCACCACAAATGTCCATCATCTCAGTACCACTTGCTAAAATCGGCAAAACAAGTGTTGGGACTGTCGTTCCTAGTGTTACACTAGCTGCTGGTAAATTAAATATTTGTAGGTATCTAACCGCAGCATCATTATTTTTAACATGTACTGTCTGCAAATAACATGGTGTTGCTATTGCCTGTTGTACTGTATCGTCAACTGTTGCATTGTAAAAAGGTACCGAATCTCTATTTACTCTCATCTTTTTCTACCTCCTTGTTCGTCTGTGACACCCAATTTAATAATTTGTTTACGTCGTTGATTATGCCTAGCCCTTTTCCTTTTAAGGCTGTGTCGCATACGTTACCAAGTACATCTACAACTTCATCTGGAACTTTTAAGTTCTCCATAAGTAATCCTCCTTTGAATAAAAGCAAACTATCTTTTCAGTAGCAAGACTTTTATAATAATATTTCTCTCGTATCTATAATTCACACCTATAAAACTGAATAAACAGCGGACACCATGGCATCAAATTTAACACCTGTCGCCCCACCTGGAGTCATTGTACAAGCAAAGCTCAAACCTCCACTCATAAATACTCCACCTGGTATTTCTAACTTAGCACTAGCACTTGAAAGGATAGGTAGAACAAGTGTTGGAACCGTAGTGCCAACTGTTATACTGGCAAATGGCAGGTTAAATATCTGTAAGTATCTTGAGTCTGCGTCACTATTAACAACATATACAGCTTCTAAATAGCAAGGTGTACTAGAAGCCTGCTGTGCAGTACCATCAACTGTTGCATTATAAAATGGGTAGGCGTCTCTGTTTACTCTCATACTATCCTCCTATCTTGCAGTTCCGTATATTGTTATATCGCTTACCGTTATTGCCTTACCTGCGGAACTAGCATTAGACACCCAAAACTCGAAGTAATCATTTTCGTTCATTTCTTCTATGAACATCGTGAACCCAAATTGATATGGTGTTCCACTCGTTTTAGTTCTAACATAGTAAGGACTTATTATCTCACCAGTTCCATTTGCCTTTACGCCAATATATAAGTTCTCACCGTTTGCGTTTACAGACATATTACCATTTACAAACAATACACCACTAAACGGATATGGAGCTAGGTTTGTCATTCTATTTGAAGTACCTGCTGCTGTGTCACCAACTTTAGATTTGCATACAAAAAAACTTGGTATTATTTCTATAGTAGTAACACTTGTTAAGTTTGTAGCGTCGCCACTAAAAGGATATTCAAACCCCTCACCACCAGTGTCAAATCTAATAGTCCATTCTTTGTTAGCAACTTCCTCTGTTACTGTTACTGCTGTTACAGTCGCTAGAGCCTGAACCGCTGTTTGTATATTTGTAACTGTTGTTGCAGGTGTTGCGTTCCAAGCTATTGCGCCAGTTGTTAAAGCTCCTATCGTTAATGTAAAAGTACCGCCCGTTGCAACTGCATCACAATGAACGTGCATTAACTGTCTAAATCCTGCTGCTCTATAATAGACATCTTTAGTAGTACAAGTTGTGGCGGCTGTGCCGTTACTTAGGTTAATCTTAAAGTATGGCGTCTGGTCGGATATACCTATACATGATTTAATCGTTATCCCTGCGTCCCTTGCGTCTTGTCTTGTAAAATCAAATCCAGATACGAAATCACCAACATAATTCCAATCACAACCAATTATTGAAAACCTGTCATCAGGAACGACAGTCGTGCCATCGTATTCAATTCCAGTACCAGCAACTGGGCATTTAAAAAGAATACCTGATATTAACGTACTCTGATTAACAGATGCTGATACAAAGTCTATACCCACTGGGATATTCTCTATTGTACCAATCTCTGTATCTAAATCTCCTGTACCTGTGTGGTTGATTTCTATAGCTGTAGATGTACAGTCATAGAAATAATAGTTATAGACAAATAAATCCATACCTACTAAGTCTTGAACAACTGTGTAGAATGTATCTACAAATATGTCTGTTATCTCTGAGTATATGCTAACAGTTGTGTCGTTCTTTATAAACACCTCTGTTGATAAATCACCATAGTTTGCAAGTGTTGAACCAGTTACCCCCATTTTATGGAAGTCGCAGGCTGACTGTAAATCAAACATTGGTTTACCTGTAAGACCTGTACTTGCATCTAAAAACGTGACAGCACTACCTAGTCCACAAATGAATAGGTTATACGAACCGTTATTGACAGTTATTGTATCTGCTACTAAGTGATGGCAAGCGTCTATTAATATCTGTGTATCACAAGTAGCACTAGCATTGAACCAATCCACCGCTTCTTTTATTGTAGCGTAGTCACCACCATCTCCAACCATTATCCTGTTCTCTAATGCTGGCTGGTCTCCTGTATTAGTTCCTGATGTTGAGCCGCTTATATTTCCTGCTGTTATATCTCCTACTATTGTTAAGTCAGTTCCATCATAAGTAAAGCCTGCACTACCACCAAAAACCCCACCATCGTTAAATTGAATTTGTGTATCTGCACCAGCAGGGACAAACGCTGCGACTATTTCGTCATATACATATTTCTTAATTGATTGTTGAGTAGCACACGCTCTGTCTGAATCAGAGGCAAAATCATCCTCATCTAGCACCTTATTAGTAGCTATCCATTCTCCAGTAAAAGGGTCAATAGACCAAGTTAATCGTATTGCCATTACGTCACCGTAGCTGTAAGTAAGTCACCAGCAATATCGTATGTCATTGTCATTGTAGCAACTGTAGTACCACCTGCCCCGCCTTGCTTGTACACAATAGTACTCATCTCACCAATAGCTGCACCTGCAAGAATTCTAGTTATGGCAAGATAGTCTGCATTGTAAGGCATTATCTTAGAGTCAGTTCTGATAGATTTACCATCTTCAGAGTGTACCTCTCTCAATACCTGCATCCAATCTCTTTCTGTTAATGTTTCAAATACAGCCATTATTCCTCTATTCCATAGTACAGGCAATAAGCCTCATACAGTAAGTCATAATCTACCATGGGCATACAAATATGGTCACCATCTCCAGTAACTATAATATGTGAACCCTCATTGTCGTACTTATAATACCCACTAAAGCCATGTGATGGCTGAGGAGGTGTCGCACAGCTAGCGACTAATACGCTTATTAGCAGCATCAAGATTACGAGTGCGCTTAACTTCATCTAGCACCTCCTTGATTTGTTTCTTAATCTTTCTATCCTTGGCACCAGTAAGCCAGTTATAAACCTGCTTACCATAGTCAATAATAGTAGTTATCGTATTTAGTGTCATTTTTTTTTAATGCTAAATTTAGACAACCAAGCAACGATAGCTTTCAAAGTCTTGTCAGGCTGGTCGCCAGGTATTATACTAAACAACACAACTAATGCTGCAAATACAGCAGTAATCGCACCAAGTAATCCTTGCCAGTTAGCCAATAGCCATTTTCCTACTTCAATAATTGTTCCCATAATGTCCTCCTTTTAATAGACCCAAATAACATCTTGTGGATGAGTTGTTGAAAAATCAAAATGAATATATTCCTTTGCTATTCCCATCCGTTTACAACCTACCCTTACAGCCGCCTTAATCAGCTCAAATCTCTCGTTACTATCATGGCACTCTATATCCATGGCGTAAGTATATCCGTCCTCTTGTGGGGTATGTGATGACCCAGGAGAGCCACCTACCTTTCTGTTATGCTCCTCACACCTGCAACCTGATGTTACTATCATAGGCTTACCATATAATTCTCTCATTCTATCAAAAAAATATAATACGTTAGGATTTAGATGGATTAGACCACATCCACACTTGCAGCTATATTCTGATATTCTAAAATATTTAGGCTGATAGTTCATTTCTTCTTTCTACCTGTTCCTCTAGCTGGTAAAGGTGATGTCTTACCATATATACTAGCGTGTCGTTTCTTTCTCTCTGCGTTAGTTCTTGGTTTACCTGTTTTCTTCATTTTTTACAGTCCTCCTTCATCTCATGTCTAAGTGAGTCTCGCTTTTCAGTACAGTCTCTCCTGCACATATTGAACTCACGCCATAGTTCATTAACCCTTCCCTCCGTCCTCTCGTTCTCTCGTTGCGTGTGCCTATTACTGCGACCTGCAAAATAGACAAACATAGCCACAACACCGCTAAGGATTGGAGAAAGTAACTGAACCACGACCCATACACTAACTTGGTTTTCCATCTCATCACCGACCTCACTTAGTTGAGTTTATATTTATTCTGTTATGGAGTTTTCTAATCTTTTCTTCCATCTCAGATAACTCTTCTTTGACTTTATTATCTAGGTTTTCCTGTTGCAACCTTAATTCGTTAAATGGTGAACTTGGTTTAATCCTATCAATTACAATAAGAAACGCTAAGAATACAATAACTAGACATAAAGGTATTACATACAGAGGTGCAAAATACATCGCACCACCAAAGGCAAAAATAAGCCCTATAATTATCTTGTTCATTTAGCCCCTCCCATCTTGCCATGCTTGTTCTCATGCGCATTTCTGGCAGACTTATAACTGTCGTATTCTAACCCTCTGCGTATTTTCGTATGTCCTGCGTACCCATCTTTAGACCAGCCCTCTCCACGAAGCATAAATGCCGCACCGCCAATTTTCTTGTACATAAGTTTCTTGCATCTTTCGCATTTAATCTCAGGCTTGTCATCCATTGAATGAGTTTCTTCTTGTAGATTCCCACACTCAGGACACCTGTACTCATAAAGAACCATTACTTACCCCCTAATACTTTGTCTAATAGATGATATGTTGCAGATGTTTTAAGAGCCTTTTCTCCTGCTTTAAGAAATTTTCCCTCAACTAAAGGCTCTAATACCTGTCCTACTACTGGCGAAGCTGTTGCTTGGAATGGACCCGCTAATGCTGTAACTGGGTCGGCACCTGTAGGAGCTTTCTGCCCAGTTCCTGCTTCCCATAATGTTAAAAACAAAGTAGGATAAACAAGTCTTTTAGCAAGAGTTTTTACGTCGCCATGTCGTATATCTGACACATACCTTGACCACTGGTTTCTACCCCAAGTCGTAAATGGAACACGCCTACCAAGTTTTCCCTGCATAGCAAATGGCTTGTCAAAAAATGAATACATATAATTTATCCTGTCAGACATTGTTTTGCCAAATTCTATCGCAGCTTCTTCAATTCCGCCAGCTTTATAAGCATTAAAAACAGCTTCTGTCTCACTAGGTTCAAGTGTTTGGAATATTTTTTTATCATTTATCCCTAACTTTTTTAGTTTCTTGTAAGCACCAAAGAACGCTCCTTTTCTGTTCAGGTTAATATCCATCCCTGTAAAGCCAAACATACCAGGCTTACCACCAAGTTTAGAGACATCGGCTACTTCTTTAGCCCATCCCTTTAATTGAGCACTTGAAACCGTGTCTGATAGTTCTGCAAAGTTCATCTTAGATGGAGCAAGTTCTGGTTTAACCTTTTGCCATAGGATTTTCTCTGCTGCATTAGGTTTTATAGCTGTTTTCCAACCTGTTGCAACCCACTTTATTCCTATCTCTGGAGCACCCACAAAAAGATTTTGTAACGGCTGCTTAAAGAAAAGAAGATTTTTACTTAGTCCAACGCTAGTATGATAAAACTGGTCAGTCATCTCGTTCATTACAGCTTCCCATACACTTGGTTCTAAATGGTCCTGAACCGCCATAATCTTTTGAATATTTAAAGAGCCCTTCTCTGTAAAATCAGCAGCAAAAATCTTTCTAGCTTGGTCTTTCTGAAGCCCCGAACCCTGCAAGAACCAGTCCTCTATCATATTAGCTTCCTTTACATGACCTCTGGCTCTAAGCTGTATGATAGCGTTATTAGCTTTTGGTAAGACTTCTTTTAAAAGTTTAGTTTTAGAAGCTGCCCTCATATAATTTTCAAGTCCTTTAATAACATCCTTCTCAACCAAAACACCTTCTACTGCGGAAGTCCTTGATTGTTCCATTTTCATTTTTACATCAGCAGGTAACTTCTTATATGCTCTTTTAGACAACCCACCGACTTCAAGTTTAACCTTATCCCACTTAGGGAAATACTCATCTAAGAAGCCTACATCACTACCCCATTCTCTTGCCTGCTCCCAAGCCTCAGTATATAACTTCCTGGCTCTTGCTACGACAGACTTCTGCTCAGGCGTTGCCGAAATCTCACCCTTAGCTATCTGTGTGAACTTGTCAGTATTTGCACCACTAAGTCCAACTTTTTCCATATCCTTGTTTAATTTTACTATTTCTTTTAGTTTGCCAGCATACCAGTTTTTACCTATGTTTTGTGCCCTAAACGCATCAGTGGGGATTTGCCCCGCATTTATACCTGTCTGACGCTGACACTCATTAAATGTTTCTTTTAAATTAGTTGTGAGTTCTAAAAATGGATTAGCTTCTAATCTTGGTTCATATACACCAAGTTGTCTTTGTGCGTCAGTTATGCCTGTTTCCTTTAATCCCTCTGAAATATACTTCTTATATAGAACATTCCTATATTCCTCTGCTTTTAACTTACCAGTTATTTCCCTGTGTTTAATCTTATACGAACCAGGTTCAAGTTCGGGAGACACTTCGGCTAGTTTGGCAGCTATTACCTCGTCAGGTACAACTGTATCGCCTAGAGCTGCTTCTGCTTTTTTTACTTCAGGTAAATCCTTGGCTTCCAGTTCAGCTCGGTTTATTATCCCCTGCTGCTTATTCATGGCTTTTTTATATCTACTAATAACACTTCTGTGTTTTTTTGTTTTCTCTAATAAGTTAAGTTTTTGGATACTGTTAGCCACTTCTAATTCTGACCCTACCCTGGTTGGCTCGCCAATTTTTATAACAGGAGTACCTTTAGTCTTAGCTATCTCCGCAGCCTTTTCTATAATTTCACTCTCTACATATTTAAAACTCTTGTTACCACCAGCTTTACCATATTCAGACCCAGTATCATAAAACCTGTCAAGAGACTTAACTATCTCTTTAGCATCTGTAGTTTTAATCTTTTGACCAATACCATTTGATTCTGCGATAGCTTTGTACTTGTTACCTACTTCTTTAGCTGCATATCTTAAATCTGCCTCTGTTATCATTGGGTCTATATTTCTTGCATGTTCTAATACAGGCATACCACCTTTTGTTCTCTTTATACCAGCAGTTTGACTTTTTATATAATCATCAGAAAGACCACCCATGTTACGGATTGTATCATCAGCTTTGTTTATTTGAGACTTCATTTGATTTTCTAATTTAAGCTTTCGTGCCTTTGCTCTTGTAATCTTACCATGGACATGAGTTGACCTAAGCACACTCTGTGATTCATCTGTTGCTCTCTTAAAAGATGTGTCATTTAAAACTCTTAAATCCTTAGCAAGGTCATTTATTCGTTTAGCATGTTTTAATCGCTGGACTGTTTTAACAGCCCCTTTACCAACTGCTCCTACTGTAGCTCCAATAGCAGAAATAGTAGGGTCTAAGATAGCTCCTGTTAAAGCACCTGTCCCTATATCTTTTAGATATTCCCCTGTGTCAAACTCTCCTTTCTCAGCAACTTGCCTTACTGGAGATTTTGCAGCCTCGTAGGTACCAAAAGTTATAGCTCCCTTAGCTGCTTTCTTAGCTGCCCATTTGGCGAGAGTTTTCTTAAGACTCTGTTGGGCAATAACTTTAGGAGCTTCTTTAATAGCCATATTTGCAAAACTACTACCAAGCATAAACAAGGGAGCGTCTGGTAAAAACTCAGATGCACCTGCAACGACATGCTCCATTATACCCTCTGGTACCACATCTTCAACATCAGCATAAGGGTCTTGTCCTGTAGTTGCTTTTATCAAGCTAGGAATTATACTTTTACTAAATCCTCTTTCTGCTATCTTACCAAGCCTTGTTTCCGCCCTCCGCACAGGTATATCTCCACTTTCTATCTTATCTACAGCTTTGCCCATAGCACTGTAACCTGTACCATAATTTAGTGGTTCATGTTTTTTTTCTGTATTAAAAAGTTGTTCTGTAGATACAGAGTCTTTTGACAAAAGTTGGTCTGTAGAGATTGTGTCTTTTTCTAGTGGTTCAGCTTTCCATGCAGCCGACATACGTTCCCCTACTTTTGATGCTATGTCAGGAGCCTTGTCAACAGCCTCTTCTGCTAAATCATACGCACCTTTACCAATTCTAGTTGCACCACGAGCTAGCCTCTTTGGCACATATAATACAGCGTCACCTGCCCTTTCTAATAAAGACGGCTCTTTGTCAAACAGCTTGTCACTTGTTATCGTTTCGTCTGCTGTATCTAAAAGCTGTTTTGTAGAGATTACCTCTTTAACTGCCATTGGTCATCCCCTATATAAGTATAAGTATTACCATTTTTTTTAGTTTCTTGCCCTATTTTATATTCTGGTTTGGCAACAGGTTTAGGAGCTGCTACAGGTGTATTGACAGGGGTCTCTATTTTTTTTCGCACACTCTCAGGGTCCTCACCCATCATTTTCATTCTACCCTTCTCAACCAAACCTGCTTTAGCCCATGCTGCTTCTGCTGCTTTTATTCTATCTGCTTTTCTTCTCTCTTCACTTTTTGTTTTTTCAAGTTCTTTTTTATCACCTAAGTTAAAATTAGTAGCACCTGCTCTTTTTAAATCCTTTACCCATTCGTTATAAGGCATTGGCTCTCTACCAGCACCAGTTTCCTGTGCAGTATAGTATTCATACTCTTTTACTGTAGATGGGGATTTAGTCTGTTCACCAAGAGCACCTATCATTTTAAATTTATCTAGTGTTCTTTTATACTCATCAGTAGAACCACCAAGTCTAGTAGCCGTTGGCTGTGTAAAGGAAGATTTAATCTGTGAACCAATATCCCTCGGTTGAGTACCAGTTGCAATCTGAGACATTGTAGGTGAACGCATACCTGTTGCTAATATGTTACCAATAGCCTGTCCCTTAGCTAGTTTTTCTGTTTGAGCTGAAGCCCTAGCATCACTTAGTTCAGCTTTTGCTAATAACCCCTTCATCAACTGTTCATAAGAACCCATAATATCCTCCTATTTATACCAGTAATTACCTTGTGTCGAACCACCATACAATGGGCCACTCGGTTGCTGTAACTGTTGAGAGTTCCATTGATTAGACGAAACTGTTGGCTGTGATACAGGTTGAGAGTATATCCCACCTGCTGCTGTGCCTAATGCTCCATATATATTTTGCCTTTGTCCAGCTTGTGCGGCAGCTCCTTGTTGTGCTCTTTTCTCGTTTGCCATCATTAAGTCTGATTTCTGTGTAGCATTAGCTCTTTCTAAATCAACATTACCCATTTGAATAGCTTGTTTAGCACCAGCTTGCTGTTGGTTGTATTGGTTCATCATGTTTATATTAGCCTGAGATTGTTCCTGTCTTAAACGGCTGTTTAATTCATTATACCTATTTATAATGTCTGTGTTCTTTTCATTTAAAGCAGTATCCTGTCCTCTTAATGAACCAGCACCTCTAAACGAAGCCTCAGTCATTAACGCCTTTAACTGTGCATCTGCTTCTGCCTGACCAGCCATTTCTTCGCTTAACCTCTGTGTTTCGTTCTGTCTAGCAGCCATTCTACCAGCTACTTCCATACCTGAGCCACCCATGCCCCTACGAGCTAAGTCTTTCATTATGGCCTGCTCAGAGCCTCTAGCAGCTTCTCCTGCTTTCCTGCTGCCTGTTATGTACTTTCGTATCATACCTTCGTCTAAGCCTTCTCTGCCTAGCTTGTCCATTCTACCAAGGTTTGATACCTGCATAGCTCTTTGTTCTGGAGAATCAGCTATTGTTTGGTATTGTCGTTCCTCGATACTTGGATACATACTTGGTGATATTCCAGGTTGGTATTCATACCCTGGTAAGTTCTCAAGGTATCCTAACGCCTTCTCTCTATCTATCGCCCCAGCGTCATCATTTCCACCACCAATTAACGACCCACCTATTGAAGCTGCTGCTCCTACTATTGGTCCTACTGCTGCCCAAGGCATAACTATTATTTTTTCACTCCTTTATTATTTAGGTATTTTTTATACTCTGCTACTGTTTTATCATGTTTCCTAATGTTGCATCGGCTACAAGCTATACCTAAATTCTCGTAGTCGTTAGAACCTCCCCTAGACAGAGGGGTTTTGTGTTCTAAATGTTCACTTGTTATCTTGTTAAAAAACTTTAACTGCATGTCGATAGGTTTCTTACACAGATAGCAAGTTAATGTCCCGTATTTTTTAATGTTATCTTCATAAACAAGTTGTATGGTTTTTATCGTTAAAAGCCCTGCTTGCTTTTTATTATATTTGTATTTTTTTCTGTGCAGTCTTTTGTTTTCTAATCGTTCTTTAGAAGTTAAAACAGCAAGTCTGCCACTTCCACCTAAATGATTGCCTTGCCCGTAATTTTTACTAAAACCAGATTTATGTCTGGCTTCTACTCTGCGTTTATTAACATCTTCTTTTCTTTTCTTAACCCATTCTTTATTATAACTATTATTACAACTCTTACACATAGACCTATAACCTGACCATGCTTTGCGACCTGGTCCTTCTACACAAGTTTTCTTAGAAAACATGCTAATAGGCATAGTCTTTTTACAAAGTGTGCAAGTTCTTTCTAACAACCTATACCTCCTTGTATTCTAGCTTATAGCCAGAAATATTTTTATATTTAACGTCATCAACTATTTCACAACCAAGGTGTTTAAAAAAGTTTATAGAGGTATCAAAGTCAGATGATATAAAGCCAAACAGTTTCTTATACTTCTTAGCACTGTTAATTATAAACTCCTTACATACCTTATAGAAAGATACTGGGCACTTTGTTACTTCTTTTGATGTAAAAAACCACATCATACCCTCGCCATATTTATTCTCAGACCCAAACACACAAACTATATTACCATTGTTTTTCATAGTAAGCACAATGTCTGACCTTGAGAAATATCCCAATAACTCTGCGTACACAGACAAACCACCAGTTTCTAAGATTTCCTTTTCAATCTCAGGCATGATATTATTGCCCATCCACTCTAAATCAGATAATATTGTTTTTACAACTTCCATGTCACTCCTCTAAGCTAAATGTACTGGTAATCCCATTGGTATATCGTAATCAGTCATGTTGGCTAGTGCTGAATAATCATCCCAGCTACTAGACCCCTGTTGTATATCACTATATGATGGTGCAGTTATATCCGCTGGTAATGGCCCTGCCTCTAGTGTAGGTTTAGGATTAGCCTTTATCCAATTCTCTCTATCAAGAAAATTAACTTTGTTTAAATCTTCGTTCCATCTTATAGTTTGGTTATCTAGTCTTTCTTGTCTTAAATCGGCTAGTCTAGTTGCTTCTTGTTTTGCGAGTCCAGCTTGCTCATATTTGTTTTGATAATCTAAGTCCTGTGCCCCTAGGTATTCATTTACGCCAGCTTTCCATTTGTCACCCTCTGCACCAGCAGCAGTAGCTCCAGCTTCGTATTCATTAGCTCTTGCAGTCCTGCCCTCTTCCATAGGTGTTCTAACCTGATTTTGGAATTGCTCGTTAAGTTGACCTGGATAATTCTTAACAAAATCCTTCTGTCCTCTTAATAGCATTTCGTCCATCTTAGACATGCCTGGTGTGTATTGCGAACTAGGTCGTTCTAGCTGACCAAAGTAATTCATTATGCTTTCAGCACCTGGCTGTACGTTTTCAAAAGGATTCTGCATAGTAGGTAATTCGCCTGCTGCTACTTGAGCACCTCTATCATCTCCAGTAAGACCCTGGAACGGCGTATATGTATTATCAAGTCCAGATTGTACCTGGTTGTAATCATTAGCAGCTAAAGCCGATTGAAATGCTTCGGGGGTAAACGCCTGCGTTGAGGGAATCGCAGACAATTCGTTTCTAGCAGTTTCACCAGCCGTAGCTGCGGCCCCTAATTGTTGAGTACCTTTTTGTTCAATCTTGCCTTGGACTTTAGGTGTACCAGTATTTGCATTTAAAAAATCTTGTATATTAGTCCAGCCACCAGGTTCTCCCGATGTCTTGTTACTAGCAGGTGTGGCACCGCCTAGTCCCTGTCCTCCTCCAATCATTCCACCGCCACTACCGTATCCGTAAGGGTTATCTCTCATGATGTAAGCCATAATTATTCTCCTATTAGTTCAAACTTTACTTTACCAACAAATCCAGCACCACCAGTGAATAAAACTTTCATAGCGATATTCTCGTTATCAACCGTGTACCAATGATAAGATATTATCATATAATCATCATCGCTGGTATCTGGTGGTTTCATAATATTAAGCCCACTGAGCTTTGTTAAATTATGTTTAATATCAAGCAGGTATGTGTCGTGTGTAAATTCAAACTCCCTGACAGTAGATAAGAAATTATCAGACCTAGACAACTTACCACGCATAGCAGTTATCATAGAGTCTAACGCTTCATTCAGCGGTGTAAGAAGTATCTCAATCCATCCCTGAACTTCTTTAGGATACTCTTCCTTACCCAATCTTTTAATACCTTTAATCTTCAATCCGTTGGCCTCTCTGTTAAGTTCTCGTAAAGTACGCTTATACCTGTAATAGCACACTGTTCTTGTGGAACCCTGTGTGTTAATTCTAGGTAGATTACACTACCTCTGTGATGTTCTCCGTCAGCTAAGAATAACCATTTGTCTTTTACTCTCTTACTGCCCCAGATAACACCCCATTTCTTGCCCCAATATTCTAAGTCCAAATCATTAAACAGGACTTCTCTAGCTGTAGTGTCCAAGTCTGTGTATGTCTTGGCTATCATGTTCTTAATATTAGTCTCGTCATTATCGAAAAACACCTGGAACTTCCTGAACTGCTTACCGTATTCTGGGGACCCACAATGTATCTGTTGGTATTTTAATGTACTGACTATACCTGGACGGATAATAGCCGCAGCAGCAGTTAGGTTATTTACATTAGATAACACCCATTCAGTACCACTTGATTTTTCAATTATTGTTTTAGTATAGGCACCCTGTATTAAATTACTCTCAATAGGGACATCTATAGCAACGGCCAGCGTAACTGTATTGGTAGCTACATCAATAGCTGATATTATAACATCAATATCTGGTGTAGCATGGTCAGTTACAGCAAAGGCTTTTCTTTCTTTTAATAGCTCCTTACCTGTTAATGGGGCTGTGTATAGTAAGTTGTCTATGACTCTACCATCACGGATGTTAGTATCATTAGTATAGATACCATGTTCTCTGTCACTCCAACTTCTAGTGTATGTATTAAATGTATGTACTATGTCATTGTCAGTAGATGCAGTTGTGTTATGTGTAGAACAGTAGTAGGTCTTGTCAGATTCGTAAAACCATGCTGCCCCGTCTTCTTCGTAATTTGCATTTAACGATGGCTGTAAATCTTTGAACTCATTATCACGTCCTATAATCTCAATACCTGCGTCACTTATCTGTACATACCCAAGGTTAGTCATCATAAATATAGCGTTCTCACCCTTCTGTATAGAGTTACGCTGTGTACACTCTAGCGTACCGTCGAACTCTGTAACAACCCAATCACTTGGGGTCTCACCAGTCATTCTGTATATTCCATCTTCTTGTTTAATAATAAAAACACTGTCTCTTAATCCTATTACTTTTAGGATAGGGTCACCCTTATTACCAACAGCTTTGAAATTAACCGTAGGTACCGCCTCGGCTTGTCCTTGTTTAGACCACATTATTGCGTTTTGTAAGTCGCTGTTTGTTGAACTATAGTCTGTACCTGCTATTGGAATTACAGGGCTAAAGCAACTACCAGTTGCAACGCTGTCAACTATTAGATAAAAAACTGCATCACCTAATGCCTTGGATACTAACTCCATCTTTCCCGACGGGTCAGTTGCACCACTGGTATAGAATACATCTATTATAGTATTCCCTGATGCTAGGTTTAATGTTCTAACAATAGACCTTGCTGTTCTGTCTATGTTCTGTGCATCTGTACCGCTTGTGTTTCTTATAGCTCTTGGTGTTACACCTATATCTTCGTAGAAATTAGCAGTTGCAGTACTGTTACCAACAAACGCTACGTTTATATCAAATGTAGTTGCCGCTGGTGTGGCTAATACTGCATGTACACCGTTAGCTGCCGTAGTACCAGTATCATCGTATATCAGTACATAATCAGCAGTTGTTAGACCGTGTGTGGCTGTAGTTGTGTACCTTACTAACCCTGCACCGTTATCTGCACTACTAGCTATACCGTATCCACGATTTAGAATATTACTTAGTGTACCACCACCTGTATGGGCGTTTACATAAGCAGATGCCTGTAAGTCAACATTAAGGTCGTCAATTCTTGTTACAATCCATCCACCGTTAGCTTCTACTGTACCAGTAACATCAATTACTGTAGTATAGTCACCAGTAATCAACCCATGTGCTGCCGTTGTAGTCACCCTACATAGCCCTGCACCATTGTTAGCAACATTACCAACTGTAGCAGTCTTCTCATCAAAGAATCCTAATACAATAGTTGTCGTAGCGTTACTTACTGTTAAAGTGCTAGTACCACCTGTTATATTTGTAACACTTATTAAATTCGTATATAGTCTTTCTAGTCCTTCGACATTACCGTAAATCATATACTCTTTATATTTGCCCATTGTCGTCGCTAATGGAGGTCTGTCGTTTTGCTGTAATATCCCTTCCTGTGTGATGTTTGTATATAAACTAGCACCCCTAAATCCTTCAGGTAGAATATCATTAACTGTCAACATCCCTGCAACAACTTCCGCTGCTGTTGGGTTGTCTTCATATACTAACTGCAAGTCCTCTGGTGGCGTTCCATTCACCATTGTTGACCTGTATAGTCCATATTTATAATTAACTGTAGTTTCAGTTGGTATCTGTATCTTTAGTTCTACAGCCCTATCCGCACCTGCATTATTTGTAACCTCTATCCTTTCACTTGGAGCACCAGTTATAAGATTCTCGTTAGCATCCTCGTAACTCCATACAATACGATATGCAACTGTGTATAAGTTTGTTAGCCAATTTATGTCATCTATTATTCTTAAATCAAAACCTAATGCCTTCTGTATACCTGCGTATCTGGCTGCACCTGCTACAGCGTCTAATTTCTGTATACCTGCTGATGTTGTTATATACCAGTTTGATGCGAATTGAGTGTCTTCAATTCTAAAATTAGCATCAGGAGCATTGAAATCAACACCTGCTGATACATCAACTATCTGTGCAAATATCCCACCTGCTCCAGTATCTCTATATAATGTATTATTAGAAAAATGCAGTATTGGCAAATCGCCGTAATCTAGTATTGTGTTAATATTGAAATCAGGTAACGTAGTTAAATCAACGTATGTATCTCTACCACGAGGGATTCTGTAAACATTGTCTCTGGCAGTCTCCCAATTCTTACATACTATAGCTGTGCCTATTGGTAATGTAATAGGATTACCATTAACCATTCTGCCTATCTTTTCATTAAACACCCTGTGTTCAGCCATCTTACCCTCATCTTCGTTGTAGATTTAGTATATAAGACCTTGGTACTATTTTCTTTGGAGAACCTTTACTTCTATTCTCTGTAACCCTACGCATTGTTGTTAGCATAGCACTTAGTTCCTGTGTTGCAGTCTGGTAGTTCTGAGCATCTCCAGAAGCAGCTAGAAGTTTAACAACTCCAGCTTGTACCAACAATGGATGAAATTCCGATGGGAAATGCGGTACTGGAGAATATCCAGTCTGTGCAACCCAATCACCAGCTACTGGTGCTCTATCAAATCCAGCTATTGCTACCGTTACATCAGTACCAGCTACAGTATTTGCTACATCAGATTGGATTATCTCGTAAGGGTTCTTGCCGTTTATTATATCAGTGTTGTTAGTTGGTAGACCTAATGGTGCAACATCACAACTTAAAACATAATCCGTTCCAAGAGTAGCAACTGCTGTTATCAAACCACAACTAGCAACTTCTCTCAGAAGATTTATAATCCTAGAATAGTAAATCTTTATCGTACCTGTTGGAGCTGTCCCCATATCAGGATATACTATAAAATTTGCACCCTCTAGGTAAAAACCCTCTGGACTGTTACTTGTACCCGTAACAGATTCATTCGCCCTAGTTCTTCTGTATAGTCTTGTTTCGTTACCAGAAGTATCGACAAAATATATCCTATCAATAACCCAAGCAGAAGCCTTTTCAGGTAAGTGGTACTGGTCTTGACTGGCAACCAATGTTATTGAGTGCTGGTCAGTAAAGTACTCTTCATTTGCAACTATTAACTCAGTCTGAGCTAACCATTGTATCTGCTCGTTTAGTATTGCTAGAATATCAGTATCGGTGAATTTCCGTGTACTGGATGGCATTAAAGTATTACGTTTAATAGCATCTACTAGAGTAGTTGTATTATACACTAATTATTCCTCTTTTTATTTCTACCCGCTCTTGACATAGATTTTATCACCGGGCCTGTCTCCGCTGTTGTGCAATTAGGGTCGTTCTTATCAACTATCCCGCAGTATTCTGATGCGTCTAGTTCATAACCCTTATTGTTTTTGTTCTCTTTAGCCACGGCCTTATCTAATTTATCTGATTTAGTCTCTTCCTTCTTAGCCCACGGTGACTGACCTTTTAATTGTGGTACACGATAATTCTTGTTAAGGTAACTTAATAGTCCCTCTATAGCTTTAATCTCAGTTTTTTTATCCACAAGTCCCCCTTTTTATGCTAGTTCCCAAATTAATGTACCATCAGCACCTTCAGTTAAACGAAGTGCTATATACCTTGGTGTTACAGAATAGTCCGCTGCAAATGTATAGTGTGTAGTTGTTCCAGCTGCACCATCACTTGATTGAACAGTTACATTAAAACCTGATGTATCAACAGAGCATTTTATGATTATCGTAGGTTGCATGTTCTTCTCTACACGGTATTGTGAATACCTTGTAGCGTCGTACTCTCTTATTGTAAGAGCGTATGCTGCGGTTGCTGTTGAAATATCCCATGTTACAAGATTACCCTCTGCTGTTGTTGCTTCAACAATGTCAGTTCTAGCCTGTGTCTCTCCATGAAAAGTCTTACCATCTATTGCGTATGAGTTTCCCATTACCTACCTCCCTTTTTCTTTATGACCTTTTTAACTTCTTTTTTAATAGTAACCACTTTTTTTACTGGTTCAACTATTTCAATCTTTACTTCTTCTTTAACTTCTTCCTTTGGTTCTGGTATGTTAAATTCTTCTCTTAATTTAGCAGTGCATACCTTTGTGTTCTGTCCATACTCTCTTACGATTTCAAATAATTTATCTTCCATGTTATTCCTCCTTCATATTTATAGCAGTAAAAGCTAAATCTGGATTTTCTTCTGCTACAGCGTCTAACGCTATATCTATCATCTTCTTTGCGACTAACTTTTCAACCTGATACTTTTTATATTCTGGTTCTTTTGTTATATCTGTCTGCTGAACTATACCTTGTGCATCTAATGTATAGTTATACGCACCGCTTTTGTGTAATACGGTTAAAGTTTCTATATCTATACCATCAGCAAAACTTTTAATTGTTACCAGTTTATCAGGGTGTTCAGAATTACCAAAAGAATAATCATCACTATGAAAACCTTGTATTTTGTCTGTATCTTTTATTATTGATGCTAACATATTAAACACCTCGTTTTATAATTTGAAAATGTCCAAGACCCTCAGCCCTTATTTCTGTAGCAGTACCACCATTATACATGGCTTGTAGCGTGATAATATCAGCAGCCTTTAATGGGACAGCAAAAATAACATGACGAACACCTACAGTACCTGTACCACCAGCTAAAAAACTTTCGCTATTTATCCCACCTAAAATATTTCCACCTTTAGCCATTCTTGTCAAAGTTGTGTCACCGTCTGTGTTTTGGTATGTATTACAAGAACAGTTTATATCATAAATACCGTCCTCTAAAACAGTTATAGAATACCCTGTTACATTAGCATAGGCGTTTGTTGTAGTATAAGATGCGGCTTGTAAAATTTGTTGAACTAAGTTTCTTTTCTGCATTTATAATCTCCCCAAAAGTTTGTAATAGTCGGTTGAACGTCTAGTACCACCTGATATTAAAACTCTTGTAGCGTCTCGTTGTACCTCGTCACACCAGACCTGGCTTACTGCACCTGCAACCGATGGTTTCATAAATGCGTCTATTGAGCAGTCAACACTCTGTAGAACTGTTGGTAGAGCGATACTTGTAGCTCCTATTCTCCGCAATTCTAAATCAGTTAATACAGCCTCGTAAACAAAACATTCGTCAGCTTCTGTAGCTGCCAATTCTAATGTTCCATCAGCTATACACCCTACCCATATACTCTTATTGGCTTGTAGGTCTAAATTGGTCGTAGCTATGAATTGATTTTCGCATTTAAAATTTACATAACAATATGCCATTGAGGTTGCCTGATTATATACCAACGCTAAATGGTTCCATGCAGCTCCAGCGACATAACTAGAACTTAAACCAGTGATATTGGCTACATCAAAAACGGCATAACCATTAGCATCTAAATATATCTGAACCTTCTGTGCTGCTGCGTTTGTACCAACAGCTATATAACCTGCGGATACCGCACTATTAAACCACCCACCGATACTTACGTTTAAATCACCGTTACCTGTCCACCCTGCCGTTGCGTCAGCTTGTAGATGCTCACCTGCTCCTACTGGCACATAGGCTGTTGTAGCAACACCCATTATCCCCGTAGCTGCTGCGTAAACATCGCCATCACTTAAGTCATTTGTGTTGGCACTTAAATCCACGTTGTCAGCAAGATTATAAACTGCGATTATCCTGGCAGCGGTATCAAAGTCAGTTAATATTAAATCGTGTGAGGCGTATTGCTGTAAAGCATCGCCCACTGCGCCAACTACCGTATAGTCCTGTATCTCGGCACTACCAACTATGTCTAGCGTATTGCCAGCCTTGTCTATTGTATAACTATCAGTACCAGCATTTAAAATTACATCACCAGTATCTGAGTCAAGAGTTAAATCATCTCCTGCTCCAGTGACTGTGATTTCTAAATTACCAGTAGTTTGTTCAATAACCCCGTTCTCAATTTCAATCAGGGCATCAAGTATTACTCGCCCCGTCCCGTTAGGGGTAATATATATATCACCATCATTTCCTGTGGTGCTTATTGTTAAATCTGGGTCAGCTACATCGTTATGTTTAATCTCGTGTGCCCAAACATCCTTCCACTCTATAGCATCACTGCCAAGGTCGTCGGTATTGTCTGTATCACTTATTAACGATGTGTTTATTGCTACAGTTAAAAGATTACTAAGTGCTGTATTGGCGTTTGTGACAGTTTCGAAATCACCCCAGTTACCACCACTTTCCTTGTATTGTAGCTGGCCGTTAGACGACCTGAATCCTGCGCTTGCGTCTCCGTCTGTACCGTCACCATCACTACCATATAAGATAGTCTGGTTAACAGCAGCATTGGATGTACCTCTATCAACTCGTGCAATACGACCTGTCTCTATAAACATTGATACATTTACATAAGATGCAATAGCATTTAAAAACTGCGTACTATATACGCCATAATCCTCGTCTTGGTCCTCTGGGACTGTATAAGCTACACCTCGGACAGTTACAGCTAATGACATTATTATCCTCCAAAAAGGGCGGGAGCTTGCACCCCCGCCACATTTATTTAGCTATTTACTATACCTGTCATCAATACAAGCTGACTCATATAGTCAGTTGCAATCGCAGCGTTCCAGTAAATTCTACTTTCGTAACCTTCGTTGTTCTCCATCTGTCTTAGATATTCTCCGCCTTTCTTTAGGCCAAACTTAGGAACAGTTACTGCACCTAGTTTCTCAAATGATTCGGAAACTCTAGGCATAATAAAACCCTGTCCTTCCTTCATCATTTTATGAGCAATTATCCTAGCTGTACCAGCATTGGTGAAAAACTTTAGAACTTCATGTCCATTCTCGAAGCTATTCTCTTTATAAGAATAATCAGTAGTTCTGATTGCTGCTGCGTCCTGGTTTAAGTTGTTCCAAGCTCTAGGGTTTATAATTACGTCAAATTCGCTAGTATCATCACCTAGTCCACGGTTATAACCCTGTGTTACGGCTGCGAAAAGTTTATTAAAACTTAATGCTCCAGCGACATCATAAGCTGCACCTGGTCTCCACAAGTTATAAGTTGTAGAGTTTATACCAAATATTGTACCAGTTGTGTTTCTGAACATAACGTCCATACCTATCATCTGATTAGCGCTTCCTGAGTTATAGATTATGTCTCCAGCAACACAACCAATAGTCGTAAGGTCGATGTCATAAGTAACAGTCCTTGCTTCTATTGCGTAATCTGTAACTATAGCTGTTCCTCTTAGAACTCCTGCTGCACTATAGAAATAATCCTTTCTGCCTTCAGCTCCCCACCATAGACCTGGAGCGTAAGTTTCAGTTGTTATTGTAGCAGTAGTAGTAGCTATAACACCTGTTATACCTATACCACCTGTTGACTGACCCCAAAGAATGTCCTGCTCCATCTGAGCATAAGCTGTTTTCATAGCGTTCTTTGTCTGTTTCTTAGTAAGAGCTACGAATACTTCCTTACCTTCACTTGACCTTTCGATAGCTTCTGTTGAGTAAGCAACCCTTAGTGAAAACTGATACGGTTGGTATGTTGCATACTTTATCGCACCAGCACTAGGACTTTCTAGCGCATAAGCTGTTGAATTAGGCGGAGCCTTCGTGTAGCCCTGCTCACTTGTTAGTGTCTGTGGGACTTTATAGTCTCCACCTGTTGATGTTCCCTTTCCTGATGGGATGTCCTTACAAAGGTATCTACCATCGGGTGTCTTGTCTTTCAAATCGCCATAAACATCTTTAAAAATGCCACTGGCGGTTGTTAGAGTATTTTCAGCCATTTCATGTCCTCCTTATAAATTTTTAAAAAACTCGTTCAATCCTTCTTCTTTCTTCTTCTTTTCAGGTTGAGATTCTGTGGACGGCTTTAGACTGTTTGAAGTTGGTATAGCTTCTAGCCCTGCTGTCTCATCTGAACCCACCCTTACTGCCTTTGCAACATTTTCAGGTACGACTTTTCTGATTTGGTCGTCAGACATCTTACCGAACATTGTGTAAACATATTCCTTTAAATCCTTCTCGGCATGACTTACCGCCTGGTCTGGCGTTACGTCAATGTCGTTATGCTTTGCGACCATCATATAATATAAAGCATTTTGCATTATATCTAATCTGGTCTGCTCGCTTCCTTCTGTATAACCCTTTTCTTTTAGAGCTGTGATTATATCTGTTGAATATTTCTCCTGTAATCGTGATACCTCTGCGTTATATTCAGTAGTAGTCTTTAGCTCTGCTTCTTTCTTTTGATTCGCTTCCCACTTAGCCTTTTCGCTTCTTAGGTTTTCTAACTCCAGCTGCTCTTCGGTCATTTCACTTCTTGCAACTGCCTTCTCTAGTAATTCCTGAGCATACTCCGCATCTGCACTCTCTGGTATTCCTGCAAGTCTACGATACTCATTGTACTTCCTAGGGTCAGCAAGAATATCATCTACGAATATCTTGGTCTTCTCCTCTAGGTCTTTTAACTTCTTCTCCTGAGCCTTAACACCATCTAGCTTCATGTCGGCTGCGGTGTCTTTAGAATACGTCCTTACAATCTCTTCTAAATTTCTAGTTGTGGGTACACCATTTATCTTCATTGATAACGATGGCTTTCCGTCTTCCATTATAACTTCTGAACCTTCAGGTAGTCCACCTACCAGTGACGTAAAACTTGCAATTAAACTCTCGTCACTCTCTGTCGCTCCATCTACTACTACTTCTTCCGTCTCTACTGGTTCTGTTACTACTTCTTCTGTTCCCTCAATTACTGTTGTTTCTTCACTCATTTTTTAACTCCTTGTGGCTCTGGTTGGCCTTGGTTTTGTCCTGGTGGCATTTGCTGTGTCGGTAGCTGTCCACCATAGATTAAGTTCGCTACTTCATCCCCCTTTCTCATTATGTCCATCGCATCACTAATGAACTTTGTAATGTTTTTGACCTTGTCTATGTTCTTCTCGTCCATTGAGAATTTAATATTTAATAACAAACTCTGTACTTCTTTAATTGTCTCAACATGATTCGTACCTGCAATAGGTGTTACAGCCTCGCCGTTCATCAATGACTGTTTAATCTGAGCTATGTAATCGTTCATAGCCATTGTACTCTTCACTGCACTTTCAAGATTACCAGTATTGGCAACCTCCATGAAATCCCCGTAAGTAAATTCTTTAGGGTTTAATTTCATATATTCACTCGCTGTTTCAATTCTACCAGCAGGTGTGTTTAGTATAGGATTTACTTGATTAACCATGACCCTAGATACACCTGTTAAATCCTGATTTGTAAACTCCATTACGTCAGTGACACTGTTAGGTCCAAGGATGTCTATCAGCCTCTTAGTATCTGCAAACTTACGCAACGTATCCAACATGAACATTGTTATATCTTCAAACGTATCGTTACGAGCAGCTTGTAGTCCAAAAGAAAACTGCTGTCCCATAGCAACAACTGTCTGCAAAGCTACGCCACTTTTTAAGTTAGGTGCGGCACTTGCGTCACCACGGATAACTGCGTTCTGAGCAGATAGTGTTTCCATCTGGTGTGTCATAAATGATATTGCGTTAGTCAGCGACGATAAGTCACCCATTAAATCTACAACCTCTGGTTTTGTCGTACTCGTCCATAAGTTTCGACCACTTTGTAATGTTTCGATTTCAACTTGGTCGCCACTTGGACACCAGACATCGTTCAGACCGTTTTGCATATTAGTATATAGTGAACTCATCGCATCGTTTACAACCATCTGTGGAGCACGAAGTAAATTAACATCGGTATATCCCATGCCTGTCTCTAAATATTTACCAGGCATTAACGGAAATACTGGTAGGCTCTCACCATGAATATTGACCGAATCATAAAGATGAACTGCACTACCATTACCACCACAGAATAAAACGTACTTCCCGCCTTTAACAGCAGGAGTATCTCTATGGTATGCTGAATACACCCAAATATCATCAGTATCTGTATCGAAATCAGATGTATAGTATGGGTCGTTTGAGAACGAATCTAATGCTAAGATTTTGTCTTTCTTCTCACCACTGAACGAACTCGCAACATCGTATTTGTTCTTTCTTCTACGGAATATATACCAGTCCTGTTTTCCCTTTCTGGTATAGTCATAGAATACATCCCAGGTTGATAGAGCCTCATCATCGAAGTCGCCTTCTTTTTTGTACCGACCATCTTCGTCAACTACTTCCTTACCCATCTCTGGGTTCCATTCCTTGACGTAAAAACCAGCCCCGTAGATTACACCGTACTCTGTGACTTGATTTAAAATCCTGCCGTATCTCTTGACCTTTTCGTAGTAATCTAAAATCTGTCTGAATATCTGTGTTGACCTTCTGGACTCTACTGAATCGTTAGTTGCACTTACCGTGTATGATACAGGGATGCTAACTATTGGGTTCAACATGTGTCTTGCTATGTTTCGAAAATGTCCTAATGCACAAGCTAGGATTTCGCCCTGTTCACCTGTGTTTAGAATATCTAAGTCCTCAGAGTCCTCAGAAAAAAACCTGTTCTCATAGAAGTCTTTGTTCTTTTGCCAGCCATTAGCAATACCACTACTTGTAGTGTATTCCTGAAACTTGGTGACTTTCTCCATGAGTTTCTGAGTTAATTGCTGTTTGTCTTTCTCATTGAAAAGATAACCCATAATCACCCCTTATGGCATTGTCTTGATTTAACTTTACAGTAGCAAGGACTATTTTAATATTTTAGATTATTTGAGATTTTAGACAGACGGGTATTCTTTTAGAAGGTTGCTCCTAATCACTCCCGAAGTTAATACTTAGTTCTTACTTAGTGTTTCTCTTAACTACCTATCTAGCCTTCGTAACGACAACAAACAAATAAACAGTCGTAGTAGCCTTTTACACCTTTCATACTAGGTTCTGTAGTAAAGTTAGTTAAGGAATGTGTTAGCCTACCCGTAATCATTTGTTTAGCTAACCGTGGTCGGATTTGTGAGCTGTTACCCTTTTGTTTCACCTTAACTCCTTTTACACATTTTAACATCCCGCTTATTGGCTCAACACCTTTTACGGTCTGTACTCTCGCCGAGGATATGATTGCCCTCGCTGTCGCCTTTGATTTTTAAGGAAAAAGGTCGTTATAAAAAACCTACACTTGTCTACTGCTTTTACTTCGCAAGTATATCCACAAGATAGTGGAAATGTTCTGATACTATCTTATAATATAATTAAATTGTCAAGATAAAAAAATAGGGGGCTATAGAAATAACCCCCAAGTAGTAAAGTGTAGTCTCTTCTAACGAATAGACTTTGCGAAGTAATACTATGTATTATACTCTAGTATGTTCTATTGTCAATAGTTATTTTCATTGATGTGTAATAGGTGTGTTTAGTGTGTATTTTGATGGGTTAATCATGGGTTATAATATATCCCTCAAGCCCTTCTTACCATTTACTGATTTAACAATCTCGTGAGTACTTGGTAGTATCCTGCGACCCTCTTCGTCCATCTCTCCAATCTTGTATGGGTTCTTACGCCAGTTTACGTTATCAAAGAAATAACACATCGCCATTAACGCATCTAAGTGTCCCATTGTCTCAGTCCTTTCGAAATCAGTCCTGTTTACATTCCAAATACCAAACCGTAACTGCTGGACAAGGTTAGGGCACATCTCTTCGTTTATCAGTATCTTACTCAACCCCACCCTCAACTGATTTATCACCGAGTCTCTATACCCCTTGTTACTCTCCTTCTTTCTCTTACTGACTGGCATTACAGTGTATCCGTAACTCCTGCCCATATCGAATAACTGCTGCATCTCGTTATCACCAATTCTCTTCGGCTTGTCGTAACCCAACTCCCTCTCAATCCTCTTGCATTCCTTTACAATATCTTCCGTACTCTTATAGTGCTCGAAGTACTCCCGCTCAATTACTAAATTACCCTTTGTGAAATCTAGGTACCCAAATAATACCGCAGTATTGTCCACTAACCCTAAATCAAAACAAACGTAACTATCAAAACTTGGTGGTCTCTCAATCGTACCAACACGGAGAGTACACGCCTCGGGAATTACTAACCTGTCCTTTGCACCATCATCCCTTAACTCATACTCAATCCGATAAGCATCACTCATCACACCACCACACCTCTCCAATATCCGCTCGTGTTGCTCATCACTAACTATCCCCTCCTCCAAACTCATGTGTATGTCCTGGTAGAAATAATAATTCCCAGCACTAGCACTCGCAATCTGAGTTATGAAGTCATGAGTTAAGTCTGGAGGTATCGTACTCGTGATTATCATCTGGCCATTAGTCGTGTCCAACTGAGGGCCCAAAACATGAGTTAACGTATATCTCGGTCTGTACTTCCAAAACCCATACTCATCACAGTATATTATGTCCGCTTCATTACCCCTCGCTTTAGCACTCTCATCCTTGTCCTTTACACCAAATAAATATATCCTGCTGCCACTCTCAAATAACCAGCAGTCATCCCTACTCAAATACCTTGGAGCTAACTCCATACAGTCACCGTATATGTGCTCCAATAAAGTTATGAATATCTCACGAAATGACTTCTGAGTGATACCACCTGCCCTTACAATAATCTTCTCCCTTATACACCTCTCAAAGATATATACAAACGTAGTCGTGCTCTTACCCCATCTCCTGTGAGTGTTGCTTAAACACCTCTTGCCATCCCTTAACATCCTATACAACCTCAACTGGTCAGGTCTCAAATACCAGTCAGCAATTATCCCGTTCTTGAAGTACTTAACCAACCTACTCTTTCTCTCCTCTTTACCCACAATAGATAACTTGTCCAAAATATCAGCCCTCTTGCCAGATACGGAAATTTTTTCCGAAACATCAACCTTGCCTTTAGAACCTGAAAATTTTTCTATGATGGATACTCTCTTACTATCACTATCTGGATGCGGGGTACCCCCCTTAATGTCTATTGGTACACCTGCTTTAATATCAGTATAGGCAATCTCACACGTAGCATTGGGTGTTTCATAGGGCGTAGGATTAGCATTAACTTGTTTATTATCAGGTACTTGTATTTTAGCCTTATCTTGACGGATAACGGTCTTATGCACCTTTGCGGGCTTATTTGCCTTGAGTAACTCTCTCTCTGCCTTAGCGTTTAACCGTGCTTCCTTCCTGTTCAGTATGTTGATTCTCTTCCTGTCCTTAGCTCTACACGCAGGACTACAGTATATTGGCACCTTTGTACCTCTTTTGTATGCTATGTCCTTATTACACTTTAGACAATTAGTATGAAGCCATTTGTTATTGTACTTAGTAGTGTTCATAGAGTAGTTGTTTAATATCCAATAGTATTATCTATGTTTTTGATATAGTCAAGACTTCTGAATAGGGTGGGTTTGGGGGCAATTATAATACTACTGTTTAATGGCATATTATACCCTTATTAGTTTAGTTTACCTTTGTTATTGGGGTTTGGTTGCTTTCCGAACTTTTCTATTCTCAACTGCTCAATCTCGTTGCGGATTTTATCAACAGAAGCATCATCTAGCTTTATCTCGGCTTCAACATTGACATTCTCACTTTGTATGTACTGTTTCTCTATCATGCCATAATTTGCTTTTAATAGAAACAATGCCATGGCGTTATTTAGTTTATTTGTCAATCCGCCAGTTATCAAGGCTTCCTGACAGTGCGTTCTTAATCTTGCGATTGGTTCGGCATATTCTGGATAGTTCCGCTCGTACGATTTAATCACGTCTTTATAGCATTTTGAATAGATTGCAAAGCCCGACGCTGTAGGGATTTTATTCTTTTTGTCACAGTGACGTAAATATGCGGAAATCTTTTTATTCATGTCATTGGGACTTGCGAATATCTTGTCATATGCCATTACCATACAATATATGCTACGCTTTGCTAGTGCAAGTTAAATTAAACATAAAAATAAAATAAAAAATAATTAAAATAAAGGTTGCATTTCTTTTAAAACCGTGTATAATAGGGCTTGTAAGTTAAAAAAAGGCACGGAGGAACAAAATCATGGGAAAAAGAAGTTTTAAATGTTTGTGTGAAGCATTAGAGGACAGGGGTTACTATGCTTATAGGTTAGACAATGACTTGTTTAAGCTAAATGGTATGAAGTTGACAATCACAGAGTTTGTAGAAAATGCAAGAGACATTATTACTAATGTCAATCCTAAGTTATCATTATTATCAGTAATAGGGGGGTGTTAGTATGAATTATTATATTAAGACAACATTAAAAGATAAAAACGGGCTTTACAAAGTAGAAAGTGAAACCATTGATTATGAATATGAGTTGCTTTGGCGTATGCTTAAAACTTACTATCCCAATGCAAAACATGCAAATATTACAGTGGATGCAATAGCAAATGGCGGAGCGTTGTCAACAGTATATAGAAGTCTAAAAATAGAAGTATGGGGGGTGTTAGTATGAGATACTTATACGTTGATATAAACATAGCAATAAATAGGGTCAATTATCTTGAAGGTAGTGTTGCAGATTGTAGTTATTCTTGTAACTGCTACGATAAACTAACAAAGTATAAACAAGAACTGCAAGATTTATCACTTTTTGGCTATTACACAAAAACATATAACAAGGAATTTAAACTACTATGCCAAAGGTTTGACCGATTTATGAAACGTCATGGTTATTTTGAATTTATAAACTAAATAAAGCTATGCCAAGCTATAACTGGCAAGGGGTAAATTATGAATTATCAAAAACAAGGAACTGATTTTCTTAAAAGTACAGGTACAGATTTCAAGGTTGAATACCTTAAAAATGACGTCTATTTTGACGGCGACAAGGAAACTAGGGATATTTATAGGATTACACTAAGGCGCAAGGGGGAGCAATTTAGTTTTAAATTTGGGCAGAGCATAGCTAACAGCGATTACGGCAATAATACTCCCACAGCATACGACGTTTTAACTTGCTTAACTAAGTACGACCCAAACGATTTTGCTAATTTTTGTAGCGACTATGGCTATGTCATAGACAGCAGAAAAGCAGAAAAACTTTATGAGGGTGTATGCAGAGAGTTTAAGGGCGTGGACAGGCTTTTTAGTGATGTTATAGAGCAATTACAAGAAATAAACTAAGCCAATGCAAGGCTATAAATGGCAAGGGGGCTTTATGCGAGTAATACTATTACTATTGACATTGACATTGACTCAAGAACTAGCACAGATAAATAATAACCTTAGAAAAGGCGAGTATGAAATAGACGCTTTTGAATACTGCACGATAATTGATAAAACAAATAAAGAATGTACGGAGGTTTTAAAATGATAAACTTAGACAAAATTAAAAGGGATATTGACGAAAATGTTTATAATTCCATTGTAACCTGTATTAAGCCCGAAGTTCTTAAAAGGTGGTATAGGGATTGTACTTTAGAAATAATAAACTTTACAAGGTGTGGAGACGAAAAACACTATAAACTTAATTGCGAAAAGGCTTTGTTGGAATATATGCTAGAAATAAGATAAAAAAAAGGGGGGGTAAAATGAAAAGATATATAATTGCAGAGTGCGACATTGACAGAATAAAGGCTGGTACAATGAATATTGATAGTATCAAGGGCGACAGTGATTACCTATGCTTAGACGGTACTACAATGGGTGATGTTATAGACAGGCTAGAACTTGACTTGCTTGATGATAATACTCAAAAATTGTTAGACTTTGTTTATAACAGATATATGGGTAGCTTTGACGTAACAGATATTTGGCAATTTATAGAGGACACGGCAATACTATTTAATGAGGGGAGGTGATTAAATGAAAGTAAATAATAATTACGAACTAACAGGGTATGCCAAAAGACTTTTTGAAGAGCAACCAATAAGAATTGTAGCAATAGAAAAACAAGACGAAAAATGGTCGAAACTAAGATACAAAACACTACCAAGAGGGCGCAAGGTTTATTCAATGTTTATTTACAATAACGATGTAATAATAAAGGGGTGCAAAAATGGATTGTAAAAGCTGTAAAAAAAGACCCCACGGCTACTCAGTCTGTAGACAGTTATCAGAAAAGGGAACCTGTGAGTTTTACGAACCTAAGAACCCTGATGTTTGCCCTGTTTGTGGGAGCAAAAACTTCACAGAAAGCCAGTTAAAAACCAGAAAAGGGAAAAATGGAGAGTTTTACAGAAAGTGCTTAAGTTGTGGAAAAATAAGAACTTTATACTAGGAGGGTAAACAATGAAAAACAAAAAGGCTGTGGTTTACGTTAAATTTAGGGGTGGATTAGTTGATAGCCCTTTATCCTGTAAATATCATAAATTAAAATGGACAGATGATGTTTGTAAGTGTGAGAAGGGACATATACTTTCAAGAGGCTTTAATGTTATAAAAGATTGTACTATCGGTTGCCCTGATTTTATAAATGGTACAGTGCTTGAATATAAAACGAAGGTTTTAAAATGAAGTTAAATAATAAAATATAAATAATATTTGACTTGTTTCAATAAATAGTGTATAAATAATAAAAAAGAGGTAAAAATGATTACAGAAAAGATTTTAAACTATTTCCAAAATGTAGAGAAAAAACGTGAGTGGAGCAATAACGTCTTTAGAGCTTCAAGTTCTGGTAAATGCGCCAGGGCTTTAGCTTATCAGCGACTAGAATATGAAGCTGAGCCTTTGAGTGCCAGAGCAAGAATGGTTTTTAGAATGGGTGATTTAGTAGAGCAAGATATGGTCAACGCTTGTGAAGCCGTAGAATGTCTTACGGACATGCAAAAAGAAGCTAATTTTATACTACCTAATGGTCAAGAAGTTACGGGGCATATTGACGGGATTACAGAATTTAACGGTGAAAAAATTGTCGTTGATTTTAAATCTATTTCTATGTTCGGATTCATGCGTGCAGAAAAAGGCGAATTGGATTATTCATACAAATGTCAAGCCACCTGTTACATGAAAGCATTAGACTTAAAGAAGTTCCTATTCTTATTCTATAACAAGAACACAAGCCATGTTACAGAGATACTATACCAATGGGATGAAAAGATATTAAACGAAGTTGTGGACAGATTTACACGAGTGGGGCAAGCTACTAAAGAAAATCTACCAAACAAGGATTATGGACCAAACGCAAAAGGAGATTTGCCGTACCAATGTTCTTACTGTGCTTATGCTAATGTATGTCAAACAGACTATGAGCTTATATTTGAGAAGGGCAAGCCTAAACTAAGGAGGAGAAAGTAATGCAATTACTAATTGAACAGTTAGACAAGAGAGAATTTGACGGAAAATTTGGGAAGTATTGGAAGGTTGGTATCTATGCCAATGGTAAGTGGTACGGTACACCAGAAAAGGACTGGAATAGGGGTTGGGAAGTAGGTAATACCATTGACGTAGAAGTTGAGCAGGTTACGGGCAAAAATGGTAAAACATACAATAATATTCTACCACCTGGGAAGTCAAGCGGTGGTTCGGGTCAGGATAGTTTATTATTGGAACGTATTGCCACCATATTGGAACGAATTGAGTTAATCCTTAGTAAGAGAGGTTCTTAAATGAAAGTTGAAGGAAACGGCAATTCTGTGCAAACTGAGGGATTTTGCAAGTATTGTAAAAAATGGTGTACTTTAGTGTTTTCTACAAATTATGATGATGTTAAGATTTGTGAGGATTGTCAGCAGATGGAAATTAACCAGTACGAAGAAACTTTAGAAAGAGGAGGCAAATAATGTATATAGCAACAATAAATGCAGATGAAAAATTAGTGATTAAGTTTAAAAAGTATCTGAAAAAGAATGGGAAAGTGTTTAGCTTTGAACTAAAGAGAGTTTTAGATGAAGCCATAAAACTTGAAATTGATAGGTACGAAGAAGGAGAAAGCGAAAAGAAATAGATTGACAGATTGTATTTTTGTAGTAAGGTTTAATTATTGGCAAAGGGGAGATTAAAATATGTTTTATTTAGGTTATATCGGCGGTGGGAATTCAACTCTCCGTGCCAAACATCGCCGTATAATAGCAGGGTTGGGGTTATGTCCCAGCCCTGTTTATATTTGGAGGGCTTAATGAAAAGGGATAGTTTTATTTTCTATAGAAGTTTTTATGAAGCGATAGTTTTAATGCCCCCAGAAGAGCAGGTAAAGGTCTATCACGCAATAGCAACATACTGTTTAAACCATAAAGAGACCGAGCTCGATGGCATGGCAAAGATGGTTTTTACTCTTGTTAAACCTCAACTAGATGCGAACTACAAGAGATTTGAGAACGGTTGTAAAGGTGGTAAGCCTAAGCAGGTTGTAACCAAACCCGAACCAAAAGCTAACCAAACCGTAACCAAAAGCAAAGCTAATCTTAATCTTAATGTAAATGTAAATGAATATAAAGAGAATACATTGTCTGGTAAATTGAACCAGACGGCTACTGCAAGGCAAGTAATTGACCATTTAAACAAAACTGCGAACAGGGCTTACAGACATTCAAAGACATCCCTTGAACCAATCGTAGCAAGATTAAAGGATATGGCTTTAGACCCATGTGGCTTGGACAAGTACCCAGATATTAACCCTTACCAGTGGTGTGAATTTGTAATTAACCGTAAGGTTGCCAAGTGGGGTAAAGACCCAAAAATGAGTGAGTTCTTGCGTCCTGAGACATTATTTAGACGTTCTAACTTTGAGAGTTACCTTGGCGAAGTATTAACAAGTATTAAGAAATCGGAGGAATAGTATGCCAAGTCCATACCCAAATAACCCACACAAAATACTAGAGGGGTATCCTATTACAAAACCTTTTCAAAGTATTACTGAAGTTAATGATTATTTCAATAACGATAGAATAGTTTGTTTATTATGTGGAAAACAATATAAAAGTATCACTGCTGGGCATTTAATGATGGTTCATAATATAACAGTAGATGAATATAAAGAAATGTATGCTATTCCTAATGGACGAGGACTGTCTTGTATAACTACAAAAGAAAAACACTCAAACCACGCTTGGAAAATGGTAGATAAAGGCAAGTTTGTCTTAAATAAAAAGGGTTGTGATATGTCTGAGTTCTCATCTAAACCAAAACGCAAATGCCCTCAAAAAAGTAGTGTTGCTAGAAATAATCTAAATGAACATATGAAACCTAAAAGGGATTTAGTAAGACTCAATGGCAAACTTGTTACATTTACAGAGTCAAGAAAAATAAAAAGATTAAAAAAAGGAACACCAGAATATCAAGAAATGCTGTTAGCAAGACCACAATGCCAGCCAGATATAGTCAGAAGAAATATGGGGTCTTACTGGAAGGGAAGGAAAAGGTCTGAAGAAACAACACGAAAAAGGCTAGAAACTTTAAAAAAAATTAAAGCAAGCAAGGAGGAATAAATGATACTAGCACTAGATGGTAAAAATATAGGAGCAATAGAAGGTAATGTGTTTTACAAAAGAGTCAACTCTAAAAAACACAAGATGAGATTACTAAATGCTTATGGGATAGATAGCGAAGCATTTAATAACATTATCTCCGCAAGGTGTGATACGATTAAGCTAACAGAAACAGATACTAAGGCTACTTATACTGTACCAGTCCAGACATTTGAAGAGAAGTCAGTATATAAGCACTTTAAACCACACAGGGCACAACGATTTTTAGAACTGAAATACTGGAGTAAATTATGACAAATACTAAAAAAATATGTGCTACATGTGGTGAGTATTATTCTGGTAAGTACTGTTCTTGTCAGAAGAAAACTACATCAACTGGTTGGGAAAAACTACCCTGCGATATATGCAAAGACCCAGCATTTAATGTGCTGGGTGCAATAAAGGGTGATGGTGGCTACTACCATGGTGGGAAGGTTCTCTGCTCTTCTTGTTATAGCTCAGAGTATGAAAAGGCTTACGAATTTAGAGCAACACCTGAACAGACTGCTAGGTTTTTAATCCTGAGTGGTAGTGAGTCTGTAGTGTGGGATAAAGCTTCAGATGGAATGAAACAATACGCAATCAATTACGCTAAGACTAATGGTATTCCAGATAAAGATAAATCTGATTATGGTCTGAGTAAGATATGTCAACTGATTTAAAAAGACGGGGTATTATTTGTGTGCGTTGTGGTAGAAAACTAGATAATCCAACAGGTCGCCCAACGTACTGTGAGTTTTGTTTACAAGAGAAAAAAAGGAGGGGAAGATGAAACTAAATGAATTTAGGAAAAAGTATCCTAATCACATTAACATCGTGGAGACTTCTAAATTGACAGGCGTACATCATGGTAAAATCAAAAAACTCATAAAACTACACCTCATAAATCCAATCGTACTAGACAGGATTAGACTTAACTATTACTTGCTATCTCCAGATGATGTCGAGGTTGTTAAGTCTTTAAAGGATAAACTTGTACGCATGGAGGGACTATAATGGATAGAACTATAGTAACGATGGGAGCATTGATACTTGTTCTTATACTCTTGGTTTTTGGTACAGGACTAGAAAAGGAAGAACTAAGTAAGGAACTGAAGGCATACAAAACGATGGTTAAGAGAAGTTGTAACTGTCACCCTTATAGGAGTACAAAATGAAAAAATACAAAGTATTAAACAAAGACAAGACTAGCCCATTTAAAAACTTCAAGTATATGTTAGGTAAAGAACACCATGTTCCAGAGATTGATATGTGTAAAGACAATGACTGTTCTTACGGACTGTATGCCACCGATTTAGAGGGCATATTGTATTCCAACCTATCCGATGGTAAGCAAGTTTACGAGTGTGAGGTGAGGGGTAAAGAGGTTGTTATAGACCAGTTTAAACAGAGATTTGAATACTTAAAATTGATTAGAAAAGTCCCACTAAAAGAACTAGAACCAATGCTTAAAAAAGAAAGCAAGAAGCTGGGTTATGATTTATATAGAGCATTGATACCAGTTAATCCCTTAGCTTCCAAGCCGAATAAGCCTACTAAAAAAGATATAGCAAACCTTAAAAAATGGTACTCTGTGAGGGAATCTGTGAGGGAATCTGTGGGGGAATCTGTGAGGGAATCTGTGGGGGACTCTGTGGGGTACTCTGTGGGGGAATCTGTGTGGGACTCTGTGGGGGAATCTGTGTGGGACTCTGTGTGGAACTCTGTGTGGAACTCTGTGAGGTACTCTGTGAGGTACTCTGTGAGGGACTCTGTGTGGGACTCTGTGGGGGCGTATGTTTCCAGCCTGTTTCCTAACATTAAGGACTGGAAGTATATAGACCACAAGAAAGGCATAAACCCTTTTCAGTCATGTATAGATTTATGGCACAGAGGCTTTGTACCAAGTTTTGACGGTGAGATTTGGAGGTTACATTCTGGTAAGAAAGCAGAGATAGTATTTGAAATACACAAAGACAAATTAAGGGAGGTAAAATGAAGTTAGAAAATATGGATATTGATTTAGGGAAAGGCTACATACAGGACATAACTCTATGTGCACAAGAACTGTTTATGTTTTATAAATCAGGTAATTTAAAGGCTACACAAGAATATATGTTCTATATTAAAGAGGCTATGGATAAGTTAAATAAGTTAATAGGAGGCGAGAAATGAAAAAGTTAAAAGCTAAGGTAATGGAGATGATGGAGAACGCAAAGGACGATAACAATGACCACAAGGCTGGTTATTACGAGGCTATCCTGGAACACGTTGTAACAGAGCTAGGCTACCTGACAGACAAGACAGATACAAGAATTGAAGAACTTGAGGGGTGTCTGGAGGACTTTGTAGAGGACGACAAGGGTGTCCAGACTGTCCTGCTTGCTGGTGATAACTATGACCGTTGCGATAGATGCAGGGGGGTTTATTACAAGGAACAGTTAAGGGGTAAGAAGTTTGTAGATGGTGATGATTATGAAGTCAGGCTTTATTGTGAGCACTGCGAATAAAGGAGGTATTATGATATTAGATAAAAATTACAAAGGGCTAGAATTTAAAGACGGTTGTTATTACTATGACGGCAACATTGAAACAACAGAAAATTTAGAGATTAAGCTAGATGATTGGTTAGAAGTAACAGGGTCTATCAAGTCTGGTGGGTCTATCGAGGCTGGTGAGTCTATCAAGGCTGGTTGGTATATCGAGGCTGGTGAGTATATCATAGCTGGTGGGTCTATCGAGGCTGGTGGGTCTATCATAGCTGGTGGGTCTATCGAGGCTGGTTGGTATATCGAGGCTGGTGAGTCTATCAAGGCTGGTTGGTATATCAAGGCTGGTTGGTATATCGAGGCTGGTGAGTATATCGAGGCTGGTGAGTATATCAAGGCTGGTGGATATATCAAGGCTGGTGGGTCTATCGAGGCTGGTGGGTCTATCATAGCTGGTTGGTATATCGAGGCTGGTGGGTCTATCATAGCTGGTGGGTCTTATGGAATATCAGCAGCTCTATACATAACAGCCAAAGATACTATATCTTGTGGTCTTAAAATCTTTGCAGGTATCTGTACTTGGAGAAATACAGAAGACAGTGACAAGACTATTACCTGTTCAAAGCTATTAAGCGGAACTGTTGAGTATGGATTATTAAAGGAAACAGGAGAAGCTAAAAAGAAGATAACAATAGATGGCAAAGAAATAGAAATAAGTCTTGAGAGTTTTGAAGCTTTGAAAAGAAGTTTGAAGGAGGAGTGAGTGAAAAAGTACCAGATAATATATGCTGACCCTCCTTGGAGTTACAACGATAAAAATTGTAATGGGGCGTGTGAGCCTCAATACAAAACTTTAAGTATTAGCGACTTGTGTGATTTATCTGTTAAAGATTTAGCTGACAAAGATTGTATGCTATTTTTATGGGCTACATACCCGATGTTACCCCAGGCTTTAAAATTAATTGAGGCCTGGGGCTTTACTTATAAAAGTATAGGCTTTCAGTGGATAAAACTTAATAAGAAAAATGGTAAGCCCTTTTACGGTTTAGGTAGATGGACAAGGGGTAATAGCGAGCCATGCTTAATAGCTGTTAAAGGAAAACCCAAAAGAGTTTCCAAAGCCGTATTTCAACTAATAATGACCCCAATAGAGGGTCACTCTAAAAAACCAGACATAGTTAGAAAAAGAATAGTAGAGCTTGTGGGTGACCTACCAAGAATAGAATTGTTTGCCAGGGGAGACAAGAGCAAGGACTTGCTTGGTGATAATAGATTTGATGGTTGGGACACTTGGGGAAACGAAGTTGAGAGTGATATTGAATTACAATCCAATAAGGAGGAGCCATGTACTTAGACAAAGTAAGCAAGGAGGGTACAGATTGTCAGCCAGAACAAACTATTAATAT
>CAZEZZ010000002.1:0-28890 GCA_964515885.1 uncultured Candidatus Saccharibacteria bacterium
TGAGCCAGCGATCGGACTCGAACCGATAACCTACAGTTTACAAAACTGTTGCTCTACCATTGAGCTACGCTGGCAGATTACTTTTTTCTTGTCATTTTCTTAACGTCTTTCCAATAGGTATCATTCTCACCAAATCTATTCTTTTCAGATCTCTGCCTTGAGCTTTGTAACCAATTTGAGGTTTTATTGTCAGATTTTAAAATAATAATTCTAACCTTCGCCAATATTTTTTGAAAAACTAATTCTATTGAAACCACATTATCAGACTTAGATTCTCTCAATTCAGAAACAAATTCTTTAAAACTTAAAGGAGAAAATGATTTTTCTGGCAACATAACAAGTTCTGGTAATTTACTATATATGATAATTCCCATTCCTAAAAATCCAATGGAAAATGTAGTTAAAAAAATTATTTCTAACATGATTTAAATTTCGTATCTTGTGAACTTAGAAACTTTAATGTTCTCTCCGATCTTACTCACTATTTCATCAAATAAATCTTTAATAATTTTAGAACTATCCTTTACCCAAACTTGAGTCATTAAAGAATTTTCTTCTTTATATTTTTCTATCTTCCCTTCCATTATTTTAGAAAACATCTCCTTGGGTTTTCCTGATTCTTCTAGTTGAGCTGTATATATTTCTTTTTCTTTAGCTAGGTCTTCTTCAGTAATATCTTCTGGAGAAATAAACTTTGGTTTCATAGCAGTAATCTGTAAGGCTAATTCATGAGCTAAAGTTTTAAAATCTTCAGATTTAGCAACAAAATCAGATTCACACCTTAATTCTATCATAACTCCAATTTTATTATTAGAATGCAAATAACTATATACAATGCCAGATTTAGCTTCTTTTTCAAGTCTTTTTTCGGCTAAAGATCTGCCCATTTTTCTTAAAACGTCTTTTGCTTTCTCGATATCTCCATCTGCTTCATCTAAAGCCTTCCTACATTCCCCCATAGAAACTGCTGTTTCTTCTCTTAATTGCTTAATCTTTTCTAAGTCTGCCATAGTTTATTTTTCTTTTTTAACTTCCTCTGTTTCTTTAGATTCTTTGACCTCTTTAGGTCTTGATTTAACAACAACCTCCTTGACCCTATCTAAAATATATTTTACAGAACTAATAGCATCATCATTAGCAGGAATAGGATAATCCGCTAAAGTAGGATTAATATTAGTATCTGCTAATCCCAAAACAGTTATTCCTTTTAATTTAGCTTCTTTTATGGCTAATAAATCCTTTTCCATGTCTAAAACAAAAATAGCATCAGGAATAGTTTTTAAATCTTTAATACCTCCAAATTTTCTTTCTAAATCTTTAATCTCTTTATCAAACCCCGCTCTTTCTTTTTTTGTATATTTAGCTAATTCCCCACTATCTCTCTTTTCTTCCAACTCCTTAAGATGATCTATGCTTTTTTTAATCATACTGAAATTAGTAATAGCTCCTCCTAACCACCTATCATTAACATAAGGAATATTAACCTCTTTCCCTACCCCTTCCACCAAAGCCTTAATCTGTATTTTAGTTCCAACTAAAACCATTATTTTCCCGTCGGAAATAAGACTCTTTATAAAAGTTAAAGCTTCTTTAAATTTTTCTGCAGTTTTCTCTAAATCAAAGATATAAACTCCATTTCTAGCTCCATAAAGATAAGGTTTAATTTTTGGATGAATCTTAGAAGTTTTGTGACCAAAATGTAAACCAGCCTCCATCATCTCCTCTGGATCTAGTTTTATTTCTAATTTTTTAGTTTTTGATTCTGTCATGTTAATAAGTTTAGCACAAAAAATTTTCACTGACAAGTCTTTAGATGAAATTAGAGCCTTATTCAATCTTTCTCTGTTTTTAATCCTTTCTCCTTGCTTTTTTACAGAATATATAATATCATAGATGGTGTTTAAGATAAACAATCATGAAAAAAGACATACACCCACAATATTTTCCAAATGCCAGAGCTCAATGTGCCTGTGGAAATACTTTTAGTATAGGCTCAACAAAAGAATTAATTGAAGTTGAAATTTGTTCTCAATGTCATCCATTCTATACAGGTAAAGAAAAGATTATAGATGCTTTAGGACAAGTTCAAAAATTCAAAAAGAGACTAGAAAAGAAACAGGTCCAGAAAAAGAAAAAATAAAATGGCTGATCTGGAAAAGATCAAAAAAGAATATAGCGATTTACTCAATCAACTCAGTGACCCTGGGTTGATTTCTGATTGGGAAAAACTTGAAGAATTAACTAAAAAGAAGGTTAGCTTAGAAAAAATATTAGATAAACAAAACGAATTAGAAGAAATAATTAATAAAATAGAAGAAAACCGTAGTATTTTAAATTCTCAAGAAGATATAGAATTAGCTTCTTTGGCAGAAACAGAAATAATACAGTTAAAAGCAAAACAAACTAATTTAGAAGAAGAAATAAAAAAACTACTATCTGATGAAGAAAGCAATTATCCCAGAGCCATATTAATGGAAATAAGAGCAGGAACAGGAGGAGACGAAGCCGCTTTCTTTGCTGTAGATTTATTTAAAATGTATTCTAAATATGCTACAACTCAAAACTGGGAAATGAAAACACTTGAATCAAGATTAAATGATATAGGCGGGTTTAAAGAGGTAATCTTTGAATTAAAGGGACCTGATGTATATCCTAAAATGATAAACGAAGCAGGAGTTCATAGGGTTCAGAGAATACCAACGACTGAAAAAGCGGGGAGAATACATACCTCTACAGCCTCTGTCGCAGTGTTAATTAAACCTAAAAAAACAGAACTTAAAATAACTCCAGCAGACTTAAGAGTTGATACCTATAGGGCTTCAGGTCCTGGAGGTCAATATATTAACAAGAGAGACTCTGCTGTTAGAATAACCCACTTACCCACTGGCATTGTTGTAACTTCCCAAACAGAAAGAAACCAACTACAAAATAAAGAAAATGCTATGAGTATTTTAGGAGCTAGAATATTAGAAAAGAAAGAAGCTGAAAGTGCAGAAAGTTTGGGAGGAAAAAGAAGAATACAAATAGGTGGAGCTAAAAGATCTGAAAAAATAAGAACTTACAATTACCCTCAAGATAGAATAACCGACCATAGAATTAAAAAAAGCTTTCATAATTTAGAAAGCGTTATGGACGGTAAAATGGATATTATAACTCAGGCTTTAATGGAAGCCACAGAGTAATTTACTCTAGTTGAGCAATATCAGACTCATACTTTTTAGCTAGGCTCATAATAGGATAGCCATAGTCTCTTTTGTATACATTCTTATATGAAGACTTATACCATCCTGGCCCTGCAAAATAACTCAAAGCTGCGTTAAACTCTCCATCATATGTTTGTTTAGCTGCTCCATAATCAGACAAGTATATTCCAGATGCCAAAAAAGCATCTTTTATAGACCAAGGATCAGCTGGTCTACCCAAGACATTACTTATTCTACTTCTATAACTAATCCATGTAGAAGGAATAAATTGAGCTGGTCCCATTGCTCCTCCCCATCCGTAACTCATAGGGCAAGAAATAGCAGTATAATAAGGATCTCTACCTAATTCTTCTGTAATACTTAAAAATGGAGAAATATCTCTTTTAGGACTCATAACTTTAGAAATAGATCTCTCTGATTTAATAACAATACCTGCTCCAGTATTTTGATTTCTTAAATAACATTGCCCTACATTTTTTCCAATATTTGATTCTTGAGTTAATAGAGCCAATAAGAAAGCTGGTCTAACTCCAGTAACAGTCTCTACATATTTAGCCATCTCTAAAGCTTCACCAAAAGTAGGAGCATCAGGAATACCTGCTAATTCAAATATTCTAGTTCTAATTGTAGCAGCTTGTTTTTCTGCTTCGTTTTTTATTTTTAACTGTTCTTGATATTCAGCTTCTGTAATTTCAAGATAACCAGCTTGTGTTCTTTGAGCACTTTCGCTCTGTCTTTTTTGATAAGTTTTTAAAGTAACAACTTGTTCTAACTCCCCCTTCTCATCATCTAAAGAGATTTTTTGCCCTTCTAAAGAAACTTTTAAATTTTGGATGTCGGTCAAGAGTTCACTACTTTTTGTATTAAGCGCTTCCAAAGCCGCCATATCTTCAAAAAACCCCGAAAGTTCTCTTTCCATTAAAAGAATTTCTAATATTGATTTTTGATCTTGCTCATGGATTGATTGAAGAATATTAGCTAATTGAATTTTAGAATCATCTATTCTAACTGCCGTATGAGTTATTGATTCTTCTGTGTCTTCTATTTGATAGCCTATATCTTTTATCATGACATTACTTTGCTGGATTTGAGTATTTAATTTACTAATACTTCTTCTTAATATATATATTTCATTTTGTAATGTCTTTTTTTCACTAGCTGTCTTTGAAATATCAGCTTCGTATTGAGTTATTTGTTCCTCTAAAGCCTTTAGTTCTGCCTCTAACCCTTCTCTCTCTAGAGTTAAATCGGGCTCAGCAAAAACAAAACTAGGCATTATGAATGCCAAAATTAAAATAATAGATAAAAATGTTTTTGAAAAAATAGGCATAGTCTAAACTATTTTTCGGCTTTACCCCATAGTGGTTTCTTCCCCTTCTGCTTCCTCTTTCTTTTCTTCTACTTTTTCTACATCTTCTACTTTTTCCTCTATTGGTCTTTCTAGTTCCTCCTCTACTTTTTGAGGTTCAGCCGCTAAAGCGATGATTTCATCTGACTCCTTTAATATTTTAACATTTTCTGGAATGTCTAAATCCCCTACGGTGACCGTATCCCCAAATGCTTTTAATTTCTCAATATTAACTTTAATTTCATGAGGAAGATTTTGTGGAAAAGCTTTCACTTCTAATTCATGAATATTTTTAACCAATGTTCCTCCTAGGTCCTTAACAGCAAAAGATTCTCCTTCAAAAATTAAAGGAATTTCAGCCGTAATCTCTTTGTCTAATTTAGGCTGATAGAAATCTACGTGCAATGGACTTTGAGTAAGAGGATCTTTTTCTAAAGCGTAAATTAAAACTAAAAACTTTTTTGAATCAACAGAAACTTCTATCAAAGAACTTTCTCCAGCTTCTTTATAAGCTTTTTCAAATTCTTTTAAGTCAACTTCTAAAGAAAGATTCTCAACTCCAGGACCATATAAAACAGCGGGGACATTTCCCTGCTTTCTTACCTCCTCAACTTTCTTTCCTATTTCTTTTCTTATTTTCGCAGATATAGATATCATACAGATTTATTTTTACTTTCAAATAATATTATTTTTTCTTCAACTATTTTTTGCACTTCTTTTATTACTTTTGGCATATACTTATAGGGAACAATTTCTTTACCTCCCATTAAAACTTTTTCTAAGTTTAAAGTATAAGCCAATCTTAATTCAGTATTTATATTAATTTTAGATATTCCTAATTTTACAGCTTTCTTAATGTTGGCCCTTGGGATACCAGATCCTCCATGCAATACCAGGGGAGTATTTTTTATTTTATTATTTATTTCCTTTAATCTAACAAGGTTTATTTCAGGATTAACTCCCGAACTTCTAATTCCATGAAAGCTTCCGATACTTATTGCTAAAGAATTTACTTTAGTTTCTTTAACAAAGATTTCAGCTTCCTTTGGGTCTGTCATTAATGATTCTGGAGCTTTCTTAAGGACAGTAGAAGATCCTTCAATCCTTCCCACCTCTCCTTCAACTTGAACTCCTCTTTTCCTACAATAAGCTAATACTTTTTTAGTAGTAGATATGTTCTCTTTAAAAGGTAGCCTGGATCCATCAAAATGAACACTATCATATCCAGCATCTACCGCCTCTTTAATATAGTCGAAAGTCTTGCCATGGTCAAGGTTTAAGAATACGGAAACACCTTTTTTCCTAAAAGATCTAACTAAAGCCACAACCTCATTTAATCCAATAAAAGAGCTTTCTCCCTCTGAAGTTCCGATAATAACTGGACTTTTTAACTTTTTTGAGGCCTGAATAATAGCTTTTAAGGTCTCTAAATTAGAAATATTAAACTGCCCAATAGCCCACCCTTGTTTATTAGCTTTTTTAAGATAATCTATTAGTTTCATTTTATTTTACAATTATTATTTTTTAAACAAGATTCCACTTTAACTTTAACCTTTTTCCATTTATCTTTCTTTTTCAATAATCCATTCTTGGCTCCTAAAACAGAAAGGCAAGCTGCGCTATTAGCTATTCCTAATTGAATGGCATATTTAATATCACCTTTAGAAAAAATTAACCCAGAAAGAAAACCAGAAGCAAAAGAGTCTCCAGCTCCAGTCCAATCAACAGCTTTTATTTTTATTATTTCAGATTTATATAATTGTTTTCCATCTGAAACAACAACGCCCTTGGAGCCTTTCGTCATAATAAAAATACCGGGAACTAATTTATCTATTTTCTTAAATATTTCTTTTTCATTTTTATAAGGAATCTTAGTTAATATGGAGGCTTCTTCTTGATTTAAAAATAATAAATCTATATTTTTCAATATTCTTTCTAGGCGAGTTTTTGGTAAAGAAAGTTGAGAAGCGCCAGGATTCATAGCTACTTTCATCCCATTCTTCTTGGCAAAATTAATAATCTTTTCAGAAAGAAAAGAAAGTTTCCCTGAAAGAGGAGCTAAATATAACCATTTAGCATCTAACTTTGACCAAGGGATATCCTTACTAGAAAGTTCTCCAGCAGCTCCCCTATAAGTTAAAATTGTTCTTTCTCTTATCCCAGAAGATAAAATAACAGAATAATTAGTTGTTTTCTTTTTGGTTTTAGAAATAAACTTTGTGTCTATTTTTAATTTCTTTAATTCTTCGATTAATGATTCTCCAGCTAATTCATCTCCAACCATCCCACAAAAAGCTGTTTTAAACCCTTGATTAGAAAAAGTAGCTGCGGTATTAGTTCCTCCTCCTCCAGTTAAGAAACGGATATCTTCTACACCTATTTTAGAACCTAAAGACAAACAAAGTCCCTTCCCTGTAACAAATTTCTTCTGGCCAACAACTAAAAAATTGCTAGATTTTAAAAATATATCTCTACTAGCTGAGCCAAATGTAATTATGTCGTATTTCATCTTTTTTTCTCTACTTTAGCTACTAATTGTGTTGTTTGAATTATTGTATCTGGATTTAAAGACATTGAATCTATACCTACTTTCACTAAAAATTCAGCAAAATCAGGATAATCAGAAGGTCCCTGTCCACAAATTCCTATATATTTCTTCCTTTTTTTACAAATACCAATTACCTCTTTAACTAGTTTTTTAACTGCTTCATTCCTCTCATCTGATAAATAAGCTATTTGAGCATTGTCTCTGTCTACCCCCAAAGTGAGCTGAGTAAGATCATTTGAACCTATGCTCATACCATCAAATATATCTAAAAATTTATCTGCTAAAAGTACATTTGAAGGAATCTCACACATTACAATAATCTTTAAACCATCCTTTCCTTTAACTAGTCCTTCCTTTCTCATAATATCTAAAACCTTTTTTCCTTCTTCCACTGTTCTACAAAAAGGAATCATAACAGTAATATTTTTTAATCCAAACTTCTCCCTAACCATCCTTATAGCTTGGCATTCCATTTTAAAAGCAGGAAGAAAAGAAACGTCTGTGTATCTAGAAGCTCCCCTGAATCCTATCATTGGATTAGCTTCTTTTGGTTCATACTCTGCTCCTCCAATTAAAGTTTCATATTCATTAGTTTTAAAGTCAGACAATCTAACTATTACTTCTTTTGGATAAAAGGCAGCAGCTATTTTAGCAATTCCTTCTGCTAATTTTTCTACAAAATATTGTTTTTTATCAGGATATCCTTTTGTATTTTCATCTATTGCTTTTTTAACCTTACCAGCTTTAAGTTTTTTATAATAATATAAAGCTAAAGGATGAATTTTTATTTTTTCAGCAATAATAAATTCCTCCCTAGCTAAACCAACTCCTTGATTTGGTAAAAAAGAAGTTGAAAAGGCAATGTCTGGAGCTCCGATATTTAACATTATCTTGGTCTTAGTCTTTGGAATTTTCTTTAAATTATATCTTTTAATTTTAAATGGAATTTTTCCATGATATATTTTTCCTTCTAGACCTCTTGTGCAATCTGCTGTTACTTCTGTTCCTCCTTTAATTCTCTTGGTCGCATATCTAGTCCCAACAATACAAGGAATTCCTAGTTCTCTAGAAACGATTGCGGCATGAGCAGTTTTTCCTCCTTCGTCTGTAATAATAGCTGCCGCTTGCATCATAATTGGAACCCAGTCAGGATCTGTCATTTTAGTGACTAAAACCTCTCCTTTTTTAAATTTAGCTATTTCTGAAACATCAGGAATCATTTTAACCTTTCCAGCGCCTATTTTATTACCAATAGCAATTCCGGTTAAAAATGGCTCTTTTTTAGATTTTATCTCATATTCTTCGTAAAAAGTCTGAGTTTGTTTTCCAAAATTAACTGTTTCTGGTCTAGATTGAACAATGAATAACTTTCCTGTTTTTCCATCCTTTGCCCATTCTATGTCTTGAGGATGATTGTAATGTTTTTCTATAATACATCCCCATTTAGCTAAAGTAAGAATTTCTGAATCGGTAAGACTAAATCTATTTTGACCAACAGAAGAAACTTTTACTTCCTTTAATCCCCCTCCTTTTTTATAAATATATTTTCTATCTTTCCTACCTAAGCTCTTTGAAATTATAGGTTTATAGTTTTTATTTAAATTAGGTTTAAACACATAAAATTCATCTGGAGTTATTTTTCCTTGAACTATCATTTCTCCTAATCCAAATATTGAATTTATAAGAACAACATTTTGAAACCCAGTTTCTGTGTCTAGGGTAAACATAATTCCAGAAGAAGACATATCTGAACGAACCATTTTTTGACAACAAGCAGAAAGAGCAATTTCTAAATGTTTAAATCCCTTCTCTTCTCTATAAGATATAGATCTATCTGTAAAAAGAGATGCATAACATCTTCTAACTGTATCTAAAACATCATTTTCTCCCTTAACATTTAAAAATGTTTCCATTTGACCAGCAAAAGAAGCTGTTATTAAATCCTCAGCAGTGGCAGAGGACCTTATAGCTACATCTGTCGCTTTTTCTCCATATTCTCTAGAGAGTAATTTATAATTATCAATTATTTCTTTTGCTAACTCAGGAGGAAACTTACCTTTAACAATCATCTCCCTAGCTGTTTTTCCTGTTTTTTTCAAACTAGCTAAGCTATTTGGATTAAATTCCTTAAATAGCTGTTTCATTTTTTGGTCTAATTTATTATGTTTTAAATAATCCCAAAAAGCTTTGGAGGTTGTAGCAAAACCATTAGGAACTTTTACTCCTTTTTTACCTAAAATAGAATACATTTCCCCTAGAGAAGAGTTTTTTCCTCCAACTAATTTCCCATCTTTTTTCAATATTTCCTTAAACCAAAGAATATTTTTTTTAGATTTATCCATATATGTTTATTTCAGCAAAGCTTTCATTGCCAAAGCAGCTGTTTTTAAATCTTTATAATTAGGAATCTTATTATTCTCAAGAAGTTCTATTCCTTTTTTTGTGATGCGGCCACCCAGAAAAGCCGTAATAATTGGCTTTCCTTTAAATTTGTTCTTAGCTTCTATTATAATTTTAGCATTTTTCTCTGTCTCAGTCATAATTTGAAGAGTTTGAACAATAATCAAACCATTAATATTTGGCTGTTCCAAAAGAGATTCTATCGATAAAGAATATCTATTAGACAAAGCATCTCCTATTATATCAAGAGGATTCCTTTCTGCTTGAGCTATATGCATTATATTTGAAGTCTCAAGCTTTTTTATCGTTTTTTTATTAAGTTTCGGCATTTTTATTCCTAAAGATTCACAATAGTCTGCCAATAAAACTCCACAACCACCACCATTAGTAATTATTCCTATACCGTTTTTACATCTGGGTTGCCAAGACAAAGCTTTTGCCATAGCAAAAAGATCTTGAACCGTATCAACCTCAATAACTCCAGCTTGTTTAAAAAGAGCTTGATAAACCTGATAATTTCCAGCCAAGGATCCAGTATGACTGGAAACTGTTTTTTCTCCAGATTTTGTTTTTCCTGCTTTTATAGCTAAAATTGGTTTTTTATTAGAAATTCTTTTTAATATTTTCAAAACATCCTTTCCATTTTTCAATCCTTCTAAATATAAAGCAATAACTTTTGTTCTTTCATTTTTTTCTTCCCATTCTAAAAAATCTACTAAACTAACATCTGCCTCGTTCCCATAAGATATTAAATCAGAAAACCCATAATTTTCCGTAAGACTCTCATCTATAATAGAATCTATTAAAGCACCTGATTGAGAAATAAAAGATATATTTCCACTATTTGGAGTTTCTGGGGCGAAAGTAGCGTTTAAAGAATTTCCCGTATTAATAATTCCTAAACAATTAGGCCCTATTAAAGGAATTTTTGCTTCTCTAACAATATTTTGTATTTTTTTTTCTAGTATAATTCCATTTCCACCTATTTCACTAAATCCGGCAGAAACCACAATTATACCACCTACTTTAGCGCGACAACACTCTTGAACCACATTAAAAACTATTTTTGCGGGAACAGCAATAATAGCTAAATCAACCATCTCTTCTATATCTTTTATAGAAGAAAAGCATTTTAAGCCCAAAACATTTTTAGCATAAGGATTTACAGCAAAAATCTTTCTTTTGCTTTTCCCATCTAAAAGATTTTTAACCAATCCCCAGCCAACTGTTTTTGGTTTAGAATTAGCTCCAATTATAGCTACGCTTTTTGGATTAAAAATTTTATTAAGTTTTTTCAGTTTATTATTCATTTTATTTACTTAACAAAAAAACGGGCATCTACAATCCAAGCCCCTTTTTCATTAACAATAACTGGATTAAAATCTATTTCTTCTATATTATTCTCAGCTAAAGATAATTTAGATAAAGATATCGTTAATTTAACTAATTTGTTTTTATCAACAGGTTTGGAACCCCTATATCCATTTAATAATTTTTCTCCTTTTATTTCTTTAAACATTTGCCGAACATCTTTCTCTTTAACAGGGGCTATTCTAAAAGTAATATCCTTTAATATTTCTACTAACACTCCACCTATTCCAAACATCAACACTGGTCCAAATTGAAAATTACGCTTCATTCCCAAAACAATTTCTATTCCAATAAGTTCTTTTTGCACTAAAACTCCCTCTGTTTTTACTTTTTTATCTTTTATCAACTTTACAATACTCTCCCAAGCTGATATTAAAGACTTTTCATCTATTATTCCTGTTTTTACAAATCCTAAATCAGTTTTATGTAAAACTTCTATTGAAGAAATTTTTAAAACAACAGGATAACCAAATTTACTAGCAATTTTTATTGCATCTTCTTTTGAATTAACTATTTCTGTAGGACAAAAAGGAATATTATATTTCAAAAGTAATCCTCTTATTTCTTTAAATGATAAACTTTTCATTTAGATATTATACCTTAAAGAAGAAAGTGTCGCAAAAAAAAAGATGGTGATAATTTCACCATCAATATAATTTAATTATTAAATTTATTTTTTAACTATGTACTCTATAAACTCTGCTAATCTGGTAGCGTAACCCCATTCGTTATCATACCAAGCAACTATTTTTATCATGTTATCTTTTACCATTGTAAGAGGCATATCTACTATAGCAGAATTTGAATTCCCCTTATAATCTGAAGAAACTAATGGTTCTTCTGTCGCATCTAAAATACCCTTAAGTGGTTTTGTTATTGATGCTTTTTTAAATAATCTGTTCACTTCTTTTGTTGTAGTTTTTTTCTCAACTTCACAAACTAAATCTATAACAGATACTGTAGGAGTTGGAATTCTAAAGGCAATACCATCTAATTTTCCATCAACTTCTGGAATAACTTTTCCTAGAGATAAGGCTGCGCCAGTAGTTGTAGGAATAATATTCAAGGCTGCTGCCCTTGCCCTTCTTAAATCCTTATGCGGTAAATCTAATATCTTCTGATCGTTAGTATAACTGTGACAAGTAGTCATAAACCCCTTAACAAGTTTTAAATTATCATTAAGAACCTTAATAACTGGTGCTAAACAATTGGTAGTACAAGATGCCATTGAAATAATGTTATCTTTTTTAGCATTATATTTGTCCTCATTAACTCCCAAAATATAAGTAGAAACATCTTTACTTTTTGAAGGAGCAGAAATAATAACTTTTTTAGCTCCAGCTTTTAAATGTTTTGAGGCGCCATCAAAATCCTTAAAATATCCAGTACATTCCAAAACAACGTCTACCCCTAATTTTTTCCAAGGTAATTTTTCTGGATCTTTTTCGGAAAATAATTTAACTTGACTGCTAATTTTTTTATTATAAATACCGTAAAGAGAATCGTATTTTAAAAGATGCTGGAGAGTTTTAGCATCAGTTAAATCATTTATAGCTACTACTTTTATTTTAGGGTGTTTATCTAAAATATTACGAAAAACAGGCCTTCCTATTCGTCCAAAACCATTTATAGCTACTTTAATCATAAATGTAATGTTTAATTATATTCCTAAAAGTTTGCTAATTTTTTCTTTTTCAAAACCAACGATAAATTCTCCATTTATATCAATAACAGGAACTCCCATTTGTTTTGATTTTTCTACCATTTCTTCCCTAGCCTTGTCATCACTAGCCACGTCTACATCTTCAAATTCTATTTTATTGTCCTTTAAAAATTCCTTTAAAGTGAAACAATAAGGACAAACTGGTGTACTAAAAACTCTTACCATATAATAATTTATTCGCAACTACCAGAATTACTAGACCCAGTTTCTGTACCTATTCCAGTAGAAGAAACCTCTTCGGATAATGTCTGAGAACAAACATCTGGAGCAGTGTTAAATGCATCACAAACTAACTGTTTTAATGCTTCTGGTGACCTAGAAGATAGATTACTTATTTTATCGTTTATAATTAATGTTGGAGACCCCTGAACTTCATAAGTATCATTTAAATCCTTATTAACATCAAATGTAGGATAAGTTCCCGATAACCAAGTACTTTCATCATTATAAGCTTCGGTAATTCCAAATATGGAGTCAGTTTCAGTTATACAAACATTGAGCTTACCCTCATCTATCCCTGCTGAAACCTGACAAGCACTTGTATCTCCACTAGCAACAAAACAATTTAAATAATCGTAATATTTGTTTTTGTTTTCTTCTTGAATGCAATATTGAATTAAATTTTCGTCTATTTCTGTTTTCCCATGCATTACATAACTAACAAAATAAATTCCCATATCTGCTGAATCTTTTAACAACTCATAAACTGGAAGATAAACTTTTTGAAGTTGTAATCCATAGGGGCAATAAGACATAATAAATAATTTAACATCCGGAACCTCTCCTTTTGAAACTTCATCAGTACTCTCACTAGCATCTAACATTTTATATCCTTCTGGAAAAAGAAATTTACCATCCTTACTAGAATATGAAGTATATTCTGTTCCAGCTATATCCATTATTATTTCATATGCACTTCCATTATCAATCACACTTATTAAAGAAGCAGTACTCCCCTCCACAAGAAAATTCTCGTTAATGAAACTAATTGTTTTTTCTGCTGCTGCCGTTGGAGTTATTTCAGAATTTGTTTGATAAAAATAAAATAAAAACCAACCCGCAAAAAGGCAGACTATTACAATTGTCGTTGGGAAAATTAACTTTTTTATGTTTTGCATCATATGGATTATCTTAATTCATTTAATTCTTTTAGTAAACCCTTTAAATCTAACCCGTACATTTCGCAAACTTCTCCTATTTTTAGTTTATCCATTTCCATATGAGCAAAAGCGCATCCCAAACAAGGTAATTTATACTTCACTAAAATTTCTCGAGATTTAGGATTTTTAAGTATTACTGATAATTTTGTATCTTTTGTTATTTCTTTCATATTTATTGTGATATCCAACCCCCGTCAACAACTATGGTGTGACCAGTTATGTATTCACTTTCATCACTAGCTAAAAAGGCAACTGCGTTAGCAATATCTTCTGGTTGACCAACCCTTCCATAAGGAATACTCATCAAAAGCCCTGCTTTAACTTTTTTGTCAGATAACATACCTTTTGTCATATCTGTTTCAATCACTCCTGGAGCTACAGAATTAACGTTAATTTTATATTTACCTAACTCTAAAGCCAATTCCTTGGTCATATTAACTATCGCACCCTTTGTAGCACAATAAATGCTTGATAAAGCGAAACCAACAAATCCAGCTATACTACTAGTACTAACAATCTTTCCATACTTCTGCTTTTTCATTTCAGGTATAACATGTTTTGTACAAAGAATCATACCCCTTAAGTTTATTCCTAAAACTCTATCTATTTTTTCTGTATCCATTTTGTCTAATTCTTCTTGTTCAAAAATTCCAGCATTATTAACTAAAATATCAATTCTGCCAAATTTGCTCTTAACTGTTTTAATAACCTCTTTTATATTCTCTTCGTCTGTCACGTCTAATTTTAAAGCTAATCCTTTCGCGCCCAATTTTTCAATCTTTTTTACAACCTTTTCACAATCCTCTTTTGAAATGTCTGTCACTACCACCTTGGCTCCGTCTTTTGCCAACCTTAAAGCTACTTCTTCCCCAATACCTCTTCTAGCACCCGTAACTATTGCTACTTTATTTTTTAAATTAAACATATTTATCTATTTTTATTATCGTTTATAACCTTTAATATATGTTAACAAATAATTCCACCGCCTAAAAGGGCCTTGCCCTTATACATGACTGCTGATTGGCCAGAAGTAACTGCTCTTTGTGATTTTTTGAAAACAATCTTAAGTTTACCTTTTTCGACTTTTTCTATTCTTCCTTGAGATCCTTTGTCTCTATATCTTATTTTTATATCTACATTTAAGGGTAGTTTGGGTTCTTTCTCAGATATCCAGTTTATCTTTTTAATGACTATCTCTTTTTTTAATAAATTCTTCTCATTCTTTGTAACTATTAATATATTTTTCTTTAAATCCTTCCCTGAGACATAATAAGGACCACCAGGTAATCCTATTCCCTTTCTCTGTCCTATGGTATGAAACCAAAGACCATTATGTCTGGCTAAAATTTTCCCTTTATCATCTACAATATCCCCTGGTTTTTCTGATAAATGTTTCTTGAGAAAATCTTTAACTTCTTTAGGGATAAAACATACTTCTTGAGAGTCTGGAGTATCAAAAACCGGAAGATCAAACTTCTTTGCAAGTTTTCTAATTTTATCTTTAGTATAATTCCCCACTGGAAAAATTATCTTTTCTAATTGTTTTTGTGAAAGCTGCCAAAGAAAATAAGATTGATCTTTGTTTGCATCTTTAGCTTTTAATAAACTATCTCCTTTTTTAATTGCATAATGACCTGTAGCTAATAATTTTGCTTTGAGTTTTAATCCTTTTTCTAAAAGTAATCCAAATTTTATTTCTTTATTACAAGCTACACAAGGGTTAGGCGTCATGCCTTTTTTATGCTCAGACAAAAATTCGTCCACAATCATTTTTTTAAATTCTTTCTCAAAATTAAAAACATAAAAAGGGATTTTTAACTTTGCAGCTGTTGACCTAGCTCTTTTTTCTGAATCAGAAGAACAACATCTATTTTCAGATTTTATATTTCCATCGTCCTTATCAGACCAAAATTTCATGAATACTCCAATAACCTCAAACCCATCTTTTTTGAGTAAAGCTGCAGCTACAGAGCTATCCACTCCTCCCGACATAGCACAAATTACTTTCCCTTTTTTGGTTTCCACGTTATTGATTATGTATTTTTTCTTCCATCTCGACTAACTCTTTGTGTTTTTCTTCTATTTCTTTTCCTATTTTTTCAGCAGATTCATGTTTTTTTTGTAATTCTTTAGAAATAGGTTTTTTATTTTTAATATAATAATCATATATAGCTTCTGCTAAAGCATCCACAGCCAACATAGAACAATGTACCTTAACAAAGGGAACAGAACCAAATTTTTTTACTAAATCATCTTTATTTATCTTTAAGGCTTGTTGCAGTGTTTTTCCCTTAATCATGGTAGTCAAAAGACTTGTATTGGCTATAGCCACCGTACATCCAAAAGTTTCAAACTTAACATTTTTTATAATTTCTTTGTCTGATTTATCTTTTTCTATCTTTAAATAAAGATACATAACATCTCCACACCTTAAATTCCCCACTTTTCCAATAGCAGAAGGATTCTTTAATTTCCCCACGTTCTGAGGATTTTTAAAATGTTTCATTACTTCTTTTGAATATGGTTGCATATGTTTAGAATTTATAATTTTCTTTAAATGGTGATATATCTCTTAATTTTTTAACTATAGGAGGTAAAACTTTTAATAAGTAATTTATTTCTTTATCTTCTGTCCATTTTCCAAGACTCAATCTTAAGGATCCATGGGCTTCTTGATGTTTTAAACCAGTAGCTAACAATACATGACTGGGTTCTAGCTTAAAGGAAGAACAAGCAGAACCAGTAGATGCAGCTACTCCAGAAAGATCTAATTGAACAATCATTGATTCCCCTTCTATAAACTCAAACCAAACATTAATATTATTAGATAATCTTTTTTTAGGATGACCATTTAAATGAGACTTTGGAATATTCTTAAGAATATTATTTATTAATTTATCTCTCATCTTTAACATCTTTAAATTGTCTCCGTTCATCTCTTTCTTGGCTATTTCGCAAGCTTTAGCAAAGCCAACTATTCCGGGAATATTGCTAGTAGAAGACCTTAATCCTCCCTCTTGCCCTCCCCCATGCAATAAAGGCTCTATTTTAACTCCTTTTCTTATGTACAACAAAGCTACTCCCTTGGGACCATACATTTTATGAGAAGATGCTGAAAGTAAATCTACCTTAAGCTTATTAACATCTATTGGAACTTTACCTAAGCTCTGAACAGCATCTGTATGAAAATATATTTCTTTTTCTTTACAAATATTACCTATTTCTTTTATTGGTTGGATAGTTCCTATTTCATTTGAAGCGTGCATAACTGAAACTAAAATAGTATCTTTTCTTATCTTTTTCTTTAACTCTTCTATGTCTATTAAGCCATATTTATCAACTTTTAGCCTAGTAACTTCAAACCCTTGGCCTTCCAACCAATCTCCTGACTCCATAATACAAGGATGTTCAATGGAAGAAGTTATTATGTGTTTTCCTTTATTTTTGTTAGCAAAAGCTATCCCTTTTAGGGCTAAATTATTACTTTCTGTAGCAGAACCAGTAAAAATAATTTCCGCTGGTTCTGCCCCTATAAAATTAGCTATTTTTTTTCTACTCTCTTCTAGAGCCAATTTGGCTTCCTGTCCAAAGTTATGTAAAGACATAGAGTTTCCAAACTTATCCATAAAATAAGGGACCATAGCTTTGAAAGCTCTAGGATCCATGGGAGTAGTAGCTGCGTAATCTAAATAAATTCTTTTTTTCATTTTATTAAATCTGCTAATGTTATTGAATTTAAAGTTTTATTCAAAGAATCATGAATTTTTTTCCACAATGGTCTGGCACAACATTGTCTCTCTCTAGAACAAATTGTCTTCTTTGAGCTTCCATGAGAAATGCATTTAATTAATTGTTTGTCGCTTTCTAAAGAATAAAGTATTTCTCCTACTTTTATTTTTATAGGTTTTTTAGATAAACAATAACCTCCGTGAGTTCCTTTTTTAGCTTTTACCAATCCAGATTTTTCTAGTTTAGAAATTATCTTTTCTAAGTAATCAAAAGAAATCCCTTCTCCATTGGAAATTTCTCTTAAGGGACAAATCTTCTTTTTGCATTTAGCTAAATAAGTCATGGCCCTTAATCCATATTGAGATTTAGTTGAAATTTTAAACATAAAACCGACAAATTAAGTCGGCTTTATATTATCTCAACCAAGAAACTCTGTCAAATATTTATTTCATACTCTCTTTTTGTCCCAGTAGGTATCTCCAAAGAGATTATTTCATCGTCTGGTATATTTTCAAGATATTTTACCAAGGCTCTTAAACTATTATGACTAGCAACAATTAAAACATTTTTTCCAGATTTTAAATCTGCTTTAATATTATTTTCATAATAAGGAACAACTCTATTAAAAACATCTTTTAAACTCTCCCCTCCTGGAGGTGCTTGATCCCATCCTCTCCTCCATTGCTGAACTTGCTCTTCACCATACTCCTCTTTAACCTTATCTTTATTTAATCCCTGTAAGTCACCATAATGTCTTTCGTTTAATGATTCGTCCACCATAACTGGTAAATCATTCTTATCCAATAAATTTAAAATTAAAGAAACTGTATTTCTATTCCTTTTTAAAGGAGATGTATAAACAATATCGATATCAATTCCTTTAAGGCTTTCGGCTACACTTTCAGCATTATTTATTCCTTCTTCTGATAAAGAGACATCTGTCCAACCAGTAAATTTATTCTCTAAATTCCATTCAGATTTTAAATGTCTTAATAAAATTAGTTTTGCCATATATTATTATTTTAATTCTCCTTCAATTTTTAACAACCTATTGTATTTAGCTACCCTTTCTCCTCTACTTGGGGCTCCAGCCATGATATATCCTGTTCCCAAACCAACTGCTAAGTCAGCAATAAAATCATCTTTAGTTTCTCCAGATCTATGTTTTACAAAAACTTTCCAATCATTAATCATGGCATATTTTGCTGCAGTTATAGCTTCTGTAATTGTTCCTATTTGATTAGGTTTTAATATAAGGGCATTACAGGCTTTTCTTCCTACTGCTAATTCTATTCTCTTTGTATTAGTAACTAATAAATCATCCCCTATAATAGCCACTTTGTCTCCTATCTTTTCTGTAAGTCCCTTAAATCCATCCCAATCCTCTTCAGAAAAAGGATCCTCTATGGCAACTATAGGATATTTTTGACAAAGATTTAAATAGTATTTTTGCATATCTCCACTAGTTAATATATCTCCTTCAAAAAAATATTTCTCGTCTTGATAAAAAGAACTGGCTGCTATATCCAGAATAAACTTAATATCTTTTTTATATCCAGACTCTTGGATAGCTTTTGTAATAATATCTAGTGCTTCTTCTGTTTCCGTTATATTAGGGGTAAAAGCTCCCTCCAATCCTACAGAAGCTGAGATCTTTCCATATTTCTTTTCTATGAGTTTGCCAAGATTATGATATACTTCTGTAGATAATCTCAATTTTTCTTTAAAAGAATCTGCTTCTAACAAAACCATTATTTCTTGTGTATCCAATCCACCTTTTCCATGTACTCCTCCTTCTATAAAAAGAATGCAAGGTATAGGCATGGAAGGAGTAGTTTTAGCAATTTCAGAAATCCATTCCCATAAATATTTCTTTTGAATCTTAGCTCCAGCCCTACAAGCAGCTAAAGAAACTGCTGTTATAGCATTTGCTCCTAAGTTAGATTTATTTTCTGTTCCGTCTAAATCTATTAATATTTTATCCAACTCTTTCTGAGCGGTTAAATCTCCTCCCATTAATACCGGAGCGATCGTTTCATTAATATTCTTTATTGCTTCTAAAACTCCCATTCCATTATATCTTTCTCCACCATCTCTTAATTCTAGAGCTTCATATTTCCCAGTTGAAGTTCCCGAAGGAACGGAAGCTACTACCTTACCAAACTCACCCTCTATCTCAACTTCTATGGTCGGGAAACCTCTTGAATCTAAGATCTCTCTGGCTATTATTTTTTTAAGCTTAGTGTCTGTCATAATTATTTAGCTGAAGAAAATATATATTATTTTCTCTGAAGATATATAGAAACATCCATTGCGGCCATAGCTCCCGCTCCAGCTGCAATTACTATTTGTTTAAATGGAATATTATTAACGTCTCCAGCTGCCCAAATTCCTTCTGTTTTTGTTCTGCAATTAGTAGAGTCAACAACGATTTCATCTTTATCATTAAATTCTACCAACCCCTTAATAAAAGCTGTTGCTGGTTGAGAGCCTATCTCTACAAAAAGTCCAGAAACAGATAATGAAATATTCTTCTTTGTTTTCTTTTCTTGATAAATAATTTCTTTAACAAATTTATCCCCTTTTATTTCTTTGAGTGTTGCATTTGTAATCACTTCTATCTTATTATTTCCTTTAACTTTTTCTTGATTCTTTTCATCCGCTCTAATTTTATCTCCCCTCTCTATGATATATATTTTATTAGCATAATTACTCAAAGAAAGAGCTGCTTCAAAGGCAGAATTTCCTCCACCAGCTACTACCAAGTCTTTCTTCGCAAAAATAGGTCCATCGCAAGCAACACAATAAGAAACTCCTTTTCCTATGAATTCTTTCTCTCCTGGTATTTCTAATGGTCTTGGATCGGCACCAGTAGTTATAATTATTGTTTTAGTCTTAATCTTTTCCTTTTTTTCTGTTACTACTATAAAACCATCTTTCTCTTTCTTAATTTTAAAAACAGAAACATTTTTTATCTCAATCGGATGTTTTTTTAAATCTCTTTCAAATTTTTGAATAAGATCTACGCTGGAAATCTCTCCTAAACCGGGATAGTTTTCGATAGGAACTGCTTTTCTAGCTATCTGCCCTCCAAAATTCTTAGTTATCAATAAAGCGTTAAGTCTCTGTCTAGCTGAATAAATTCCAGCGGTAACACCCGCAGGTCCTCCTCCAATAATTATTAGATCGTAATTTTTATTCATTTAAAATTTAACTTTTATTAATCTTTACAAGTCTACCTTAATACATTTTAACATAAAATTTTAAAAACAAAAGAAACTAAAAACAGCCCTTTATGACTGTTTTAATAACTTTTATTTCTCTTGATTATTCTTCCTCAAAAAGGCTGGCGTTTCCCAAAAACTTTCTTTTTCTTGCATCTCTTTTTCAACATCTTCTGCCTCTTTCTTCAGCTGAAGACCATTTTTCCGTTCAGTATCAATTTTAAGGGAAGAAGTTGTTATTTCTTCTTCTGGTTCTATTGGTTTTTCAACTTTAATCTTCTGAACCTTTTTTATTTTCTTTTTAGGCTTCACTTTTTTTTCTGGGATTTCTGGAATCTCTGGGGTCTCTGGAGGCTTTGGTATTGATTTTTTAATTTTAGTTTTTTCAACGGGAGGGGTTGGTTTCTTTCTAGTCCTCCTAATTTTCTTTTTTATCTGTTTAATTGGAGGAGAGGCTATCTTAAAAGAACATCCTGTCGCTAAAACAGTGGTTTTTATCACATCAGCAGATGAGGATTTTTGAGAAATACCAAAAATTATCTTTGCTTCTGAATTAGTTAAATCAGAAATTGTCTTTGAAATTTGATTAACTTCGTTCAAAGAAAGATTCTTTTCTCCTGAAATATTGAACAATACTCCCTTAGCTCCTTTTATGCTGTATGGATACAAAGGAGAATTAAGAATTTTTGTTATTAATTCCTTTAAAGATCCTTCTTTTCTTTGAACCTCAACAGTATTTAAATAAGCAATCCTTCCTCTGCCCTCTAAAACTGTTCTTAAATCTGCAAAGTCTATATTTATCATCCCTGGTTCATATATGGTTTCTATTAAACCACCTAGGCTCCCTGCTAAATCTTTATTTATAACCGAAAAAGCTTGTTTTAGAGGAGTGTTTTTGTCTATAACCTGAAAGACTTTTTCGTTTGGTATTACAGTAATAGCGTTTAAATGATTTTTAACTTGCTTTAAAGCGTCTTTAGCAATTTCCATTTTTCTCTCTCCTTCAAATTTTAAAGGAAGAGTAAATATTCCATAAGTAAGATTTCCTAAAGATTTTGCAATTTTTGCAAAAATTGGTAAAGCTCCAGATCCAGCACCACCACCAAGACAAGAAACTAAAATACATAAATCATATCCCTCCATTAACTTTTTTATCTTATCTTTCTCTAGTAAAGCTGCTTCTCTTCCTATATCTACATTCATTCCTGTTCCTAATCCATGAGTAAGTGATTGTCCAAAATTAAAAACTGATGCTTTTTTATTTCTATTTTTTAAAGCTTGTAAGTCAGTATTAGCAATAACAAAAGAAGCTTTTGGCATTTTCGAAGCTATTTCAGAAACAATAGCTCCTCCACCTCCTCCAATACCAATAACCCTTATTTTGGTTTTTTTGACCTCTTCTAAAGGTATCTTCAAAACTGGTTTTTTAGTTTTTGGTTTAGATTTTTTCTTCATTAATAAAGTATATATCCTATATAATTTATAGTCAAATATTCTTTTTTAAGCATTTTTAATCAATTTATATCAAAAATCTTGTATTTTGTTTCTCCATCTGGAGTATTAATAATAACGATATCCCCTTTTTTCTTGTTCAAAATAGACTCTCCTAGTGGTGATTTGAAAGATATCTTATTATTTAATATATCTGCTTCTTCTGGTCCAATAAGTTGAAATTCTTCTTTTTTGCCATCAGACTCTAATTGGACAAATGAACCAATCTGAACTTCTTCTTTACCATTTTTACTAATTATTTCTGCCTGATTTATTATTTCTTTTAATTCCTTTATTCTTCCCTCAACAAAACCCTGTTCTTCTTTAGCCATATGATAACCAGCGTTCTCTTTTAAATCTCCCTGAGAAGCTGTATGTCTTATTCTTTCTGTAATCTCTTTTCTCCTAACATTTTCTAGGTTATCTAATTCTTTCTTAAGTTTTTCCAACCCTTCTTGGGTTAAATATCTTTTCATAATATCTTCACTAACTATTTAAAATTTTACAGGAATCCTTAATTCATCATCGTATTCAGAAATATCAGAAGGATTATCTTTAACAAAGAATAAATCTCCATTTTTCGTTTCGAGACTATCAAAAATAAGTGTTGCTTCAAATTGAACAAATTCTTCTGTCATCCAATCTGTTTTAGCCTGAGCTATAGCAGTTCCTAACAAATTGCCGTTAGAATCAATAAGCTTGATAGGGAAATCTCCTTCAAAGAACCAAAAACCTCTAGCTTCTCCGGTTATTTCCAGAGGACTACTTATAGTTTCATTAGGAAGAATAGAATCAACTCTTATTAAATTAATCTTATCTATAGCGTCTCCTATGTCTTCAACAAAGGCTTCACCATCCGAAGTCATACATTGACGAGGATAAGACTCCATGGCCGGATTACCCGCTTCTATGCATTCATCAAAATTAGTAATTATTATTTCTGGACTGAAGATACGAGCTGGTTTTTTAACAAAAACATAAACACCAGCTGTAATCAAAATAACAACAATAAGTAAAATTATTAAAAATTTATGGTTCATATTTAATTATTATCTATTTCTTTTGACTTTTTATTACTAAAAAAGAAAATATAAATAATATCAACCACAGCTAAAGTGTTCAACGTTAATATGATTATAAACCATTTAAGGTTTTGGTTTTTAGATGCTCTCCAAAGAGCTACTCCTTTCCAGGGTAAGACCCAAATTGTTAACAATAACAATATCATTGTTTGATTTTCGATTAAGTATTGTTCCATAATTGTTTAATTATTAATTTAATTATTACTCATGTTAAACATTTTTTGAGCTGCTTCTTTTTGGATTTCTCTTACGGCTTGATTAAAGGATTCTTTAATTATTGATTCTTGCTCTAAAATGTCCATCTGAGGATTAAGTTTTAAAGCTTCTATCTCCATTCTACCATTTACAGTAACTGTTATTCCGTTACTCTCAATGGTCTTTCTCTGTTTTTCCAATTCATCCTTTATTTTCTTAAGATCACCCAATTGTTTTAACTTATCAAACATATAATTATTTTATTATTCTTAATAATTCCACTTCAAATATTAAATTTGCATTTGGTGGGATAGATCCTCCAACTCCTGTCGAACCGTATCCTAAATTAGGAGATATAGTAAGAATTCTTTTTTCTCCAACCTTCATTCCTAAAACTCCATATTCCCAACCTTTTATAACTCTATTTTCTCCTAAAGTAAAAGAAAATGGTCCTCTTTCTATACTTGAATCAAAAACAACCCCAGTTTCAAGACTTCCCGTATAATGAACTTCTACTGTGTCTCCTCTAGAAGCTACTTCTCCTGAAGATTCTAAGGTTATTTTTACCTTTAAATCTCCTTTTTTACATAATCCTTTATATAAATCCCATTCCCAACATTGTGAATTATCGTCAAACATACATAAACTATCCGTCCCCTGTTTAAATTCTACAGATTCTAAAGTTCCTCCTTTCTCTATACAATTAACAGCAGCTGGGTTAGCCAATTCTACTTCCTCGTCTTGTTTAGCAAATTCTACTTCCTCTTTCTTCTCGAAAAAAAAGAAATAATAAATTAAAACAACTGCGATTACTAACAAGACAATGATTATTATATATTTTTGATCCATATAGCAAGCTTCCCTTTATGGGAGCGAAACTCGAAATGAAACTTCAGTTTCATTGAGCAATTAAGTGCGATGAGACAAGTCTCATCTTTCGCCTCAACTTACGTTTTGGCTATTAATTATAAAAATTTTACGAACTTATTATTTTTATCTACAAGAATATTTGTAACCTCTACTGAGTTATCTGATAATTCAAACCCCATAATAATTATTTCATCTCCTTCTTTTATTAAATGACAAGCAGCTCCATAAATAACTATTTTACCTGAATTTGCTTCTTCCTTAAGAACGTAAGTTTCCAGTCTAGCCCCATTTATGTTATCCACCACTAAAACTTTTTCTCCCAAAATTAAACCTGATTTATTTATCAAATTTTCATCTATCCCTATACTGCCAACATAATTTAAATCATTCTCCGTAACTATGGCCTTATGTATTTTCGATCTTAAAACAAATCTCATGGCGTTATTCTATCAAAAAATACATTAATTTGAAAGCCAATAATTAAAACTAAAAATTAACCGTTATTGACATTCTCTATGAATAAGGTATGATGTCTTTAGACAATAAGTTCAAGTATACGTAATCAAATACTTTAAACTTGATTTAAAGAAAAATTAAGTAGAACGACTTAAGGTCTCAAGGGTCGTTTTACTCGTCAATATATAATAAAATGGATTTCAATAGAAATTCTGGAAGAAATTTTGCTCCTAGACAGATGGTGCAAGGTGACTGGAAATGTTCAGAGTGTGGAGTGGAAATAAAAGAATTACCATTCGAACCTGCTCCAGATAGACCTATCTACTGCAAGGAATGTTGGTCAAAGAAAAGACCTCAGAAAAGTTTCGACCGTTAAGTAAAACAACAAAAAACTCCGCATAATCTGCGGGGTTTTTGTTTTATTAATAGATATAACTAATTGTTCTTGAGCTTTTTTTCAAAACTTAACTATCTTTGTGCAAAATCACAAATATCTTTAAAATCGCAAAATCCACATTGCCATCCAGGAGTAGCTTTGAAGTTACTTTTTTTAATGTTTTCTATCACTAATTTTATTTTTTCTTTTAAACGTTCTTTTTCTTTTTCTGAACCTAAGAAAGATGCTTTCTTCCCATCATTTAAATAACTATAAATAAGCTCTTTTGGTTTTAATTTTAAAATTTCTTCAGCTGCTATCTGATAAATTAATAACTGCTCTTTATCTTCTGCTATTAATTTTTCTTTTGATTTTCCTGTTTTATAGTCGATAATCGCAACTCCCCCTTCTTTTTCATCGATCCTATCTATTACTCCAAATATCGTATTTTCTCCTATCTTTAAATTAAATGGTATTTCTAAAGCAAGAGAATTGTCTATTTTTAAAATCTTAGGAGGATCTTTTATGAATTCCTGGTAAAAATCCTTAACTATTTTCTTTCCTAATTTATAATATTCATCCCTTTGGTCTTTATTTTCGTACCATTCTTCTATCCAATTTTTCTCATAAATTTTAAATAGATATTCCAAACTAAACGAATTATTTTTTTTAGCCGTTTTTGATTTTTTCTCTTGAAAACCAAATAAATCACTTTGGTTATTTTTATTATTTTCATTCACCTCTTTCAAAAAACTATACAAAGTATTATGCATTGTTTTTCCAAAAGAAAAAACGGCTTTTCCTTTGATTGGAATCTTCAAAATGAAATTAAATTTATATTGTAACGGACATTTTTCAAAAGCAGCTAACTGAGAAAAAGAAAAATGTTCTGGAAGATATTTCGATTCTATTCTTTTTTTATTGTTTAAATTTTTATTAAAAGATGGTTTAAGTAATTCATTCTTTGTTTTTAAATTTTTAATTTCAGGTTTATCTTTATACCCCATCTCTATTAAAAATCGAGATAATCTCTTTTTTCTTACTAAACCGTAATCCTCGGCTGAAGTAAAATAAAGCTCTTTTTTGGCTCTGGTCATAGCCACATAACAAATTCTTCTTTCTTCTTGTAGATGAATATCTCCCTTCGGTTTTATGTCTTTTATTAATTCTTCAGGAAGATCTATTAAATCTTTTCTTTCAATCGTTGGAAATCTCTTATCTACCATATTAACTAAAAATACATACTTGAACTCCAGTCCTTTAGCTCCATGAATAGTCATAACTTTAATCATGTCTGGACCTTGTTCGGGGTCAAATTCAAGTTTCCCTTCCTCTCCAGACTCTATCTCAAACGTTATCTCTTCCACGAAATTTTTTAAACTTGGTTCTATAACAGAATCTTCAAAACTTTTTATTTTTTTATAGAATTGGTTAAGAATATCTATTTGTTCTTTGTCATCTTTAAGTGTTAAATATTTTAAATAACCTGAATCTCCCAAAAAAGCTAATAATATTTCTGAAACTGTTTTTTCTCTAGAGAGAGTGGCATGTTTTTTAATTAGACTAAGAATAAAAGTAATTTTTTCTTGAGTTTTTTCCGAAATACTAGGGATTAAAACAAGTTCTTCTATTGCTTCATAAATAGACTTTGTTTTACGACGACTGTATTGGGTAATCTTTACTATGTCTTCATAGGGTATTTCTAAAAACGGTAGGTTTAAAATCCTATAAACTGCCACACTTTCATAATAATTATCTAGAATCTTAAAATAAGAGATAATGTCTAAAATAATTGATTTAGAATAAAGACCCCTTGAAGCTAAAAATTGATATGGCAAACCAGCTCTTTCAAGAGCCTTTGTGAAAGAGTTAGCTGTACTATTTGCCCTGACTAAAATAGCAATATCATTATAATTCGTTTCTTTATCTTTTTTTAGAATTTCCAATATTTTCTTAATTGTTAGCCCAACCTCCTCATCTAAATTTTTAGCGCTTATGTGTTCTATTACTCCCTTTTCTTTATTATCAGCAATTAATTTTTTATTTATTTTATTAATATGTTCTAAGCGATCAGGATTATTAGCGGTTATAAATTTATAAGATAAATCTAAAATATCCTGAGCTGATCTGTAATTTTTAACTAAGGAAATTTGTTTTGCTTTTGGAAAATCATTTTTAAACTGAATAATATTAGCAAAAGATGCTCCCCTCCAACGATAAATAGCCTGATCATCATCTGCGCAAACCGTGAGATTATTTTTAGGAGCAGCCAATACTTTAATTAATTCATATTGAGATCGATTAGTATCTTGAAACTCATCCACTAAAATATATTTAAATTTTTCTCTATATTTTTCTAAGATTAAAGGTCTTTCTTTAAACAATTTAAGACAATAATTTATAAGATCTCCGAAGTCTAAATAGCTATTTTCTAAAAGTAATCTTTGATAAACATGGAAAGCATTTGCTACTTCTTTTATTCTTTCGGTTTCCTGACTTTCTGGCATATCATCTCTAGTTTTCAATTTATCGGTATATTCTAAGTAATCTTTGGGATAAATCTCTTGATCTTTACAATGAGAAAAATGAGAAATTAGGGTCTGGATTAATTTAGTTGGATTACCCAGGGGTTTGTAATAGTTAAGATCAAATTTATCTAAATTATGACGCACTAAAAGCCAACCAGCCGTTGGGTCTAAAATCTTAAAATCAGCAGGTAATCCAATATCTAGGGCATGATCTCTTAAAATTCTTTCACAAAAAGAATGAAAAGTTAAAATCCATAAATCAACGTAACCATAAGGCAAAAGATTATCAACTCTTTCTTCCATTTCCCCAGCTGCTTTTTCTGTAAATGTAACTGCTAATATCTCTTCTGGCTTAGTTAATTCCTTTTCAATTAAATAAGCAATCCTTTGAGTAATTACTGTTGTTTTTCCAGTTCCAGCTCCTGCTACTATCAAAAGCGGTCCCTTCTCGTGAACCACTGCTTCTTTTTGCTCATTATTTAATTTTTTTAAATCTAAAGCCATTATTAAAAATATAAATTTCTACAAGAAACTTGAAATTATTTGAATTAATTCTTCTCTCCCTTCGTTTGTCTTGGCCGAATATCCCGAAACAAGAATATCTCCCACTTCTTCTTTAACTAAAGAAAGATGTTCTCCCCTAGCCACTTTACCTAACTTATCAATTTTATTTGCAACAATAACAATTTGATGTTTATTTTCTTTAAGAATTTTTAACATCTCCCGATCAAGATCAGTTAAACCAACTTTAGCATCAATAATTAAAAAAACTGCCTTTGGTCTCTCAATGGAAAATTCCACATACCAAAAAATTCTTTTAATCATCTTGTTACGTTCTGAAATAGAACGTTTCGCATATCCATATCCAGGAAAATCTACAAAATAGAAAGAATCGTTAATTTTAAAAAAATTAGCTTCACGTGTTTTTCCTGGTATTTTACTCGTTTTAACAAGATTTTTTTTACCAACTAAAGAATTAATCACGCTTGATTTTCCCGCATTAGAGCGGCCAAAAAAAGCAACATGTGGTAAATTATCTTTCAAACTATAATCGTCTCCGATAACACCCTTAGTAAATTCTGCTTTTGATATTTTCATAAAGTGAGATTTTACAAGTAAAATTGAAATTCGAAATGAAACTTTAGTTTCATTAAGTATTGAATACTATTATTCTACCAAAAAACCG
>CAZEZZ010000002.1:28990-31360 GCA_964515885.1 uncultured Candidatus Saccharibacteria bacterium
AAATGAAACTTTAGTTTCATTAAGTATTGAATACTATTATTCTACCAAAAAACCGCTCAAAGAGCGATTTTTTTTATTATTACTTTATTAATTTAATATAAAAAAAGCCGCTAAGTTTTTACCCTTAGCGGTTATGTTTCAACAAATACTCTTACTTTGAATCAATGTATTCTTGCTTCAAAGTTTCAAAGAGCTCCCTCACCGGTATAATCTTATCTACCTTGTAAGCATTAGCTCCAGCGAAAACGAAGCCGTCATTTTTAATTCTTCCCCTCTTTGCATTGATTAATGCTAAAACAATACAATATGGAGCTCCGTCGACTCCTTTACACGTTTTCAAGCATTTCCAGGGACAATTAAATGGCTTCTTTTCTCCTCTTTCCACACTCATAAGGAATTCATTCCTAATAGCTCTTCCTGGTAAACCGACAGGGCTGTTGATTATCGTAAAATCCTCCTCTCGGCATTCAACAAATGCTTCTTTAAACTCAAGAGAAGCATCGCACTCGTCAGTGGCAACAAACCTTGTTGCCATTTGTACTCCATGAGCGCCTAGTTCAAGAACCCTACGAATGTCACCTCCTGTGTATATTCCTCCAGCTGCAATAACCGGGATATGCTTCCCAGCTTTTTGCTCGCATTGAGCGATTACTGAAATCACTCCCGGCAATAGATTGTCTAGCGCATAGTTGGGATCGCTGATTTGTTCTTTGCTAAATCCAAGGTGTCCACCAGCCAACGGCCCTTCAACCACTACGGCATCTGGCATGTAATGGTATCTTTTCCACCACGACTCAAACGTAATTCTGGCTGAACGACTCGAAGATACTATGGGGACAAACTTGGTATGAAGGCTTCCCAAATCATCAAGAGGTAAGACATTAGGGAGACGTATAAATAATCCTGCGCCACATATGAGAAGATCAATCTTTTCCTCAACGGCTCCTTGAATAAGACTATCTATGTCAGTAACAGCCATTAAGAAATTTACACCCAGAACACCTGAAGTCATTTTCCTTGCTTTCCTTATTTGTTCCTGCAACGCTATCTTATTTGACTTTGCGTAGTCTTTTCCTTTAACTCCACAAAGAACACCCAACCCTACTCCAGATATAACTCCAATACCACCCTCATTAGCAACGGCTGCAGCTAATCCCGACAGGGAAATACCCACACCCATTCCTCCTTGAATAATTGGCATATCGGCCACAAAATTACCTATATGAAGCTTCGACATATTATCATTATTCATAACAATCTTCCTCTCCATTTTTATTTATTAACGAACTTTAAAATCTACTTTATCATTTTTTTATTAAAAAACAAGTTCATATTTTGGATACAAACCTGTTCAATTATTAAAGTCTGTTTTCTTTAGATTTATTATTAGCTAATCTCTCTATCACTATAGGCCTTATTATTATTGCAACTACCGCTCCTATTGTAACCCTAAGTAATACGAAAAGAAATACTGAATCTGTTGGTGGCGATAATATCCAAAAACCAATTATAGCAATTAACCCTCCGAGAAACCCCCCGATAATTCCTGTTTTTAACCAACTACTTAATCTTTTCATGTTTTTTAAATCCCTTGCCCTTTTTCCATTTAACGGCTGTTAAGATTGAACCATAAACATCTTCTTTTAAATCAATTTGAAGATCTTTTAACTCTTTCTTGGTTGGATTTCTCTTTTGAAATTTTACAAAAGGGATATCTTCAATTATAGCTATTGGGGTTTGTTCTTTTCCTTCTCCCATAAGTAAAACCGCGGAAACAGCTAAAGCCTCTGCAACATTAACTTGAGTTATTTTTAGTTTTCTACCAAAAATATCGGGTTGTTTCCTATAATCATTTAGGGCGGAAAATCCACTGTGAGCGATAGAAACACCGGTCACCCCCCACCTTAAAGGAGTAAGTTTACTATCTGTAATAATTACTCCTATATTATTTAGTTTAAATTTCTTTTTTATATAGGTTCTAATTTGATCAGCTGACTCTTGAGGATCTTCTGGCCAAAGAATTAAATAGTCTGCAGCATTTGATTCATCTATCCCAGCTGAAGCTATCATAGTATTATTTTTAATGGTCAGCATAAAATTATATTTATTTAGGTTTCGGGGAAGATAAAAATCAGCTTCTTCTTCTGCTAAATCATCTTTATTAACTTTTTCTGGATCAGCTATTCTTTCTTGACAAATAGCTATAATTTTTGAAGTAACGGCCACAATAGATCTTTCTTTTAACTTCGGTAAATATTTATCCAAAATTAAAAAAATATCCTTATCTTTTTTAGGAATTATTCTTTTTGTTTTAATGGATCTAATTTTCATTTTATTAGCTAGGTAAATGGGACTATATTGGAACCTTTT
>CAZEZZ010000003.1:0-9409 GCA_964515885.1 uncultured Candidatus Saccharibacteria bacterium
TATCTGCTTTTGTTTGATTACTTCCCGTAATATTACTTCTACTTCTTTCAAACTTTTTTCATCTATTATAGAAATAGCCAATACTTCTTTCCCTGTTTTTTTAAGAAGATCTACTTTTTTTTTAATATCTTTTTCAGACAATAAATCAGTCTTAGTTAAAAAAATATATTCTGGTTTTAATAAAAGTTCTTTATTATAAGTCTCAAGCTCATTCTTAATAGTTTTATAATCTTCTAAGGGATACTGAGATTCAGCTGAAATAAAATGAAAAAGAGTTTTTGTTCTTTCAATATGTCGTAAAAACTTAATACCTAAACCTTTTCCAAAAGAAGCTCCCTCAATAAGCCCTGGAATATCAGCTAAAATCAATTCATAATAAACTCCTAAGTTTGGTTCCAGAGTTGTAAAATGATAATTAGCCACTTTACTATCAGCCTTAGTTAATTCATTCAATAAGCTAGATTTACCAACATTTGGCAAACCAATGAATCCAACATCAGCTATCATCTTTAATTCTAATCTCAATTCATACTCCTGCCCCAAAGAACCTTCTTCAAATTCTTCAGGAGACGTATTAATAGATGATCTAAATTTATAATTGCCTCGTCCCCCCTTACCGCCTTCAGCTATTAATAAGCGCTGCCCAACAGAAATAATTTCTGATTTCCTTTTTGATGATAAATTATAAATGACTGTACCTACAGGCACTTTTAATAGAAGATCTTTACCGCCCGCACCATCTATATTCCCACCTTTGCCATTTTCACCATTTTCAGCTGATAATTCTTTTTTGTAGCGAAACTGATTTAAAATACTTAAGTCAGAAACCCCTTCAAAAAAAACATCTCCACCCTTTCCACCATCTGCCCCGGTTGGTCCTAAATTCATTTTAACCTTACTAAAAGCTGCGATTCCATTACCACCTGTACCAGCTTTCACTTTTATTTTTACATCGTCAATTATCATATTATTTAACAATTGCCCTTTTTATCATAAAAATAATATTCTCGTTTGCATTTAAATATTCTATTATTATATTCGGATTATTATTTTGCCAAACACGAAAAATCTCATCAGCAAAACCTTGACCGACCGTATCCACATTTTTAAAATCTAAAATTACTTTTTTAAACTTGTCTAAGCCACTCACTACCCTTCTAGCTTGAGAACGAGAAATGAATTCAGAATTAATACCATAAAGAGATACTTTTGTTTCTGTTTTTGAAAAATCAAAAGATTTTCCAGAATATTTTTTAAATATATCGTTTAAGTTATTTTTAGAATTTACCTTAACCCTAAAATCAACCTTAGTTCCTTTAGCGTTTGTTGTATCTTTTATGAAAATATCATCAATAATATTATCAAAAATTAATTTCTTATCTGATGATTGAATAATTAATTTTTCTGCAATTTTTGAAGTAAAGAAAATGCCCTCTCCACTATGCTTCTTAGGAGCAGTTGTTTGTTTTCCCTTCAATAAATCCTGAATGGCTTCAAGTTTATTCTTAAGTTTTCTCTTTTTCATTATATTAGTAAAAATACCTACTCCCCAATCTCTAATCATAAATTCGACACTATTTTTTTCTTTTTTAATAGTTATCTGTATTTTTTCAGACTGAGAATGTTCAATCGCATTATTAAGTATTTCCGTAAAAGCATATTGAATAATTTCTGAAACATTTTTAGAGAGATTTAATAAAATTCCTGTATTTTCTTTTATTTCATTAAACATCAAATCTTCCGAAATTTTTTCATTATTAAGTAAGCGGTTAACAGATAAAATAGATTTTTTAGCTAACAATTCTTGACTACCGGCTAGAACATAAAAAGCCTTATTTGATTTACCTGTAAGGACTATTTTCCCATCCTTTTTAAGCTTTTGAAAAAATCTATTTATGTAAGCACGAGAAAAACCGGTCTCTTTTACTATGTCAGAAACCTTAATTTTCTGTTTTTTATTTAATTTGTTTATTATTAGGTTGTTGATATCCATATTGTTGACAACTTTATTGTATCAATATAATTTAATGTTGTCAACAAGTTGTCAACATTAACTGTTAATAGATAAAATATTCACAGATTATATTTAATACCAAAATTTAAAATAAAAACCGCTAAATTAATAACGGCAAATATATAAAATTATTTCTATCTCTTTCTTCCATATCTTTTAGTACGAAAAACCATCCTAGGTTTTACAAACTGTTTACTATCAAAACCAGGAATTGTAGATACATTTAATTTCTTTTTAATCAACCATTCAATAGCACGAATTTCTGCCTGTTCTGAAGGCATAACAAAAGAAATAGCATGTCCTTTCATACCAGCCCTAGCGGTTCTACCTATTCTGTGGACATAATCTTCTGCTTGTGAAGGTAGGTCATAATTTACGACTAACTCTATTCCAGCCACATCAATCCCTCTAGCTACAATATCAGTTGCTACAAGTACACGATATTGCCCTGTTTTAAAACCATCTAAAGCACTTTTTCTCTGAGGAAAAGTACGATTTGAATGTATTTCAGTTGCCGAATGACCCATTTTCCTAATTGCTCCAGCCACACGAGTAGCTCCATATTTAGTTTTAGTAAAGACTAGAGCTGATCCTAAATACTGAGATAAAATCTTTTCCAATAAACGATTTTTTTCTTCTTTGGCAACAATAAATAAATCCTGAGAAACATTATCAACTGTTGTTCCAGTAGGAGCTATCTCAACGCGAATAGGAAGTTTCATATTGGCTGAAGCAATACTCATGATCTGTGAAGAAAGAGTGGCTGAAAAAAGCATTGTTTGACGTTCTTTTGGAACTAATTTTAGAATTTCTTTTATTTGAGGTAAGAATCCCATATCTAACATACGATCAGCTTCATCAAGAACTAAAATATTTACGTCCTTAAGATTAGCTGTTCTTTGATGCAAGTGGTCAATTAAACGTCCAGGAGTAGCTATAATAATATTTGGATTCCTTCGAAGGGCTGATATTTGAGGCCTAATAGGAACTCCTCCAATTAAGACTACAGTTTTAAGACCAAGGGATCCGCCAATCTTACGGAATTCAGCATCTATTTGTAAAGCTAATTCTCTAGTTGGTGAAAGTACTAATCCTAGACCTTTTGTATTCACCAATTGTTGAATCATTGGAATACCAAAAGCAAGAGTTTTACCCGTACCTGTCTGAGCAATACCAACTATATCTTTTCCTTGAATGGCAATAGAGATTGATTGATGTTGAATTGGAGTTGGTATTAAATAACGAAGCTTTTTTAATATATCAAGAATCCCGGGAGCTATCCCGAGACCATAAAAATTTAAATCCTCTTTTTGTTTTGGGCTATTCATAATTTATATATTATAACAGGAAATCGCCTTTTTGAAAAGGTGGCTTAACTTAGACATTATTATATTAATTCAAAAATCTTATTCCTATTTTTATGTCCTTTAATTAATCTAATTCTAGAAATTGGAACCTTAAGATGAATAGAAAGAATTTCTATTACCTCTTTATTAGCTAATCCCCTTTTAGGTTTTGATTTTACTTTAATCTCAAAACTATTCTTGTCTTTTACTATTATTTCCTTTTTTTTAGACCCCGGAAAAACTTTTACTTTGAATAACATAATTTTAGAGGTAAATTTAATAAAATATCAAACCCTCTTTATCTTTTATTAATATTGTATTAATATCTAGAAAAGGAGGAAGGCACATTATCAATACAGATTATAGAAGGAGTTTATTTTGCACGAAAATAACAAAAATGGAAAGAATAACAAAAAGGAAAAAAAGCATAAAAGCTGTCATCATATTTTTCCTACCAGCCGTTTTCCTGAATTAGCTTCTGTAAGATGGAATAAAGTAAATGTAAATCAAGATAAACACAATACATATCATTACTTTTTTAATAATTCTACTCCTGTAGAAATAATTGATAAAGTAAAAAAACAGTTTTCTAGACTTACATCCATTAATATGATTGATGAGTTAAATAGATGCTTTTGGGGAGAAATATTTGAAATTAACATCGAGAAAAATAATATAAAAATAAAACTGAAGAGGAAATACCGAAAAGTGTTTAAAGATAAAGTAAAAAACTCAGACGATGAACTAAGGTGCATGTAGTAGTTACGACAGCACGATAAAGAGATTTACGCTACTTTTGGAAACCAGGAATGCAAGAACCAAAATTTAGCTCTCGCCTATAATAACCAACAATAGCTCCAAAGCCTTCCCTCAACAGAAGGCTTTTTTATTAAATAGATTGTTCTTCTGGAATTATTAGAATAACTAGATAATAAATCAGAAAACCAGGGAAAAATCCAGTAAATACAGTTAAAACAACCCAAACAATCCTTAAAACTGTAGGGTCTAAATTAACATATTCTCCCAAGCCCCCAAAGACTCCAGCCAACATTCTATTTCTTCTACTTCTATATAATTTCTTCATTATTTTAATTTAAAACTATTAGTAATTTCATAGAATAAATCTTTTGAATCTTCCCATCTAACTTCAGAAGTATTGAAAGATAAAGTCCACATATCATCCCCTTCTCCATTTATCATAACTAATAAAGAATTGAATTGATATCCTTCTTGAATAATTATGGCTTCCAAGGTTAGGGCATTTCTACCATCAATAGTAATTACTTCTTCCTCCACAAATTCAATAGAAGGCAAAGAATCAACTAAAATATCTTTAACATAACCTATAAACTCTTCTGTGGCTTTCCCTTGAAGAGTGTCATAAGTTATAGCTAAATAAGTCCTGAACCCGTCTTTCTCTTTCTCAGAATCTATTTGTTCTTCCTCAATACTTGTTAAAAGAACTCTTATCCCCTCTGGAGGCGTTAGTTCACTCCAAATTTCCGGCTTTTGTATCTCAAAATCATCTTTGGTAAAGATAACTAATTCAACCTCTTTAACTTCGATATCATTATCTTGTTCTTCTTGTTCTTGAGATTGTTTTTCTGCTAGAGGATCGGAATTCCATAAAAAATATCCTATTCCAGCTGAAATAAGTACTATAATTGCAACTATATAAATTATTATTTTATTGCTCATTTTCGGTTAATTATTAATAATAAATACGACTAATTATTATATTGCATCTTCTCATTTTTTAAGCCTTCTGTCTACTTTCTAAAAATGACTTTTATCTAATTTTATGCTTTAATAATAAAATAATATGCCTATAATAATCTTATTCATAGTCGTAGCAATAATAGTTTCTATAGCTGGAATATTTATTAATCCGGATAAAAATATTTCTTTTCTACCCGAAGGACAAACCCAAGAACAACAAGTTTCTCAAGGTGGTTCTTCTAGTGGCAGTAATTCTGGGTCTGGATCTGGATCTGGATCAGAATCAAAAACAACTATAGATCCTAATTTCCCAATAAATTCTTACATAAAACAAGGACCTATAAAACAGATTATTTTTAATGATACTACTGAAGTAATTTTTGAGTTTGATGCTATTCTTTCTGGTGGTGTGAGTTCTAGTGATTTATATTTTGAAACTACAGCAGAGGAAGTAGATACAAAATGGATAAAAACAACAAAAAAATCAAGGAAAGTTACTTTTCCTGACGGACAAAAAGAATACACTTTCTGGGTGAGAGGAAGAACCAATACAATGGTTGAACCAACTCCAGCTGAAATAACTATAAAAATAAATGTATCTCCTTATTATAATGAAATAAATATCTCTAATTTTAGAAAACCAGATGTAAGGGCCAATCCTTCTTTAGTAACTATATCTACTAAGATATCTTCTGGGCAAACAATTAATATGACTGGCTGGAAATTAGAAGGGAAGAAAAAAACTATTTCGATTCCTTCTGGAGCAGAAATATATGATCCTAACAATGATTCTTCTTGGAAACAGAATATTAATTTAAAAAAGGGAGATACCGTTTATATTTCCAGCGAACATAGCCCATTTAGTTTCAGCACAATAAGCTTCAGGCCTAATAAATGTATGGGATACTATTTAAAATCTACAGACTTCCCTATTTCAATATCTAAAAATTGTCCCAAACCAACATCTGATAGCTTGTCTAGTTTTTTAAGCTCAGAATGCAAGAACTTTATTACAACTAAAATAGGAACTTGTGAATTTCCAAATCCAACTAAAATAAGCGAAGCAAGATTATATTCGGACACATATTGTATGGATTATCTTAATTCAAACTTTAATTATAACGGATGCGTTAATAATTATTCTAATACTAGTAATTTCTCCTTAGCTAAATGGCATATATACACAGACACGCATGATAATGAAATAATGGACAGCTACGGAGATACAATATATTTAAAAGATTCCAATGGATTAGTAGTGGCTAAATACTGTTACGAAGAATTCTGCAAATAGAACAAAAAACTACCCGAGAAAGCAGTTTTTTATTTGTTCTTTAGCATTAATTTCCGTTTAATATTTAACTCACTCAAAGCATTAGAAGCTATCCATCTAGCAGATTTAGAATCTATTTTAGAAATATCTACAGCAACTTCTATTGCTTTTTTATTTAAAACTAAATTTCTTTTCCCTATTTGCCTTAAGGCCCAGTTAACAGCTTTCCTAACAAAATTTCTTTCATCCATAGATTCTCTTTTTATTATAGGGAAGAATTTTTCAAAAAAATCATTAGAAGCTTTTTTGTCGTGTACAGAAAAAACAGCCATTAATGCAAAACCTGATCTTTTTACAAACTCTTCTTTTCTTTTTGCCCATTCAAAAACTTTTTTCTTAGCAAAGGTAGTTTTATCAAATAAACTAGAACAAACCTGATCACATATATCCCAAGAATCTATATCTTTTACCCATTTCTCCATTTGATTTTCGGTAAGTTTTTCAGGGTCAGCAATAAAACCAGCTAACAATCTTGCCTCATGAATTTTAGAATCCCAAAGTTTTAAGGCTAAATCATGGTTTTTTCCCATTTCTTTAGCCATATCTCTTAAAAAATAAACTGATATTCCAAGAGTATTTTTAGGACTTACACCAAATCTTATCATCCCTTCTCTATTCTTTTTATTGGCTAATGATTTTAACTTCTTAATTATTACTTCATAACTGGCTAAATCCCTTGAAGAAAGAGGTTTTCCGTCTTTTCCTAAAATAAAAGGTATTTTCACTATTTCAATTAATTTTCTATCAAGTTTTTTTCTCCTTTCATTTATTTCTTTTGCTACTTTAAAACTTTCTGGTGAAACAACAATATAATCAAAATCTCTTTTTAAAACAACTCCAAACTTATCTTCTATTTTTAATATTTCAAAATTCTTAGATAACTTATTCTTTATAAATCCTTCCAAGTTCTTCTTTCTCTCAACAAATTTCTTAATGCCTTTTCTTTTATTTTTAACGTAATCGTCTGAAGTTAAACCCAAAACGACATCACCCAAAGAAAAAGCTTTTTTTAATAAAGCTATGTGTCCTCTGTGAATAATATCAAAAGTTCCTCCGACGACAACGGTTTTTTGTTTTAATTTTTTCATCTGTTTTCTATATCTCGCACCCCTTTATGCCAAGAACCATATTGGCATTCTGGACTATGATCACCATGATCATCTTTTCTTAAATATTCTGAAACTTCTTTGAGTAAATTACGAACATAAGTAGGATCAGTATCTATCATATGTATTTCTTTTCTAAAAGGTAGTTTACCATCAAATCCATTATTCTTATCCACTATATAAAAGGCCAAACACCCCTTTCTAACTGTTTTATATCCATTTTGCTCTAAGAGAAAAGTATATACATCTAACTGCAATTGAAATCTATCATAGACTTTAGCTACTGCACTTCCAGTAGATTTATAATCCATTGCCGCTAGTTTCCCCTCTGAAAACTCTAAAATATCATCAACCGCTCCGAACAAGGTTGCATCTAACTCTGTATCATAATATCTTATACCTCTAAAATTATCTCTCCATTCATCCAAAAGCTTTTGATTAGAAAAAAGTTTAGCTGGAATATTATTAGCCACCAATAAGGGATGCAATTCTCTTTTTTTTCTGTATTTATCAAATTCTTCTTTTAATAGATAATCTACAGCTAAATTCAAAGCATAAGGAAATGGCTGAGGCCTTCTGATCCCCAATCCCTTTTCTAACCAAAAACAATAAGGGCATTCATAATATAAATTGAGTGAATTTGGTGATAATTTTATTGGTCTATTCATATTATTATATTTTACCACATTTAATATCTTTTCTAATATTCTCGACAAAAGAATTGAAGAAATACAAATTATGGAAAGTAAGTAATTTCATACCAGTAATTTCTTTGGCTCTAAATAAATGATGAATATATCCTCTTGAATAATTTTTACAAACAAAACAGGAACATTTAGAATCTAATGGTTTTTTATCATTTGAAAATATTTTCTTCTTTATGTCTAATTCACCAAAAGAAGTATAAGCTCTTCCTCTTCTGGCATAATGAGTTGGAACTATACAATCAAAAGTATCTACACCAGCTTTAATTATTCTAGGAATATCTTTTAAATAACCTATTCCCAAAAGATGTTTTGGTTTATTTTCCGGAAGTTCAGATAAACTTAATTTAAGCATATCAACCATTGTTTTGTTATTGTCTCCAAACTCTCCTCCTATACCAAATCCATCAAAGGGCAAAGAACCTATAAACTTTGCACTTTCTTTTCTCAAATCTTTAAACTTACCTCCCTGAACAATGCCATATAAAGCTTGTTTAGTTTTCTTTTCTTTCAAACAAATTTCTGCCCATTTATGAGTTTTTAAAAGAGAAGCTTTAGTATATTTTTTACTAGCCATTGGAGAAGTACATTCATCAAAAGCAAAGATGATATCTGCTCCTAATTTTTCCTGTATTTTAATTGATTCTTTAGGTCCCAAGAATAACTCTTTCCCATCTACAAAAGACCTAAAATAAACTCCTTTATCTGTAATCTTTAATAATTTAGGCTGTTGTCCGTAATCTATATCTCCCATCTTTTTATCTTTTAATATCTTTCCAGTCCCAAAATCTTTACCAAATCCAAGGCTAAAAACCTGGAATCCTCCAGAATCCGTCATTAACGGTTTATTCAAGTTCATGAATTTATGGAGTCCACCAAATTTTTTAACCAAATCCTCTCCAGGTCTTATGTGTAAATGAAAAGTATTACAGATTAAAATCTGGCTCTTGGTGTCTAACACTTCTTTACTGTCTAAGGCCTTTATAACAGCTTGAGTGGCTACTGGAACCAAACATGGGGTTTCTACCACCCCATGAGAAGTTTTTAGTAATCCTATCCTGGCCTTACTCTTTTTAGATTTTTTAACAATTTTAAAATCAATCATTGAGCTTTAATAAATTAAAGTGAAATAATGAAACTTGCTTTGAGCAAGTTTTACACGGTTGGCGATGAATCTTTTAGCTTCA
>CAZEZZ010000003.1:9509-19996 GCA_964515885.1 uncultured Candidatus Saccharibacteria bacterium
TAGCTTCAGCTAACGCTTCAGCATGTAACAAAAACCGGTTATTTTCGTCGTAATTATAAGAGAGAAAAAACTAAAAGCTTGGTCTTTTGTCCCCGTAGTAAATACGGGGTTTTTCTTTATTTGCCAAATCTTCTTTGACGAGTTGCATAATCGACAAATGCTGCGTCTAAATCTTTTTCAGTAAACCCTGGCCAAGCTGTTTTACAAAAATGTAATTCAGAATAAGCTGCTTGCCATAAAAGGAATCCTGAAGTTCTTTTTTCTCCGCTAGTTCTAATTATTAAATCTGGAAATTCTTGCCCAGCTGTCCAAAGATTATCAGTTATTAATTTTTCTGTAATTTTTGAAACAGGAATTTTTTTCTTAACAATCTTTTTAAAAGCTTCTATCAACTCTGGTCTACCTCCGTAACTTAAAGCTAAATTTAATACTCCTTCTGTGTTATTCTTTGTTCTTTTTTCTGCTGACTCCATTAATTCCTGTATATCTTTTGAAAACCTTTTTTTCTGTCCAATAATATTAAGCTTTATATTTTCTTCCATAATCCAATCAATCTCTTTCTTACTCAACGCAAATTTAAATATTTTCATTAGATATTCTATTTCTTTCTTTGATCTATCCCAATTTTCAGTAGAAAAACCCCAGACGGTCAATGTCTTAACTCCTTTCGCCTTACACCATTTTCCAACTTTTTTAATATTGTCGTATCCTCTACGATGTCCTTCTAATGTTGGTAGTCCCCTTTCTTTGGCCCATCTTCTGTTACCATCCATTATTATTCCAACGTGAGAAGGAATGTTTTCTGTTTTTTCTGAATGCATAATTAAAATAAGAAATCACTCTCTATTTTTACTTTTTTAGGAAGTAACCAAGGAATTTTGAATCCTAAGAAATAAACTCCCCAGACAGCGACTTTAGAAATTAAAATTCTTATTGAAAAAAATCTTTTAAGACTATTCTTATATTTTAGGAAATCTGGGAAATATTTCAAGAGCAGAGAGGCTGCAATCAATCCCCAGACCACTCCTCCACCAGACCAAGGTTTACAAAGGCCTGAAGCATCTCCGCAAAGAGTTACTTCTTTATTACTAGGAATTATAAGTCCTTGAGGGACTAAAGCTGACTCCATTCTTTCTAACACTAAATTTCTCTTCCTTAAAAATTCCTCAAAAACATCTTTAACTGTATCTATTTTACCTATAGCCCCATATTCCACCTCTTTCCCTCTTGGTATCCTCCATATAAATCCTTTCTCTATGGCCCAAGTTTCTACAAAATCAGAGCGATCATTCTCTTTAATAAATCCAATAATCCCCAATCTAAAAGAGGGATTGGGAAGACCTAATTTTCTTCTTATTATAGAGTTAGGACCGTCACACCCAATTACCCTATCAAACTCTTTGGGAATATCAATTATTTCTTTTCCTAGTTCTATTTTTACTCCTTCTTTTTTAACTAGCTCAACCATTAATTTATCTAGCTCAGCATGATTCATGACTAAGAAACTTTTGGAAAATAAGACATTAACAGTTCTTTTTGGAAAATGAATAAAAACAGATTTTATTTTATTCTCAATTAAACACTCTGACTCTGGAATAAAATTCAATAATCTGTCTGAAAAAAGACCGGAACAAGCCATCTTGCCTACTTCTTTTCTTTTCTCAAAAACTGAAACTTCGTGTCCAAGTTTAGACAAATTTCTGGCTAGACTTAGTCCAGATATTCCAGCTCCTATTATAGCTACTTTCATTTTGTTCATATTGTATTTCTTCAAATTCCAAGGGAGGTTTCATTTCCTCTCTAGCTACGATATATCCAATAAAAAAAGAAATTAAGGAAATAAGAATAACCCCTATAATAAGTATTATATCCCCTAAATGTTCGTTGACAAATTGTTTAATTACTGATAAAATATTCATATGTCAAAAACTAAAGCCGCGGGATCAACTAAGCTAGGTAGAGATTCTCAACCCCAATATTTGGGGGTTAAACTTTATGCTGGAGAAAAAACCAAGCCTGGAAATATTATAATAAGACAAAGGGGAACAAAGTTTACTGCTGGAGAAAATACTAAGATTGGGAAAGATGATACTATTTATGCTATTAAAAAAGGTGTTGTTTATTTTACTATTAAAAAGAAAACTGGATTTGATGGATCTAAGAAAAAGATAAAAGTAGTAGGAGTAAAAGCTGAATAAAAATATTTCTAATTTTAAAAAGCAAGGTTTCAAGACCTGCTTTTTTTGTTCATAGCTGCTTTAATAAATTCTCTGAACAAAGGATGAGGACTTAACGGTCTAGATTTAAATTCTGGATGAAATTGAACGCCAACAAAGAAAGGATGATTTGGAAGTTCAATAATCTCTACTAAATTTCTTTTTGAATTAATTCCAGCTATTACTAATCCTTTTTTTTCTAGGGCTTCTCTAAAAGAATTATTGACCTCAAAACGATGTCTATGCCTTTCTGTTATGTCTAAAGTTTTATAAGCCTTAGCAGATATTGTCCCTGGAGTTATTTTACATTTATAAGCTCCTAACCTCATAGTGCCTCCCATCTTTTTTTCTTCAATTAAAGCTTTTTGTTCTTCCATAACATCTATAACAGGATAAATACATTTTTTATCCATTTCAGTAGAACAAGCACCTTTAAGCCCACAAACATTTCTAGCAAACTCTATAATAGCTAACTGTAATCCATAGCATAATCCAAAGTAAGGTATCTTATTCTTTCTACAGAATTCTATGGCTTTTATCTTGCCCTCTACTCCCCTGTTTCCAAATCCTCCTGGAACTATTACTCCATCATACTTTTTTAACTCCTGAAGTTTTTTAGGATTCTTTTCGTATTCTCCAGAAGACACCCAATGAATTTCAGGTTTTCTCTTATAAAACCAAGAAGCATGTTTAATAGCTTCTATAACAGAAATATAAGAATCTGTTAGAGTAAAATTACCAGTTTCAAAATATTTTCCAACAATAGCTATCTTAACTGGTTTTTCAACAGAATTAATAATTTTTAATAATGATCTCCATTCTTTTAAATCATTATTCTTCGGCCTCATGTTGAATTTTTTCAATATCCTATTTCCGAGATTTTCCTTTTCAAAATTAATTGGAATCTCATATATACTTTTTACGTCTGGAGCAGAAATTACATCATCTATATTAATATTACAAAAGATAGAAATCTTTCTTTTTCTAGGTTCATCTAAAGGAACTGCGGACCTAGCTAAAATCATATCTGGCTGTATACCAGTTTCATTTAAAGTCCTAACAGCTGTCTGAGTAGGTTTAGTTTTCATCTCACCTATTGTTGAAGGAATAGGTAAGAAACTTACCATAATAAACATTACATCTTTAGGGTTTTGTAATTTCAACATTCTAGCTGCTTCCAAAAACAACAGATTCTGGTACTCTCCAACGGTACCTCCTATTTCAACTAAAATAAAATCAGCCTTATGTTTTTTGGCTGCTTTTTTAATTCTGGAAATGACTTCGTTAGGAATATCTGGTACCACTTCCACGCATTTCCCTTTATATTCTAAATTTCTTTCTCGGTTTATAACTGACTGATAAACCCTACCTGTTGTAAGATAGTTAATGCTTGTAATATTTTCATCTAGAAATCTTTCGTAATTTCCAATGTCTTGATCACACTCATCCCCATCTTCGGTCACAAAAACTTCACCGTGTTCTACTGGATTCATAGTTCCTGCATCTACGTTGATGTAGGGATCTATTTTTACGGCAGTAACTCTATATCCTTTACTCTTTAAAATCTTTCCTATTGAAGATACAGCTACACCTTTTCCTACGCCGGACATAACTCCTCCAGCCACGAAAATATATTTAGGCATTAGATTCTTCTCCTTCTTCTTTGTTAACTATTATTTTTATTTCTGCTTCTAAATTATGTTCAAACTTTATTTTAACTGGGAATTCTCCTAATTCTTTTATAGGTTCTGGCAGCTCTATCTGAGCTTTTTTAACCTCAAACCCCTCTGCCTTCAGTTTTTCAACTATTTTTTGAATTCCTATAGATTCAAATAATTGATCTTGATCCCCTACCTTTACATCAAAAATTAACTCTCTATTATCTATAGCTGAAGCTGTCTTTTGAATTTCTTCTAATCCTTCTTCTTCTTTTTTTGTTGCTATTTCTTTTTGCATTTCTAACCAAAGCAAAGCCGTCTTTGTGGCTTGTTTTGCTAATCCTTGAGGAATTAAAAAGTTCATAGCATAACCTTCCTTTACCTCTTTCACATCAAACTTCTTCCCTATTTTATCAACGTCTTTTAATAATATTACTTTCATAAGAGTATTCTAATTTATGTTCTTTAAAATTTCAATAGCTTTGTCAAGCTGTGGATCTATTCCTTCATCTATATCTTCTTTTGTAATCTCTATTTCTATGTCAGGTTCTAACCCTTCGCCAGCTATTAAATCTCCATTAGGAGTTAACCATTTAGCGACTGTAACTTTCAAAGAAGAACCTTCTGAAAACTTTGCTAACTCTTGGACAGATCCTTTTCCAAAAGAAGTTGCTCCTACTATTGTAACATCCCCATTATCTCTTAATGCTCCTCCTAAAATTTCTGAGAGAGAAGCTGATCCTTCATTGATAACATTCCTATTGTCTCTTAATGCTCCTGCTAAAATTTCTGAGGCAGAAGCTGATCCTTCATTAATTAATACTACAACAGGATACGAGGCAAGTTTTGAACTTCCATTTGCTTTATACAATTCCTGATCTCTTCCTTCTCCAAAGTCTTCTATGGTCACTATCTGTCCTTCTTCTAGAAACCAACCTGCTATTTCTTGAGCAACCTCTAGATATCCTCCAGGATTATTTCTTAAATCTAATACTATCTTTTCGGCAGGACTTTCTAAAATATTTATAACAGCCTCTCTAAAGTCATAAGCTGCAGCTTGGGAAAATTGATAAAGATGTATATAAGCTATGTTATCATCTCTCAATTCAAATTTCAAACTAGGAATAGAAATAATTCCCCTAATTATTGGAACGTCTCTTTTTTCACCCCAAGATTCTCTATAAACTCCCAATACAACTTCTGATCCTTTGGGTCCTCTTATCTTTTTAACAGCTTCGTCTGTAGTAATTCCAACTGCAGATTCTCCATCTATCTCTACTATTTTGTCCCCTGCCTTCAAACCTGCTTTTTGAGCAGGAGTTCCTTCTAAAGGTGCTATTACCTGTAATTGGCCATCTTTTATCCCTATTTCCATGCCTACCCCCTCAAAACTACCCTTAACATCCTCTATAAATATCTTTGTGTCCTCTGGCTCCATGAATATGGTATAAGGGTCTTCTAAAGAGTTTACCATGCCTCTTATTGCCCCATAAATCATCTCCTGAGTGTCTAAATCGCCCTTACCAACATATTTCTCCTCTATCTTATTCCAAGTCTCCCAAAAGAGAGAAAAGTCTACTTCTTCTGGTGGACAAACCTGACAAACAATTTGATTTCTTCCAAACCAAATTCCCAGGCTGAAAGTAATCAGGATTAAAATAATCAAAAAAAAGAGAACCAAATTTTGTTTCACTTTTCCAAACATTATATTAATATATCACAACTTAATCATTAAAACAATGTCTCTCGACTAGAAAAAATTAAATAACTTTGCCATGAACAAAACATAAATTATCAAGAAAAATGCTCCTTCCCAAATGTATATTTTTCTGGAAATGCCTGAAATTATAAAAAGGAATGTGGCAAGAATTAATGTTGGAACACCAATAGAAAGTGTTTTTTCATCCAAATAAATTACCTTAAACAATCCTGGCAAGCCTATCACTACTAAAGCATTAAATACATTTGACCCAAATATATTTCCCAAAGCAACTTCTGATTTTTTTTGCAAAGCAGCTTTAGCAGAAACTAATAACTCTGGCAAAGAAGTACCAATGGCTACTGCAGTAATAGAAATAACACCTACTCCTATTTTAAATAAATCTGAAAGTTGAATTACAGCATCAATAAGATATTTTGATCCAAGAGCCAAACCAACTATTCCAAGAGCCAAGAAAATAAAATCTTTCCCATTTAATTTTGGCCTTGGTCCATCTTTTTCTTCTACATGTTTTCTTCTTGTTTGTCTGGAAGGAAGAACTTCTTGAAATTCATCATCATCATCTTCCTCTTTATAGTTTACTGTATATAGAAGATAAACAAGATAACCCAATAACATTAATATAGCTTCCAAGAAATTTACTTGTCCATCCCAAACAACTCCCAATAAAATAACCGTACTAGCAGCTAGTAAAGGAATATCTATATTAATAAGACTCTTTGTAACAGTTAGTTTCCTTCCTAAAACAGCTGCAAAACCAATAATTAATAAGATGTTGGCAATATTGGAACCTATAGCATTAGCTGGAACTATTTCTGTAACTCCTCTAAAAGTAGCTACCATAGCAGAAATAACTTCAGGGAAAGAAGTTCCAATTCCAACAATAGTAACTCCAATAATAAACCTAGATAAACCTGCAGCTAATCCTATTTTTTCTGCACTCTCCAACAACCAATCCGCTCCCTTTACCATGACAGCTAGCGCAACTATAAATATTATTATCCAAAGTATAATCATAAATATTGATACAGTATATCAAAAAGTCGCCAGTGTGGCGACCTTTTGTCAAATTGATATCAAAATAAAAAATACTTAGTTTTCGGTAACATCTAACATTGCTTTCATTGCCCTATGTTCATGAGGAGCAGACTTAAACATACCACGAGAAGACATTCCATCTATTTCTATTCCGTTTTCTTCTGCCCAAGCTTTAAATTCTTCTCTATGTTCTTGTCTTATTGTTTGTCTCTCCTCGTTAGTAAGATCACTACAGTTTTCCAAATTTTCTCGCATTTCTTGTTTTTTTTCAGCAAGTGCTGTTTTTTGATCTTCTGTTAAAGTGTCCATTAATCCAGTTCTATTCTCAAAACGATTTTTCATTATTTGATGATTCTCTTCTCTAAATTCTCCAAAAACTTCTTCTACTTCATTAGCATTAAGATTAAATCTATCTACTAACTTTTGAATAATAGTTGAATTAAATCCATTACTATCGTTTTGGGCATTAACCACTGCTACTCCACAAAGACCGAAAATAGCTAATGTTAATATTGAATAAGTTAATATTTTTTTCATGATTATTCTAGAAAATATTTTTTAGTCTTTCGACCTTTTATTACTACACCTATTACTACAACTAAATATCTATTTTATTTCAATCAACAAAAAACCACTCTTTTAAAGGTGGTTTTGAAACTATCTTTTAGGAACTAACGCACGCATAGGTCTATCTGGCCAAAAAAATGGAGAGGATTCTAAATTATCGTATATTTTCAAAATTCCTGAAGCATTAAGATTATTATCTATTCTTTTCCCTGTAACCACCACTGCATCATCCTTTACAAAATCACTACCAGAAGGAAATCTTGTTTTTTGATTAAAAATAACATTAATAATTGTCTTCCTAGGAGCTTTAAGGAAAAAACCACTCTCCGTTAACTCAAAAATAAATCCTCTATATATTCCTCTCTCTTCCATCATGTGTATGTTTTTATAAAAAGGATCAAACGCAACTGTTTGTCTTTCTTGAGAATTTAAAAATAATTTTGGATGAAGAGGAGTTCTATCAATAATTATCCCTCCTATAAATACAAATAAAATTATAATTATTAAAGAATAAACTATAGGTTTTCTATAAACAAAAGAGAAACGTTTTGCTAGTACTTCTAAAAATATAATAAGAATTACACTTACCGAAATAAGTAACCAAGGCATTAACTTTATAAAAGAACTAAATCCAAAAAATCCAAATTTAGGCAAATATAAAATTCCACTTGCTTTTAAATTAAAATGAATAAGACTAATTAAAAATAATACAGAGGCTCCAATAATAAAAATACCAACTATAGCTAAAATAGTTTTTAAAATAAAGTAAGAGCCTGGCTTCATTTTTATCTGACCACTCTTAGCCTTATCTAATATCTTATTTATTAATGGTTTTGGTTCTTTTTGATTATCCATAAATTTCGTTTAAATCTTTACAAGTAGATTTCAACATTTCTTTAGCTCTTTTTATTCTTACTCCCACCGTAGAAACTGGTATACGCATAATATCTGCTATCTCTTTATAGCTTAACTCTTCTATATAATATAGAATTACTGGTTCTCTATATTTTGAATCCAACTCTCCTACACAAGAATTAATTTTTTTGGAAAATTCTTTGCGATCTATTCCCTTCTCAACTTCATTATTAGCAAAATTATGTGGGAAGAAAACATCTAAATCTATCATCGGTAATATTATTTTTTTATTCTTTTTTAAAACATTTACTAGTTCGTTATGTGCTATCCTATAAAGCCAAGTAGAAAACTTTCTTTTAAGATCAAAACTTTTGATATTTACAAACGCTTTAATAAAAATAGTTTGAACTATATCGTTGATATCTTCTCTGTCTGAAAGAAATTTTCTAGAATACCTTTTAATTTTTGCTTCGTATCTCTCTATTAAAATACTAAAAGAATCAATCTTTCCTGATCGTACTAAATGTATAATTTCTTCATCTGTTTGATTATTAACTGGATCTCCCGCCATAAGATTACTACAACTAAATATATATTTTATTTCATTATATCTTAATTCAAACAAAAATAACTACAAAAATTACATTAAAGAAAAATAAAAAAGGAGCTCTTGCTCCCTTATCATTTTGTGCCCCCAGTAGGACTCGAACCTACAACTTACTGCTTAAAAGGCAGTTACTCTACCAGTTGAGTTATAGGGGCAAACATCAATATATCTATTATATACCTTCTTCTCTTAATTTTTCAAGTAGTTCCTTCTGATTTCTAGTTAATTTACTAGGTATCTTCACTATTAATTCAACGTACATATTCCCCTTTCCGTGTCCTGAAAACCTTTGAATTCCTTTTCCAGATATTCTTAAAACCTTTCCTGATTCAGTTCCGCTTGGAACACTCAACAAAAGAGATGTTCCTTCTAATGTAGGAATTTCTATCTCGCCTCCCAAGACAGCTTGAGAAAAAGAAATATTAGCTCTTACGTGCAGATCATCTCCGTGTCTCTTAATGTTAGCATTAGGCTTTATATAAACTCTTAAATACAAATCTCCAGATTTTCCATTTCTTCTGCCTGCTTCACCTTTTCCTTCTACTTTTAGAATCTGATTTGTATCTACTCCAGCAGGAATAAATATTTTTATAGTTTCTCTTTCTTTTGTTCTTCCTTCTCCCTTGCAAACATTACAAAGTTTTTCTGGTTTATTCCCCTCTCCCTGACATTCTGGACAAATACTATTTCTAGTAAAAGAACCAAAAGGAGTTCTCTGAATTTGCTGAACTTGTCCAGATCCTCTACAAGAAAAACATTCTTTTATTTTAGACCCAGGCTCTCCCCCGGTTCCGCTACACCTAGAACAAGAAACCATTTTATCCAAAGTTATTTCTCTTTCTTTTCCAACTAAAACATCTTTCAAGTCTAAATTTAATTCAACCTCTATGTCTCTTCCTCTTTTAACGTCAGTCTTTTTTTGTCTTCCACCGCCAAACATTTGATCCATTATATCTCCCAAGTCAAATTCCATTCCCTGTCCTCCAGCTCCCTGTCCAAAATCAAACCCTCCCTGTCCAGGGTCAAATCCTCCTGACTGGTCAGAAGTTTTTCCAAACCTATCATACTGATCTCTTTTATCCTTATTGGATAAAGATTGATAAGCTTCGTTTATCTCTTTAAATTTTTTCTCATCGCCCCCTTTATCAGGATGATATTTGTGGGCCAGTTTGCGATAGGCCTTTTTAATATCATCCTGGGAAGCATCTTGGGAAACTCCCAAGACTTCATAAAAATCTTGCATTGTTATTGTTCTTTAGATTCACCTTCTTCAGGTTTTTTTTCTTCTTCAGGTTTCTTTTCTTCTTCTGGTTTCTTTTCTTCTGTAGAAGCTTCTTCCACAGGAGTTTCTTCTGCGGGATTCTGACCACCTTCTGGATTATCTCCTTTAGGTTGATCTTTGTATAGGTCTGCCCCAATCTTTTGAATCGCCTGAGAAAGCTCTTCTGTCTTTTGTTTTATCTCTTCTAAATTATCACTATCTTTAAGTTTCTTCAAACCTTCTAACTTTTCTTCTATTTCTTTTTTATTCTCAGCAGACACTTTTTCTCCCATATCTCTTAAAGTTTTTTCAGTGGTATAAATTAAGTTATCAGCTACATTCTTAACTTCAATACTTTCCTGTTTCTTTTTATCTTCTGCGGCATGTACTTCTGCTTCCTTCTTCATTCTCTCTACTTCTTCTTTAGGAATACCAGTAGATCCCTCTATCCTAATAGATTGAGTTTTTCCTGAAGCTTTATCTTTTGCAGTGACATCAAGAATTCCATTGGCATCTATATCAAAAGTAACTTCAATTTGAGGAACTCCTCTTGGAGAAGGTGGAA
>CAZEZZ010000003.1:20096-26068 GCA_964515885.1 uncultured Candidatus Saccharibacteria bacterium
GCATCTATATCAAAAGTAACTTCAATTTGAGGAACTCCTCTTGGAGAAGGTGGAATACCGTCTAACATAAATTTACCCAAAGACTTATTATCTTGTGACATAGGTCTTTCTCCTTGCAATACGTGTATTTCTACTGAAGGTTGATTATCTGCAGCTGTAGAAAACACCTGAGATTTAGCAGTAGGAACGGTTGTATTTTTGGTAATTAAAACAGTATTAACTCCTCCCATAGTTTCTATTCCCATAGATAAAGGAGTCACATCTAACAATAATACATCTTTAACATCCCCCTGTAGAATACCTCCTTGAATAGCAGCTCCCATCGCTACTACTTCATCTGGATTAATAGATTTATTAGCTTCCTTTCCGAATACTTTTTTAATCTCTTCTTGGATTAAAGGCATTCTTGTTTGACCACCAACTAAAACTATCTCTTCTATGTCTTTTGGCTCTAATTTAGCTTCTTTTAAAGTTGCTTTTACTAAATCAATAGATTTTGAAACATAATCTCCAACTAATTCTTCTAGTTTTGCCCTACTTAATTTATAGTATAAGTGCTTAGGGCCTGCAGAATCAGAAGTGATAAACGGAAGGTTAATCTCAGATTCCATTGCAGAAGATAATTCTACTTTAGCTTTTTCTGCCCCTTCTTTTAACCTTTGCAAAGACAATTGATCTTTAGATAAATCTATTCCTTCGTCCTTATTATAGGATTCTACCAACCAATCCATTATTTTCTGATCAAAATCATCTCCACCTAAATGAGTATCTCCTCCTGTAGCTTTTACCTCTACTGTATCTGCTGAAACATCTAAAACAGAGATATCAAATGTTCCACCTCCAAAGTCATAAACAACGATCTGTTGATCTTTCTTTTTAGTTAAGCCGTAGGATAAAGCTGCAGCTGTAGGTTCATTAATAACTCTTTTAACATTAAACCCTGCTATTTCTCCAGCCACTTTTGTAGCTTTTCTTTGAGAATCATCAAAATAAGCAGGACAGGTTATAATGGCTTCTGTAATTGTTTCTCCTAATTTAGCTTCTGCATCAGCTTTGAACTTCTGTAAAACCATAGCTAAAATCTCAGCAGGCTGTAACCACTTATCTCCCATTTTAATTTCTACTCCACCATCTGAAGCCTCTTTAATCTCATAAGGCATTAACTTTTTATCTCTCTGTACTTCTGAATCAGAAAATCTTCTACCAATTAATCTTTTTGCAGAATATATAGTATTTTGAGGATTAGTTATTTGCTGTCTTTTTGCTAAGACCCCTACTAACCTTTCTCCTTGTTTAGTCATTGAGACCACAGAAGGAGTAGTTCTATTTCCCTCTTTGTTCTCTATAATTTTAGCTTCTCCTCCTTCTACTACTGCCATAGCAGAATAAGTTGTACCTAAATCTATTCCTAATATTTTTGACATATGTTTGTTTATTTATTTAATTAATTATTTGGCGACTTTGACTTTTGACGGTTTTATTACTTTGCCGTTTATTGAATAACCTTTTTGTAATTCTTCTAAAATTGTTCCTGATTCCTCTTCAGATTCCACCTGCTCTATTGCTTCGTGAAGGTTAGGATCAAATTTTGTTTCTTTTGTATTTATCTCTTCAACAGAATTAATTTTTAATATTTCCTTTACTTGGTTTTTTATCTGTAAAATTCCTTTAATTTTTTCGTTTTTCTTGTCTTCTTCCGATAAGTTTTTCTCCACTAGATCAAAGTTATCTAGAATTGGAATTAGCATTAGGACCATTTCTTCTCCAATATACTTCATTATCCCTTCCATTCTTTCTCCTTCTTCTTTTTTGTGATTAATGAAGTCGGCTTTAGCTCTTTGCCATCCTGCCAAATATTCATCCCTTTGCTTTTGACATTCTTTTAATTCCTGAGAAATTTTATCAGGAGTAGATGAATCTTTGAATTCATCGCCTTTTTTCTTTAAGTCTTCTTTCATAAGTTTCTTAATATTTCTGTTAAATTATTAATTGAATTAATGTTTTCTTTGTAGGCCATTCTTTTAGGGCCAATTATCCCCAATAATCCTTTTTCTTTTTTAGGAAAATTATACTGGGAAATAATAACGCTGAATTCCCTACTATTATGAGAATGATTTTCTTTTCCTATAAATATTTCTAGATCAGATCCAATTTTAAAATCTTCTATATCTTTTTCAAACTCTTCTAAAAAATTAGTAAAAGATTCCAATAGGTCTCTTTCTTTAAACTCTGGTTTTTTTGAAATTTCTCCCCATCCTTCTTTCCAAAATATCTTTTCATCTAAATTAAAGCTAAAAGCTAAAGAAGAAGAAGTTTTAGCTAGATCTCTGGTAATAGATTGTAAAAGTTTTACTTCATCCTCTACTCCATCCCTTAATAAATCATCAAATTCAGGCTCAATCTGAGTTTCTCTTTTCTCTTTTAATAAATTATTAACATAAAAACGATAGCCTTTGTCAGTAGGAACTCTTCCTGCAGAAGTGTGAGGTTGATATATATATCCTGCCTCTGTTAACTTATGCATTTCATTCCTAATAGTTGCAGGAGAAAAACCGAAGCTATACTTCTTTTCAAAAGACTGAGAACTTACAGGTTGAGCAGAAGAAATATATCCTTCTATTAGTTTGTCTAATATTTGCTTTTGCCTTTCGGTAATTTTCATAACATATCCATAATACACTATTTAGCAGTCTGCTGTCAAGAGTGCTAATTGATATAAACTATAAAATAAAAAAGAGGTAGAAAATCTATGGGGTATCCATAACATCTACCTCTTTATAGAGGGGTCAGCAGTTACGCTTTCCTCTGCCTTAATCCAGAGTTAAATTAATAATTTTTAACTCTGACAAAAGCCTGTTTTAATGTACATAAAAGAAAACTGACCACTTTATTTGGTCAGGTTTATAGTTTTTGTTTTTTTATTTAATAAAGCTAACCAAATGTCAGTAGACTAAAATGTCTAATAAGACGATTCCTAAGGTTAATTCTTTATTGAACTTCATTATTTAAAGATATCAAAATGAAAAACCTTGTCAATAGTTTCCACACTGGTACAATATAATAATATGAAAAATATAATTACTGGAGAAAAAGTAACTTGGGTGGATATTCAAGATCCAACTAAGGAAGATATAAAATATTTAAAAGATAATTTTAATTTTCATCCTTTAGTTTTAGAAGAGCTGAGTAATTTTGGATATAGACCAAAAGTAGAAGCATATGAAGATTATCTTTTTATGACTTTCTATTATCCAGTACATATGAAAGAGAAGAGAGAAACTAGACCAAGAGAAATAGATATTATAATTACTAGAGACGCAATAATAACTAGTCATTATAAATCCATACTCCCTTTAAAATCATTGTTTGATAAATGTAATCTTTATCCTGAAATAAAAAAAAGATATATGGGAGAGTCTACGGAATATATTCTTTTTTTACTTTTAAACGGGCTATGGAAAAACTGCCTCATTAAATTAGATAGAATAAACTTAAAACTGGAAATGGTAGAAAAAGAAATGTTTGAAGGAAAAGAAAAAGAAATGGTTAGGGAAATATCTTTTGTCAAAACAGACTTAATTAATTTCTGGAGAATAGTAGAACCACAAAAAGAAACCTTAGAGGAATTATCAAAAGAAGGTATTATTTATTTTGGAGAAGCATTCAGGCCCTATCTTTCAGATGTTATAGCCACCTATAAAAAATCATGGAATTCCCTACAGACATTTAAGGAAACTATATTAGCTATGGAAGATACTAATCAATCATTGCTATCCACTAAAACAAACGAAGTGATCCAAGTACTTACTGTATTTTCTGCTGTAATGCTTCCCCTGACTCTTATAGCTTCTATGTGGGGCATGAACTTGAATCTTCCTTTTGATGGTTCTCCGTTTGGGTTTTGGATTATTTTAGCAATAATGGTCACTTTAATGATTTTCTTAATAAGTTACTTTAATAAGAAAAAATGGATCTAATAAAAAATAACAAGATTGCAATCTTGTTTCTTTCAGTAGTTCTTATAATTATAAACACTATTAAGGCTTGGCATCTTACAGTAATGTCTTTATGGCATGATGAATCTTTTTCAGCTCTATTGATTCAATATGATTTAAAGGAAATGATTTACAGAATAAGCTTAGATGTTCATCCCCCACTATATTATTTATTACTAAAGGGATGGGCATTTTTCTTTACTGGTTCTTTATTCTCAATAAGAATGTTTAGTGTTTTTTTTGGAATTCTTACTATTTTCGCCTTATACATACTTATAAATAAATTATTCCAAAATAGAGGCCTAGCCCTATTTTCTTCTATAATATTAGCTTTTAGTTCTTTTCAAATTCAATACGACATGGAAGCTAGAATGTATACCTTAGGAACATTTTTCTTAATTATTTCTTGTATATTTTTATTTAATGCTCTTAATACTAAAAGATGGATCTGGTGGATATTATATTCTTTAGCTATAACAGCTGGAATATATACCCACTACTATGTTGTATTCTGGATATTAGCCCAAGGATTATTTATATTATATTGGATGAATAAAGAATTAGGGTTTAATATTATTTCTTGGCTGAAAAGTAAAATCTTCCAAATGGGAGCGGCATCTTATGCTTTAGCTGCAATTCTTTTTCTCCCATGGCTTAAAGTATTTCTCCAACAGCTCAGCCAGGTACAAGAAAATTATTGGATTCCGGAATTAAGCATATGGTCAATACCAAACACTTTTTTAAGTATGACTACTGGAGGATCTACAAATCCCGACACTATGTGGTATTTATTAATAGGAATAACAGCTCTAGCAATATCGGCTATAATATATTTTTTAATAAAAACGCAACATTCTGCAAAGTGGTTATTATTCTATCTTGTGTTGATTCCTTTTCTAGGTTCTGTCGCTATCTCTTTTAAAACATCTATTTATTTAGATAGATACTTTATATTTACTTTACCATTCTACTTAACGATATTAGCTGGATCTATTCTTTTAATAAATAAAAAAATACTAAGGAATAGCTTAATCTTTATATTTATTATGGGAAGTATTATTTCTTTCCCAGCTAGATGGCAAGCTTTTGATGTAGCTGAAAAACCAGGAATAGCTGCAGCGGCAGAATTTTTAAATGAAAATATAGAGAATCAAGATAAACTATTTATTGGTTCCTCTTTCGTATATTTTACTTTTAAATACTATAACCAAACGGGCGTCAAAGCGCTCCTATATGCTCCTGGAGAACTTCTACACTATTCTGGCACTGCTTTACTCAACCCAGAAGACATAATTACCGATTTCACAGCTGAAACAAAAAAAGGCGATACTGCTTGGATTATCAATACCACCGGATTTGGGAACTATAAACCTGAAGTTCCAAGAGATTGGGAATTAATCAAAGAAAAAGGATTTGAAGATACGTATAATTATAGAGGCTGGATTGTTGTTAGTGAATATCTAGTAAATTAATCTTTATATTTAATAGGAGCTAAGTTACCAAATCTTACTTCAATATACTCTAAATCTCCTCTATTTTCTGCGGGGATTTTTTCTTCCAAGACTGCATTTAATTTAGTGATCTGCCAGTCGATATCACTATGAAGAGTCATATATATATCCCAACCTTCCACAGTGTTTATTATTAATTTATCTTTGGAAAATATTAAAAACTCACCAACTTCAATATTTAAAAAAGTAAGCCTATCTTCAACTTCTAAAATCTTAACTAGTTCTTCCTCTGTAAAAACTTTCTCTCCTGAGTTCAAAAAATAATCTGGTTTGACTAGTACTGGTAAGCCATCTTTATCTTTAAAATTTGCGTCATCAAAGATTTCTCCATTCTTATCTAATAAATGATAATCTTCTCCAACTCTCAACAAAGCAACTCCCTCTTTTCTCGAAAGAGTAATATCTATTCTGTCTGGCCAATGTTTTCTTACTTTTATTGTATATAATTGCTTATAATTTTCTGCTA
>CAZEZZ010000004.1:0-7011 GCA_964515885.1 uncultured Candidatus Saccharibacteria bacterium
GAGGAGAATCGCACCTCCAACAGAAAGGATATTCATGCGCATACATCTCTTCTTTAAATAGAATATTTTTCTTCTTTAATTCTTCTACTATTAAAGGATCTGCATCTTTCACAAATTTACCGGCGAAAAGTTTAACCTCTTTTTTAAATTTTCCTTCCTGATCAACATTTAAAACAACAGGTAATCCGTTTTCCTTTGCTATCTCCATGTCGTCCTCTCCAAAAGCAGGAGCTATATGGACTAAACCTGTTCCTTCTTCCATGGAAACAAAGCCTGCTAGAACAACGAACCAAGCTGCTTTTCCAGGATCCTGAAAATTAAATGGTGGCTCATATTCTAAACCTTTTAAATATTTTCCTTTTAATTCTTCTATTATTTTATATTCATCTCCTAAAACAAATAATCTTTCTTTGGCTATTATTAAAATTTCTCCGTTAACTTCTGCTTTAACATATTCAAGATTTGGATTTACAGCCACAGCTACATTCCCAGGTAATGTCCAAGGAGTAGTCGTCCAAATTAAAAGATTAGTATTCTTTTCTCCTTTAACAGGTAATCTAACGAAAACAGAATTTTCAGTAACGTTCTTATATCCCTGAGCTACTTCATGAGAAGAGAGGGAGGTGCCGCATCTTGGGCAGAAAGGAACTACTTTATAGTCTTGATAAAGCAATCCTCTGTCCCATACTTTTTTCAATATCCACCATAAGCTTTCTATATATTTATTATCACAAGTAATATAGGCCTTTTCTAGATCAATCCAAAAACCAATTCTTTCTGTAAACTCTTCCCATTCTTTCTTATAATTAAAAACATTATTCCTGCAGGCGCAAACAAAATCCTCAACATTGGCCTCTATTTCTTTCTTGCTTTTAATGTTTAATTCTTTTTCTGCTGATATTTCAGTAGGTAAACCATGAGTATCCCAACCAGCATTTCTCTCAACATAAAACCCTTTCATAGTTTTATAACGTAAAATTATATCTTTGAAAGACCTAGCCAATAAATGATGAATCCCTGGCTTTCCATTTGCGAAGGGAGGTCCCTCGTAGAAAACAAACCTTGGTTTATTTTTTGTTTTCTCTAGAGTCTTTTTGAATATATTATTCTTTTTCCAGAATTCTAGTATTTCTTTTTCTATTTTAGGAAATATTACTTCCATATTAATTTCTTTAATTCTCCTGGTTTAATTTCTTTTTTATTTATTATGAAATTAACAAATTCTCTTTCTGAATGTTTATAAATTACTTTTTCGAATAAAGACAAAGTGCGACCATGACTAATTATCAATATATTCTTATTTTTATATTTCTTTTCTATTTCTTTTAAAAAATCAATTAATTTATTTTCTATGTCTGTATAATTTTCTCCTCCTGGGGGAGAAAGCTTAAATCTTCTCAAATAATGCTCCACCGGAGAAGTCTTTTCACCTTTATTCCAATAGTTTCCGTATTCTTTTATTGATTTTCCATTAAACTCACCCAATCCTATTTCCCTAAGTCTTTTGTCATCTTTAGGTTTGATGCCTATTATTTTTCCAACAATATCAGCTGTTTGTTTGGTTCTCAATAAATCCGAATTAAAAATATATTCAATATTTTTATCTTTTAACTTTTTGGCCACTGCTTTTATTTGGTTTATCCCTTTTTTAGTCAAAGGAACGACACTCTTCTCTGGCCAAGAAGATTGGAATTCCTTAACGTTTTTTAATGATTCTCCATGTCTTAGTAAATAATAAGTATTATTCATATTACATCTTTTCTGGAGCAGACACCCCTATTAAACTTAAAGTATTTTCCAAGACTATTTTTGTTGCTGAAATAAGAGAAAGTCTCCTTTCTGTTAAATTTTTATCATCTGATATAACTTGGCATTTTTGATAAAAACTATGAAAACTTTCTGCTAATTCTATCGCATATTTAGGTAATCTCTGAACTTGATAATCTATGACTGTATCTTCTATAACTTCTGGCAATTTTATCAATTGTTTAACTAATTCTTTCTCTGCTTCTTCTGTTAATAAGATATCTTTTGATGGTTTAATATCAGACTTCCTAAGAATACTACAAATCCTAGCATAAGCATATTGAACATAAAAAACAGGATTTTTACTAGATTGCTCTTTTGCTAAATTTAAATCAAAATCTAAATGATTCCCGTAACTTCTCAAAAGGAAAAAGAATCTAGAAACATCCATGCCAACCTCTTTTATTAACTCATCTATAGTTATATATACCCCAGTTCGTTTAGACATTTTAACTTCCTTCCCATCTTCTATTAATCTAACTAATTGCATAATAATAGGAATTACATTTTCTTTTTTGTAGCCCAAAGCTTCTGCTCCTGCACTAACTCTCCCGATATAACCATGATGTTCAGCCCCAAGGAATATTATTAATTTTTTAAATCCTCTTTTAAATTTATTCTTAAGATAAGCTATATCTGAAAGAAGGTAGGTTGCTTTTCCATTCTCTCTTATTAATACTCTATCTTTATCATCTCCAAACTTAGATGATTTAAACCATAAAGCTTCTTCTTTCTCTTCTGTTAATCCTTTATCGTTTAATTCTTTTTTAACTTCTTCTGTTTCTTTTGATTCAAATAAATCACTCTCGGGAAACCATTTATCATATTTTATGCCCATGGCAAAAATAGTTTTTTCTATTTCTTCTCTAATATATTCTACTGCTTTCTGAGGATCTTTTTCTCCTTTTTCTATTAAATAATCAGTATATTCATTCTTATATCCTTCTTTCCCGTCCAAGGTATCTTTTAAAACCTCTACCTGTTTTCCCACATTATTAATATAGTATTCCTTGGAGGCTTTATATCCTGCTTTATTTAAAGTGTTGGCCAAAACATCTCCACAAAATCCTCCTCTAGCATTACCCACGTGCAAAGGACCTGTAGGATTAGCTGAAACAAATTCAACATTTATCTTTTCTCCTTTTCCTATATTTATTTTTCCATAATCTTTCTTTTGTTTAAGAATTTCTTTAACTTCTTTTTCTAAATATTCTTTAGACACAAAAAAATTAATAAAACCAGGATTAGCTATTCCTTCCTCAGGAGTTGTTTTTTTTAGGAATTCTTCTGATTTTTTATTATTAACAATTTTGTTAAAAATAAGAACTGCTATGTCTTTTGGTGATTTTTTAGCTATTTTAGACAAAACTAAAGCTATATTGCTTGAATAGTCTCCATGACTTTTAACTTCTGGGCTCTCTAACTCTATTTCTGGCAAATCAAAAACAGGAAGAGCTTTTTCTTTTTGAAGCTCTTCTATGGACTTTTTAAGTAGATTTTTGATGCTTTCTCTTATCATTTGCTTCATTTTATCCTATTTTCTGCTAAAATGAAATAGATGAGATCATTAGCCGATAATAAAAAAGCGCATTTTGACTATGAAATCCTGGAGAAGTTTGAAGCAGGAATTTCTTTGATTGGACAAGAAGTTAAATCTATTAAAGGAGGTCATATGAGCTTAACTGGTTCTTATGTAGTTATGAGGGGAAATGAAGCTTTTTTACTAGGAGCTCATGTTCCTCCCTATCAACCAAAGAATGCTCCAAAAGATTATGACCCTCAAAGGACAAGAAAACTACTTTTAACAAAAAAAGAAATAAACTATTTAGTGGGAAAGACCAAAGAAAAAGGGTTGACTTTAATCCCAATAAAGGTGTATACTCTGAAGAGTAATATTAAGTTAGAGTTTGGAGTCGCCAAAGGGAAGAAAGAGAGAGATAAGAGAGAAACGATAAAGAAAAGAGAGACTGAAAGAGACATGAAAAGAGAATTAAACCTAAGGGGATGACAGGCTTAGATGTAAAGTAGACTTGAATATGCAGGCTGAGTTGTTAGATCTCATAAAACTAGCAAATCTAATAAGTGGAAACTTATTTAAAAAACCAGCATTAGCATTCGCCTAATGCCATCTCGTCTGAGGATTCTCGCTAGGCAGATCCGAGGTGTTATTTTAGCGAGATAGATAGAAGCTTTAATTCTGGGCTACTATTAAAAATTAAACAGGATTAGGGTATAGAAATTCTGCCGGATCATTATTCTATACTCAAACTAGATCCGGATAAGCTTGTAGAAGTATTCTGGACACACTTTCCAGACGAGGGTTCGACTCCCTCCATCTCCACTAACAATAATAAAAAATTGCTTAAAAGAATTTTCATAAACAACCGAATAAGAGCTAAAGAGGTAAGACTGATAGATGAAATTGGAGCTCAGCTTGGGATTGTTCCCTTAGAAGAAGCTCAAGTTTTAGCCAGAGAGAAAGGTATGGACCTTATCCAGGTAACAGAAAAAGTTGATCCTCCTGTTTGTAAGATAGGAGATTATGGAAAATACTTATATCAAGAAGAAAAAAAAGAAAAGCATAACCGAAAAAATAAAGGTGGAGAGTTAAAAGCCATAAGGCTTACTTACAACATTTCCAAACACGATATGGAGACAAGGGCTAAGCTAGCTGAAAAGTTTCTTAAAAAGGGGGATACAGTGAGAATAGACCTACCCTTAAGGGGAAGACAAAAAGCCTTGGGAGATTTCGCAAAAGAAAAGATGGCTGGCTTCCTTGAATTATTAAATTCAATGATAGAAATAAAAACAGAAAAAGAATTAAAAAGAGAAGCTAGAGGGTTTACAATGATAGTTTCCAAAAAATAATATGCCAAAATTAAAAACAAGAAAATCAGTAACAAAAAGATTTAAAATAACAAAAAATGGTAAGATTTTAAGAATGGCTACCGGCCTTGATCATTCCAGAGCCAAACAGTCAGGAAACACAGTAAGGAAGGGTAGAAAATTGGTTCATTTATCCAAAGCCGAAAGTAAAAGAATTAGGAAAATAATAAAAAAATAATGCCTAGAGTTAAAAGAGGAACAACAGCAAATAAAAGAAGAAAAAACGTGTTAGCACACGCTAAAGGTTTTAAATGGGGAAGAAAATCAAAATATAAATTAGCCAAAGACGCTTTGAGACATGCTTGGGAGTATGCATATAGAGATAGAAAAAATAAAAAAAGAGATAAAAGAAGCCTCTGGCAGAGTCAAATAAATTCAGCCTCTAGAGCAGAAGGAATAGCTTACAACAAATTTATAGCATCTCTTAAAAAGAATAAGATAGAAATAGATAGAAAGATACTTTCTCAACTAATAGAGAAAAATCCTCAAGTATTCAAAAAGATAATAGAAAAAGTAAAATAATAGATAACTTTTTAAAAATAAAAAATCTCCATTTTTTAAGTGGAGATTTTTGCTTGTCGAATATTATTCAAAAGTTAGGATATTTTGGAAATTCTCCTGTAGAACAACCAAAACAAATATTTTCAGCTTTTATTGGATTTTCCGCTTTCCTTTTCTCGCTTTGAGATGAAATAATAGCCTCAGCAAGGTCTTCTACTGTATTAAAGGCTAATGTATCTGCTCCAATCTTTTTTCTCATCTCTTCAACCGTATGATCACTAGCGAGTAATTTTCCTCTGGGCGTAATACCAAAAGGACAAGGATATTTAATCTGCGGAGTTTCAATTCTGAGATGAATTTCTTTGGCTCCTGCTTTTTTAATGGAAAAAATCCTTGATAAGATTTGTCTGCCTTCGACTATTGAATCGTCCACCATAACGATTTTTTTTCCTTTTACAGACGGAGAGATTATTAAGAGCTTATCTTTTGCTCTTAGAGTCCTTGTTTCTGAATCAAAAGGAAGAAAACTCCGACCGCCAGCTTCAAGGTTATAATCAAAAACAGTTTGATATTTGACTCCTGAGGCCTGATGAAATCCTTCTGCCGCTGCATTTCCTGACATAGGGAAAGAAGCAATAATATCTACGTCCGGACAATTAGGAACAAGTTTCATTCCTGCTTTTGTCCTGACATCGTGGACCCAGATACTTTCAATTACTGAGGAAATTCTCGACCAATAACCGTATTCAAAACTGCAGATCACAGGCTTAACCCCAGAAAATTGATGGATTGTTTTAAACCCATCCGGAGCAATAGCGACTATCTCTCCTGGTTTTATGTCCCTTATCAACTCCATACCAATGTGTTCTAGGCAAGTTGATTCAGAAGCGACTCCACAGCCTATTTTGTTGTTACCATTCAAAAACCTACCAGAAACCATTGGTCTGATTCCCAAAACATCTCTGGCTGCAAAAATTCCGTCCATAGTCAATACAACAAGAGAAAAAGGACCTTTAATGTTTTGAAAAACGTTCTGTAGCCCCTTTAAGGGATCATTACATGAGCCAACTAACCTCGCCATGATACCAGCTTCTGAACCGATAAGATAAGGTTCTTTTGCCATTAGCTCTTCTTCATTTATGATTTTTCCGTCAAAAGCTAATGCAATTTGTCCCATTCTGGATTTTTTTATCTTAGCTGGCTGAGGATTATCTGGGCTCTGGTTTACGTGGGTGATTACTTTCCGAGGATCTTTGATTTTTAGTTCCTCTTCCCGAAGTAATGATGTTATTTTGCCCTTCGCAGCTTGCCTCTCGATCCTATCACCCTGAATAACGGCGAATCCTCCCCATTCGTCTCCTCTAGGTTGTTGAATACCACTAGCGCTTTTTACCTCCTCCCAACAGTTTTCATTAACATCTAATCCAAGTATTCCTGACATTTCATATCCTCCTTATTATTTTAAAATAGTTTATTAAAGAACAAGCCTCCAATTTTTAATTAGCACTCCTTCTTCTTTTAGTAAAGCCTTTTTCTTAATAATTCCTCTATTATACCCTCCAATCTTGTTATCTGATCTAATAACTCTATGACAAGGAATATTAGGATTTTTGTTTTTATTTAAAATATTCCCAACAGCCCTGAACGCAGTTCCTTTCCCAGACAAAACAGCTACTTCTTTATAAGTCATAACTTTTCCTTTCGGTGTTTTACTAACTACTTCTAAGACCCTACATTTAAAACTTTGTTTCATTTTTTAAGCTCTTTAAAGAGCCTAAGGTAATCTCTCAAAAGTCTAGTCATTAAAAACTTTTCTTG
>CAZEZZ010000004.1:7111-20429 GCA_964515885.1 uncultured Candidatus Saccharibacteria bacterium
CTTTAAAGAGCCTAAGGTAATCTCTCAAAAGTCTAGTCATTAAAAACTTTTCTTGGACAGTTTTTTTAGCTTCCTTGCCTAGTTTTTTTGCCAAGGATGGATTTTCTATTAATTGAATTATTCTTTTAGCAGCTTCTTTTGGGGTTGAAACTAGAAATCCATTCTTTCCATTTTTGATCTGAAGTTTTATTCCTCCTACTTTTCCAGCAATAATAACTTTTTCTTTCCACATAGCTTCTGCCACTGTCATTCCAAATCCTTCCCTAATTGATTTTTGTAAAATAATATCTGAGGCAACCTGAAAGGCATTAACAAAAATATTTACCTTTAAACTTCCTAATTTTTGTGTATCGACAAAAAGGAATATATTAGGATCTTTTCCTGCTTTTCTTTTAGTTTCTTCATAAATTTTCCCGGCTTCAGGATCATCTTTAGCTAGAGATAAACCAACTAAGGCTAATTGTAAGTCAGGTATTTTTTTCTTAGCTATTTTATAAGCCTCTATTACTCCTAAAGGATCTTTCCAAGGATCAAATCTAGAAACTTGAGTAATCAAAGGTTTGTCAGGATTAATGCCAAACATTTTAACTATATCATTTGCTGCTTTTGGGGATAATGGCGTATTTTTAGGGTTAAGTATATCTATTGCTGGCTGAATAATTTTAGTTTTATTTTTAATTTCACTATGAACAAAATCTTTAGAACTTAAAATTGTCTTGTCGTAACACTCTAAAAAACTGGCTACAAACTTCCAAACATCCATATTGGGAGAGGTTAAATCAATATGTATTCTTGAAATAGCGGGATGGAAATTAGGCAAAAACATAATAACTCCAGCTGGTTGAGGATCATGTATAACCCAAATATCTGGTTTCATGTCTTTCATGGCTTCTGCTGTTTTAGCCATATGGAAAATATATTTTTTCCTGTCTGCGAAAGGAAACTTATAGCTTTTTCCCTGAAGGGCGTTATGCATCTCCTTAGTTATTTTAAAAAAGCTATTTCTAGGAGGAATTGTATACCATTCAGCCTTTAGCCCAACTCCCTTCATTAAAGGAACTAAACTTTTTAATATTTCAGCCACTCCTCCTCCTCTTGGAGTAGCATTAACATGAAAAACTTTTAACCCCTTGAGCGATTTACTAAGCGTTTTTATTTCTTTTAACTCCTTTGAAGAAACTAAATTTTTATATTTAGTTAGTTTTTGACTTTTTGTTTTTACTTGAGGTAACATATCTTATTTATTTAAATAATTATTAGCTTTGTTGAGAATATCCCTACCGTTCTGGAAAGTCAACAATTTTAATGCTTCTTCAAATGACAACCATTTAAATCCTTCGTGCTCGGAAGAAATGATAACATTTTTATTGTTTGTTTCAGCCAAAAAGAAAACTACTGTTTTAGAAATTGTTTGTTCTTTAAATTTAAAAAAGTATTGTATTTTTTCTTCAAAATCCTTAAAGAAAACTAAATCATCTAATCCTGTTTCTTCCTTTGTCTCTCTTTTGGCAGTGGTAATTTCATCTTCTTCTTTTTCGATGTGACCTTTAGAAAAATCCCAAAAAGAATTTTTCCTTCTTATTCCTGAGTGATAAAACAAGAGGAGGTATTTAATTTCTTCCCCCTCTTTTCTAAAAATTACTGCTCCGGCTGATTTTTCACTTGGCATAGACTAATTAAAATAAGTTAATAATTTCTTAACAAAATTAGTGTTGATGATATCTTTTTTTTCTGCCCACCCTCTTCTGGCTTGAGATATTCCCAATTCCATATTCTTTAAATGGCTTCTGTGGTGAGCGTCTGTGTTAATGATCATTTTAACTCCCGCTTCTTTGGTTCTTTTAATATTTTGATCATTTAAATCCATTCTTTCCATGGAAGCGTTTATTTCTAAAGTAACGTTATATTCTTTCGCTGCTTTAAGTATTTTATCAAAATCACACTGATACTCATCTCTTTTTTTTAATATTCTTCCTGTTGGGTGAGCAAGAATATCAATATTAGGATTTTTCATAGCTTTAATTATCCTTTCTGTCATCTGTTCTTTGGGCATTTTAAGATTAGAATGAATTCCGGCTATAACGTAATCTAATTTTTCCAAACTTTCGTCTTTTATGTCTATAGATCCATCATTTAAAATATTAACCTCTGCACCTTTTAATATCTTGAACGCTTTCTGCTTTTTGTTTAAATTATCAATCTCTTTATTCCTCTTATCTAATTGTTTTTCATCTAGCCCATTTTCTATTCTTAGAAATTTAGTATGATCTGAAATTCCTATGTATTCATACCCTAGACTCTTCGCAGATTTAACCATTTCAGCTATTGAATCTTCACCTCCATCCCAATTAGAATGACAGTGCAAATCTCCCTTTATGTCTTTATATTCTATTAATTTAGGTAATTTCTTTTTACTAGCGGCTTCTATCTCTCCTCTGTCCTCCCTCAATTCAGGTTCTATCCAATCTAATCCCAGAGCTTTATAAATTCCTTTTTCTGAAGAGCCAGCTATTAATTTAGATCCTTTGAATAATCCATATTCTGAAAGTTTTAATCCTTTTTGAATAGCTATCTTTCTGGTAGCTATATTATGTTCTTTTGACCCTGTAAAATACTGAAGAGCAGAACCATAGCTTTTATTTTTTAAAACTCTTAAGTCAACGTCAAATCCTTGTCTTGTCCTAATGGAAGATTTCGTCTGACCCTTCCCCCAAACTTTAATTATTTCTGGGAAAGACAAGAAAAAATCCATAACTTTTTTGGGATTCTTAGTGGTTACTAAAATATCAACATCTCCTATGGTATCTTTTCTTCTCCTGATAGATCCGGCTGGACTGATTTGTTCTACCTCTTTTAATGATTTTAATTTTTCAATTATTTTTTTTGTTTCTGGCAGTATCTCTCCTAGAAGAAACCTTCCCTTACTTCTTTTTAAAAATTCTATTCCTTCTAAAATATTCTTCTCTGTTTTTTCTCCAAAACCAAAGAGGGGAGCTATTTTATGAGACTTAGCTGCTTTTTCCAAAGTTTTTAAATCTGTAACTCCTAATTTTTGATAAAGAACTTTAGCTTTTTTAGACCCCATTCCTTCAACATTAATCAACTCCCCTAAGTTTAATGGAAGTCTTTTTTTAAAAGATTGATAATACTTTATTTTGTCAGTTTTTAAATATTCTTCTATCAACTCAGCAATACTTTTTCCAATTGCCTCAAGAGCTATTAATCCTTTTATTCCATCTTTATCATAAATATCTTGAACGTCTTCTTCTAACTTCTCCAAAAACATAGCAGCCTTCTGATAGGCATAAGGTTTAAATTGCACTTCATCCATCTTCAGATATTCTGCAATATCATAGAATATTTTAGCTAATATTTGATTATTCATCGAGCCTGTTTTACAGGTGAGATTTAAAATGAAAATAAATTTTCATCGCCAACGAAATTTAATTTATCAGCCTTTTGGTAATTGTGGCTCCTGCAAAGCTTTTGCCTCAGGAGCCCTAGGAGTTTTTTTATCCCTTGGAGATATTTCCCAAAGAATTACAAATAGCAACAAAGAAGAAAGTAAAATAAGTATTCCCATCACAATAAATAATGGACTAAAACCAAATTTAGACACAAATAACCCGCCAAGGGCTCCAGATATTCCAGCCCCAAGACCAATTGCAGTACTTCTTGCTGCCCATTCAAAAGCTTCTTTCCCCTTATCAATATGCCTAGTAAATATTGCTGTCCAAGCAGGTATATTCATAGCCATTCCGATAGAATAAACGGCTTGAATTAAATAAATATGCCAAGGCAAAGAACTAAATATATAAGAAAAAACTGCGAAGGCAACTATTATATTACCTAAAATTACAAACATAATATCATCTCTTTCTCCATGATTTTTATCTAAATAATTGCCAATTGGTATCTGAAGGACAGATTTAACTCCCCAATAAATAGCCATTGCAAAACCAGCTACTTTAGCTGCTTCTCCTGGATCGCCAAACGTTATTCTTTCATTAATAAAAATAGCGAATATTGGAGCTATAAATCCAAATCCAGTCAACAAAAGAACGTCTGAACAGGTTAATACTTTTATTATTTTATTAATAGAGTTAAACATTTATTTAATCTTCATCTGCTAAAGTTTCTATTTTCTTTAAAAGCTTATCTTTTATTATAATAATTCCAAATCTAAATAATAAAATTACTCCGACAAAAGCAATTATAAGCTCTGCTGCTCTAATTATCATAGTAAAAGCTGTCGCTGAAGAAATTCCAAATCCTAAAGAATTAAAAGCGAAAGATTGGATGGCTTCATGCGTTCCCAAAGCAGTAGGAATAGGAATCATAACCGCTAAATAAGAAAATCCTAAAACAGATAAGGCAGAAAGTGCTCCAATACTCTTTCCCAAAAAAGTTATTAAGAACCAAACTCTAACGCCCATAACCCCAGCTCTTAAAAAAGATAAAGATATTGATTTCCACACAGTCAATTTATTTTTTTTAAAGAAATTAAATATTTCTTTTTCTACTTCTAAAATTTTATTTGTTTTATTTTTAAAAAAAACAGAGACGATGCTTTCTCTTTTGTAACATTTGATAAAGAAATATATTAGAATAATCCCAAGAAATAAAAATATTCCTCCCAAAATTATTATTAAATTATTAATAGAAAAATCATTAAAAAATATAAAAAATATAATACCAAAAAAAATAACTACAAAATTAGTAGTCCATTCCAGTATTCTATCTATTACCACAGAGGCCATTCCTTTTGTCCAAGGAACATCATTCCTTTGTTTTAAAACATAAGTTCTAAGAACTTCTCCGCCCCAAACTAATACTGGAGCTAAAAACATAACAGAGAACCCAGACAAATAAGGACCTATCATTTTCTTAAAAGATAAGTTTACCCCAATACCTTTTAATACTTCTCTCCATCTCCAGATTCCTACGGCCATTGTTAATAAGGTAAGACCAAGAATTATTAAACCATCTGTCCCTTTAAAGAGTAAGAAATCTTTTTTCAACTCTTCCCAAACAACCATATCTAACACCCAAGCCAATATGCCTACACCTATCGATAGAGAGATAATTAAAAGCAATATTTTTTTCATGATTTATTGATTATACTGCATATTTTGTTAAAGATAAATAAAAAAGGGGAACATCCCCTATGATTATTATTAAAAATAATTTTATTTCTATTTTCTATTTTGATGAAATCTTTTATCTAAAGCTTCCATAAGCTGGAATAAAGTTGGATCATCTATTAACTCCTCTATCTGTACCCACCAAGGACCTATAGCAAAATTTTTCTTATTTTCCCAATATTCTAAAGCTTGGAGTAGATTTTCCATTCTATCTAATTGACGGACAAATCTACCCTCTTTTGAAGTTCCTTTTTCATATTCTTCCCATAAGTCTTTTATTTCTTTTTTTATCTTTGATGGTAAGTATTTAACAAGTAAATCTAAACCTTTCTTTTCTTTCTTATATTTTTTCTTGTAATAAGATTCTTTTTGGCTTTTAGTTAAACGAAGCCAACTGTTAAAAATTTTCTTATGTTGTTTTTTATCTTTTGGTAAAATACTATCGTATGGAGTTGCGTCTCCAGCATATACTTCACAAAGATCATGTATTAATGACATTTTAATAACTTTCTCTTGATTAAGTTTTTTCCCACTACACAAAACCAAAGCCATTATTGCCGTACGAAAAGTATGATCAGCTATAGTTTCTGGGTCTTTTATGCCTCTTAAAACCCAACCACTTCTCTTAATCTTTTTAAGGTCTCCGGCTTTGATTAAAAAATCAACAATTTCTTTCATATATAATATTAAACTAAAAAAGGGAATTACCCTTTTTCAGATATTTTAAATTAGGAAATATTATATTTTATCTTTTTAATTTTATAGGTTGTCTTTATTGGAGAAGAAACTACTACTGCCTCTCCAGCCTTATGACCCAAGAGACAGCCTCCAACAGGAGACTCATCAGAAATCTTACCCAAAGATGGGTTAGCCTCTAAAGATCCCACTAAAGTAAATTCATCTTTTTGACCATCTACATCTACTAAAATTGTGGCTCCTAGATTTATTTTCTTCTTTTCTTCTCCTCTTGGAGTTTTTATCAAAACTTGATTTTTAAATATAATATCTAGTTCAGTTATTCTTGATTCCAAAAAGCTTATATCTTCTTGAAAAGCCAAATACTCCGGATTTAAATCTTCAGACTGCAAAACCTTTGGAGCTTCTTCTCCTTTTGTTTTTGCTAATTTCAATTCAATCAAATCACTGTGCTCTCTTTCAAGCTTTTTTAACCCCTCTTTAGTTAGATAAAACTTTTTTTCTATTATCATGTTTTTAAAAGCCCCCTTTTTGTAGGGGGTTAAATAATTCTTTTAATAATTTTATTTAACTCCCTTTATCGTTTAAACATTTTAACAAAACCTAAGACAATAACTGAATAAGTCCATTTTGAGGCTAAAGAGGTTCTGTTTAATTGTTTAGTGGTTAAATTATTCATTACTTTAAGCTATATTTTAGTATAAGCTCTTAGAAAATCGTGTCAACCCCAAAAGTAACGTTGCTAAAAAGCCTATTTTTATGTATAGTATAGCTGTTATGGTGGGCGTAGTGTAGCGGTTAGCACAAGAGTTTGTGGAACTCTTAGCGGGAGTTCGAATCTCCTCGCTCACCCAACGAACCGCAGTGAAGTTAAAGATGAAGTTTACTTCATCGCTGCCTGGCAAGAATACTCAATGAAGCAAGGCTTCATTTCGACCTTCACTTTTATAAATAAAAGTTCGGTATGAAAATTATTATATCTAAAAATATAGGTTTCTGTTCTGGAGTTAAAAGAGCCATATTGATGGCAGATAAAAGCGTAAAGAAAGATAAAAAGCCTATTCAGTTCCTGGGAAATATCGTTCACAACGAAGAAGTTATTAATAAATTTAAAAAACTGGGAGTTAAATTTGTTAAAGAAGTTAAACAAGCTAAACCAGGAACCTTAATAATTCAAGCTCACGGAATTCCTCCCATTAAGGTTAAATTAGATAATAAAATAATACTCAAAGATGCCACTTGCCCTCTTGTAAAGAGGGTCCAATTAATTTCTAAAAAATTGTTTGAACAAGGCTATCAGGTTATTATTATCGGAGATAAAAAACACTCCGAAACAAAAGGGATTAAAGGATACGCAAAAAATAAAGCTATTATTGTGGAAAATGAAAAAGAGGCTAAAAAACTTCCTCATTTTAAAAAGATAGGAGTAGTCGCTCAAACAACACAAAATTTAGGAAATGTTAATTTAATATTAAATATTCTTAAAAAAAGCCATAAGGATATAAAATATATAAATACTATTTGTCCAGAAGTTCAAATTAGACGGAAAGAACTAAATTTGATATTCAAGCAGGTTGATGCTATTTTAGTAATCGGATCAAAAAGTTCGGCCAATACTAAACGCTTAGCTGCTTTGGCTAAAAAAAATAAAAAGACTGTTTTTATGGTTAATAACCAAAAAGATTTTAAAAAGAAGAATTTAAAAAACGTAAAAACTCTAGGGATAGTATCAGGAACATCTACTCCAAATTGGGAAATAAATAAAATAGTGCAATGGTTAGAAAAAAAACTAAAATAATTAAAATAGGAAATATAAAAATCGGGAAGGGACTGCCTATTCGCATCCAATCTATGACAAATACGCCGACTTGGGATGTAAAAAAAACAGTAAAACAAATAAAAGATTTAGAAAATGCAGGATGTGAAATCATAAGAGTGAGTATTCCTGATTTAAAATCTGCCCAAGCCATTAAAAAGATAAAAGAACAAATAAACATTCCATTAGTGGCTGATATTCATTTTTCAGGTGAATTAGCATTAGAAGCAATAAGGCAAGGCGCAGATAAAATAAGGATAAATCCAGGAAATTTTCCTAAAAAATCATTAAAAGAAATAGTTACTTTAGCAAAAAAGAAAAATATATCTATAAGAATAGGTATTAATAGTGGATCCCTAGAAAAAGATATATTGGGCAAAAGAAAAAAAGCTACCGCAGAGATGATGGTAAAATCTGCTATGAGAAGCGTAAAATTAATAGAAAATTTGGATTTTCACAACTTAGTTATCTCTCTAAAAGCACCTGATGTGTTAAGAACCATAAAAGCTCACGAATTATTATCTAAAAAAACTAACTATCCAATCCATTTGGGCATAACGGAAGCTGGGACTTATTTCTCAGGAACAATAAAATCCTCTATTGGAATTGGATATCTTTTGTTAAAAGGGATTGGAGATACTATCAGAGTTTCCCTAAGCGCAGATCCAGTGAAAGAAGTCTTGGTTGGTTGGGAAATATTGAAGAGTTTGGAATTGAGAGAAAGAGGGGTAAAAATAGTGAGTTGCCCAACTTGTTCTAGGTCAAAAATAAACGTCATTAAAATTGCCAAAGAGTTAGAGGAGCTAACTGCCTCAACTAAAAAACCAGTAAAAATTGCTGTTATGGGATGCGTAGTTAATGGCTTGGGAGAAGGAAAAGAATCCTTCTTAGCTATTGTAGGGAGTGGAGATTCTTTAGCTTTACTAATGAAAAAAGGAAAAATAATTAAAAAAGGGGAAGAAGCAGAAATTCTAAAAGAACTCAAAAAAGAGATTGCTAAAATTGACAAATAATATCATTTATTTTATTAATACTTTAGTTGTTTAATTTTTTCTAATATTATAACAAGGAGGAATCGGGTGAAGATTAAAGATTTACCCAAAAACTGGGAAGATTTCGCGGAAGAAATAAACCCCGACAATATTCCGGAAGACATAGCCGGAAAGGGAAATGGCGTTTTCGATATAAGTTGCCCTCAAACTGAAACGGGAATACTGCTCATCATTAAAGATGATAAAGCATATAGGATTTCGGAGGGACAACTTCACGAAGCGAAAACCGCTAACCTCTAAAACCAAATCCCCGTCTTATAGAACCATTATCTAGACGGGGACTTTTTTTATATAATAATTTAAAACAATCTCTTTTGATTTATAGAAAGTTTTTCTTTATCTTTAGACGAAACACTTATTTTTCCAAAGACACCATCATATCCTGGAGATTTAAAAACCTTACCATCTCTAACTTTAATTATCCCCTCTGCTATTTCCACACTAGTGACTTTCTTTAAAGCACTTTCTTTAGTATTTAATAAAATTTCAAACTCTGAACCAATCTTATTAATTAAATTATCGTATTCTATTCCTACTGCCTTAGAAGCTACGCCAACGCCTATAACGTCTGATATTATTTCGTTCAAAGGAACTAAACTCTTAAACGGAATATGGTTTGGGGGAATAAAACCTTCTTTTCTGTCAGCTAATTTTTCTACCCTATTTAAAACACCTACTGTTAATGGTTTTCCACAAACAGGACAAATTTCTCCATATTTTTTAGTCTCCTTTGGAGATAAAACAACATTACAGTTTCTATGTCCATCAAAATGATATTTTCCTTCTTCTGGATAAAATTCTATAGTATATAGAAACTTTTTGGAATTTTTTGTTTTTAAAACTTCCGTAATGGCAGGATAGCTTAATTCTGTATCAAATACATTTGCCTCTCTACCAAGCTTTTGAGGGGAATGACAGTCACTATTTGAAATAAGAGTTATTTTGTCTAAAGCTGATATTTTCCAATTCATAGCTGGATTAGAAGAAAGACCAGTTTCCATAGCATAAATATATTTAGAATATTCTTCAAAACATTCTTCTATAGAATCAAACCCTGATTTTGAACCAAAAAGAGAAAACCAAGGAGTCCAAATATGGGCGGGAACAACCATACAAGTAGGATCAGACTCAAGAACAATCTTAGCTAACTCCTTAGCGTCTAATCCTAAAATTGGCCTACCATCTGATTTTAGATTACCAATCTTATTTAATTTAGTATTTATTTTCTCAACTGCCTCAAAGGACGGAGCAAAAACTAATATATGAATTTTTCTAACTTTATTATTCTTAGAATAAATACAGCTTATTTCAGAAGTTAAAAGAAAACGTGTCCCTTGGTCATCTTTCTTTAATTTAAACAAGCCAGTTTCTGCTGGTTTTAATTTTTCTTTTAGATTAGCTATCCACTCAGGATGAGTAAAGTCTCCAGTTCCTATAACTTTTATTCCTTTTATCTTGGCCCACTTATCCAGGCTTTCCAAATCCATATTTTTAGAGGTAGCTCTGGAATATTTAGAATGTATATGAAGATCTGCTATAAATTTCATTTACGAATTTTTATGTTAATAAAAATGAGTGGAAATGAATCTTTAGATTCATTGACCAGCGACATTAATTAATTAATAATAATTCACAATAATAGCGTGACGATGAAGCTTTAGCTTCATCTTTCGCTTCAATTAAAATTTCAGCAATTGAAGAACTGCTCCTAAGATTAAAAAGGCTGCACACAAGAAAAGTACTATTTTAGGAACGGTTATTGTATACTCTGGATTATGATTTCCTAATTCTTTGGCTTTTTTAAATAACAAAATAATCACTACTCCCTCTACGACACCAATTAGCGTCCCTAAAAATCCTATAACCTCAATAAATCCTCTTAAACCTATTAAAAATAAAACTATTGGTATAAAAGTTACAAGCGAATTAGCTAATAATTTTGGCGTCCTTTGATCACGGACTAAGCTGTTTCTCAAACAGAGAGCAACTATTAAAAAAGAATCTGCCAAGGTAATAAAAGCAGCCAGAGAACCAATAAAAATTATCTCTGGGCCCAAGAAAGGAATAAGCCCATTAAAAACATCTGTAGAGGTATTATTTCCACTTATACCTACAACTACAAAAGCAAAAACAACATATAAAGAAATTGCTATTGCAAAAGATAAAATAATAATTTTCTTAAGACTCTTTTTCTCGTTAGGTGTTTTTAATACCGCTTCTACTTCTGGAATTGCCGAGAATCCAGCTAAAGAAAATAATATTATTCCATAAGGAAGTAAAATATTAGGAAGGTCAATTAAAGAAAAATTTTGAAGCTCTACCTTAGGAAATCCTAAAATAAAAATAACGAAAATGATAATGAAAAATACTGCATTTGTAAAAATTTCCACAGGAGCTATTAATTTTACTCCCTTAAAAATAAAAGGAATTAAGGCTAACCCAAAGAATAAACTGCAATGAAATGGATCAACAGTAATCACAGAAGACAATAAAAGACTTAAAAATTTTCCTCCAAGAATAATGTAAGCTAATAAAGCTCCTGTTAAACCTACAAACACAGAGAGAGATGTAAGTCTCCCATAATTTTTGCCCAAATACTTTCTAGATAAACCAGCTAACCTACAATCTTCTTTCGTCCTTAAAAATATTTCTCCGTAAAACAAATTGAGAAGAAGCATTATCCCTCCCAAGACTATAAAATAAAAAAGGGCGGGGATAACTCCGCTTTTAGAAATAACATAGGGAAGACCAAAAATTCCCGCTCCAACCATACTCCCTATAAAAATAAATAAAGAGAAAACACTGTTTTTACTAAAACCAAACATCCTTTCTATTTTAATCTTTTAAATTATTTACTCTAGATATACCTTATATCCATTTCTAACCTTTTCTTTTACCTTCATTCCTATCTCGTCTCCCTTTTTACCTTCCTTTATCTTTTTGTGATCTACCTCCATAGAATCAATCTTTTGGTCAAAATCAGTACTCTCTCCTCCAATTATTCTTATCGTATCTCCTACTTTTAATTTATTAGATAAATTAATAACAGCTACTCCAACATGATCAAAATAATGTATAACTTTACCTATTTCTTTTAATTTTTTTTCTGCCATATTAAAATATTTATTTTAAAGACGACCTTTTTCTTTTTTGATCAATTTTATTAATTGCTTAACTAATTCCTTGGGCTCTGTAGAATAAATCATATTCATCCTTCCTCTAAACGGACGTTTAACTATCTGATTTAATTCATCTGCTATTCCACCAGAACCAGACATGACCCCTATTGGTTTTTCATCTTCGAAAGCAATTGTGAATTCATTCAAGGTTCCCATTCTCCCACATATAATTATTACTCCATCTGCAGCCCTAGTCATTAATAAGTTTCTACCAGCATATCCAAATCCAGTATAAACTATGACATCAAAAGCATCATAGGGTAGTCTATATTTTTTAACATGAGCTATTTCTGTCGCTGCTGGAGAAAACCCTATAGATAGTCCTTTAGCTTTCTTGGCCCCGATAGCCGCATAATGAGGCATTCCTGTAGTAGCTCCGGTGACCACAATACATCCTTGACGAACTATTTCTTTTCCAACTTCTTCAGCTAATTTTGTTGCCGTTTTAGAGCAAACATGCTCTTCTGCCGCTCCAGCTACTGCTATTTTAAATTTGTTTTTATATGCCATATGCTTTAATTTTAGCATATATTCCCAACTAAAAAAGAGGCTGGAAGCCTCTGCTTTAGTGAGGAGGAAATAATTCCCAAAAAAATCGATTAAGTACCTAAGTCCAGTTGGACATTAACTAGGCGGCCGCTGTGATCTCCTTTTTTAAAAATTATCTGTCCATAGGGTATAAAACCCGCACCTCCTCGATTCGTATTCTAACTATAAGAAAACTTCCTGTCAAACCTATAAAAAGTCTTCTGCAACAATTAAAATGTTACTTTCTTTAGTCTTTAACCTACTTATTATCCTTACGTCTATAATTTTAAACCCAGCTTTTTTAACAATTTCAGTTAATTCCTTTTTGGAAAAATTATGAACATATCTTAACAATTTCTTCCCCCATGGAATAAAGGTATCACCGCTATCAATTTTTTTTCTAGAAAATATTCTTAAACATAAACAATCAAGAAAAAATTTAATATTCTTAAAAGAATTAAAATGCCATACGCTCAACACTAATATACCTTCTGGTTTTAAAACTCTTCTTACTTCCTGTAAAAACTTTAACCTCAACTCTTTTGAGGGGATATGATGCAATACAGCTATACTAAAAACTTTATCGAAATAATCAGCAGGAAATGGTAAGTTTAAAGCATCAGCCACTTGGAATTTAAATTGAGGATATCTTTTTTTAGCTATATCTATAAGTTTCTCTGAAAAATCAACTCCACAATAATCTATGGTTTTATCTTGAAATAATTCATATAATCTTCCATTGCCACATCCCAAATCTAAAACCTTCTCGTTATCATTTACGTATTTGGAGATAAACCCCATTTCTTCCCAAAACTTATTTCTAGTTCTGGAAAAGTCTTGAGATATAATATTGTAATTTTCTCTAGTTTCCTCTAATATCTTTTTAGCGTAATCTTTATCCAT
>CAZEZZ010000004.1:20529-24583 GCA_964515885.1 uncultured Candidatus Saccharibacteria bacterium
ATTTGAATAAGGTGAAAAGAGCTATATCTAAAAAATATAAAGCTCCTTGTCCCACCAATATATCTATTCTTAAAAATTACCATGAATTAGTAAAAAAGAGAAAGATTAAAAAGAATCCTAGAATCCAATTAATATTAAGAACTAGGCCGATTAGATCTTTGTCTGGCATTGTTAATATTTCTGTATTAACTAAAGAGTATGATTGTCCTGGGAAATGCATCTTTTGCCCAACAGAAAAAAACTTACCTAAAAGCTATTTGTCTGGCGAGCCAGCTGTAGAAAGGGCTAAAAAATTAAAGTTTGATCCATATTTGCAAACCCAGAAAAGAATAGAAATGTTGAATAATCAAGGACATCCAACTGATAAAGTAGAATTAAGAACAATTGGAGGAACCTGGAGCTATTATCCTAAAACATATAGGAATTGGTTTATCAAAAGATGTTTTGAAGCTTGCAACGGGAAGAAAAGCAAAAATTTAAAAGAAGCTCAAAAATCAAATGAAACAGCAGAACACAGAATGGTGGGACTTTCCATTGAAACCAGACCAGACTTTATAAACCAAAAAGAAATAAATCATTTAAGAGAACTAGGGGTAACAATGGTAGAGCTTGGAATCCAATCAATATACGATGATGTTTTAAAATTGAACTCAAGAGGGCACGATAGAAAAGCAATAATTTCAGCAACTAAATTATTAAAAGACTATGGATTTAAAGTTCTTTATCAAATGATGCCAAATCTAATTGGATCTAGTTTAAAAAGAGACGAAGAAATGTTTAAAGAATTATTTTCTAATCCAGAATTTCAACCTGACTTTTTAAAGATATATCCTTGTGCCCTAATTAAAGGAACTGGTTTATACAAATTATGGCTAAAGAAAAAATATAAACCATACAAGGAAAATCAATTAATAACCCTAGTAAAAAATATTAAACAAATAATTCCTCCGTATGTCAGAATACAAAGGATAACCAGAGACATCCCTGCTTCTAGCATTGTTTCAGGACCCGCTAAGATTACAAACCTTAGACAGATTCTAAAGAACGACATGGAATCAAGTGATTGGAAATGTAAATGTATAAGATGTAGAGAGGTAAGGGAAAAATATAATTCCAAGGAAAAACTCTATCTTTTTAGAGAAAATTATAAAGCTTCAGATGGTAATGAGATATTCTTAACTTTTGAAAATAAAGAAAAGGATAAATTATATAGTCTCTTAAGATTAAGAATGACTGAGAATAATGATGCTTTTATTCGGGAAATACATACCTTTGGTCAACTTCAATCAATAGATTCTAAACAAGAAAAATCACCTCAACACAAGGGGTTAGGTAAAAAGCTAATGAAAGAAGCTGAAAAAATAGCGAAAAAAGAATATGAGGCAAAAAAAATAACCGTTATTTCAGGTGTAGGGGTAAGGGGATATTATAAAAAATTAGGGTACAAATTGGAAAATACTTATATGGTAAAAAGCCTATTTTAATTTTTGTTAAATAGATATTATTTAATTTTTTCAAACATTTCGGCTAACCTAACAAGATATCTAACTCCTGTGCCAGTGGCTCCCTTAGACAAGCCTTGGCTCTCTATGGAAGTCATCGTGGGAGCAATATCTAAATGAACCCAAGGAACATCATTAACAAAATTCTTAAGAAACATTGCTGCCGTTATAGCTCCTCCATGTCTAACTTTACTAGAATTTAATATGTCCCCGACGTCTCCTTTAATATCTTCTTCGTACTCCTCCCAATAAGGCAGAGGCCAAACATAATCTCCAGACTCTTCTCCAATGATACGAAGTTTGTCTTCTATTTTTTCTGAATTAGTTATTAAACAAATAGCTCTTTGCCCTAAGGCAGACAAAGCAGAACCCGTAAGAGTAGCTACGTCTATCATCATTTTAGGTTTAAAATTCTTTTCAGCATAAGATAAAGCGTCTGCCATAATAACTCTTCCCTCGGCATCAGTATTGGCTATTTCTATCGTTTTCCCATTATAAGCTCTGATAATGTCTCCTGGTCTAATTGCACGATCAGAAGGCATATTTTCTACGGCCGGTATTAAAGAGACAACGTTTAATGGTAACTTAAGTTCGCTAATAGCTACTATCGCACCCAAAACAGCTGATCCTCCAGACATATCTAAATACATTTCATTCATTCCAGCTTCTGGCGGTTTAATGTTCAGCCCTCCGGAGTCAAAAGTTACTCCTTTCCCAATAAAGGCTAAATCTATATTTTTATCATTTTTCTTTCCAAAATATTTTAGAATAATAAATCTTGGTTTTTGAAAGCTTCCCTGAGAAATACCTAATATTCCATCCAGTTTTAGTTTCTTTATTCTTTTTTCATCAAACACTTCTGTTTTTATGTTTTTATTCTTTCTGGCCATATTAACAGATGCTTCTGCTAATTTTTGGGGAGTCATCTCTCCTCCTGGAGTATTAGAAATATCCCTAACAAAATTTATTATTTTTGCTAATTTCTCTCCTTTTAAGAATTCTTTTTGATATTTTAATTTATCAGCCCAAACTATTCCCAATGATCTTATTTTAGGCCATCCATTCTTAGGAACTGATTTATATTTATTAAACTCATAATCTGCCATTAAAATATTTTCTACTACCCTTCTAGAAGTTAACGATACGTCTGATTTTTGAGGAATAATTTTGTCCAAAAACAAAATGGCATTTTCAACTTTGTTTTGTTTTAAATATTTAGTTATTTTTCTTATGCTTAAAAAAAATCTTCTGTGATTCCATTTCTTTTTTTCTCCAACATTTAAAAAGAGGAAAGATTCTTTCCCCGTACTAAAAAACTTAAAATCTCCTTCCTGGATATTTTTAATATATTTAGAGAATTTCTTTACCTCTGTGGATATTTGAGGATTTTCAATCTTAATATCTCCATCGGAGAAAAAAGGGATAACTAAAGAAAGATCATCTTTAATCTTTATTTTTTGTGCTTCCAGCAACTTTATTATCATCTTTTTTTGTTAAGCTCTGGTATAGTTTATTTATTTTATCTTTTTCTTCTTTAACACTAAAGGCTTCTCGGCGAATACGAGCTTTTTCCGTGCGTATATGTTTTTTAATTGATTTAGACATTTTATTTTTCATTTTTATTCTTATTCTAACGATGTCTTCTGATTATAGTGGAAAAATTGGTCTTTGTCTATAGCCCTTTATAATTCATAAAAAAGGAGATTGCTTTTAAACAGTTTTCTTTTTATGGTCTTATATTTATATTTTTTATAATTTTTTATATTCTTCTCTAACTATTTGCCTATCATCCCAAGGTATTTTTCTTCCTTTAGCTTCCATAATCCAAGGTTCACACCCTTTGCCCGTAACAAGAACTATGTCTCCTTGTTTAGCTACTTGCAAAGCTTTTTGTATAGCCTCTCTTCTGTCTAATATTTTTATAACTTTACCTTTTGTAGCTTCTGCAATTTGATTTATTATTTCCATTGGATCCTCATCGTATGGGTCCTCATTAGTAATTATTATCTGTTGGCAATATCTAGAAGCTATTTCGCCCAGTATAGGTCTTCTCCATTTATCTCTTCCACCTCCGCAAGATCCAAATACGGAAATTATTCTAGAAGGAGAATAAGTTTCTTTAATAGTTTTATAAAGTTGTTCTAGGGCATCTGGAGTTACGGCATAATCAACAACAACTTTAAATGGGGTAGAGATAACTTCTTCCATTCTTCCTGGAATACTTTTAGCTTTTTCTAAAGCTTTCTGGCAAATATCTAAACTTATCCCTTGAGAAACACCTACACATATTGAAGCTAAAGCATTATAAATATTAAACCTTCCAACTAGAGGAAGTTTAAAGTTGGTATTTTTAGTATTAAAATCTCCTTTTTCCCATCCATATGTATATTTTTTATCAGCATTAAAATTTAAGAAATATTCTGAATTTTTGTCGTCTATATTAACAATATGAACTTTTGTTGTAGAAGCAAATAATTTTCCTTTAGCTTTCTTATAGTTTTCGAACCCACCATGAGATTCAATATGTTCTGGACTTAAATTTGTAATAACAG
>CAZEZZ010000005.1:0-20780 GCA_964515885.1 uncultured Candidatus Saccharibacteria bacterium
ATAATATCCTTTATCCCTTTATCTGAAAGACTCTTTATCGTCCAATAAATTAATGGCTTTCCAAAGAAAAATATTTGAGATTTATGTATTTTATTTAATGGCCAAAAACGAGAACTTTCTCCCGCTGCCAATATTATAGCTTGCATAATATTTTATTAATGACTCCTCCCAATTTTTTAGAATCATGAAGAAGCATTGTTCTTTTATTTTGCCCCCTTACTAAAATATCATTAGGATTGGACTTATAAATATTTTTATCTATAAAGTTTCCTCCAATAAATTTTTTATCTTTTAATAGACGCTTATCGTAATTGACAACGTCTGCCCGAGGGAAAACTTCTCTGACTTTTTTCATTAAAGCAGGAGAAGGCTTTGAAGTATTAAAAATAATTCTGTCTATTTTGCCCTCACCTAAATAACTTTCTATAATTCTAACAAAATCCTCTACTTTTAAATCATCTGTATTGCCTGCTTGAGTCATTAAGTTAGTAATTAAAAATTTCGGAGCAGATGATTTTGTAATGGCTTCGGAGATTCCTTCCACTAAAAGATTAGGAATAACACTTGTATAAAACTTTCCAGGGGCAATAATAATCAAATCAGCTTCTTTTATCGCACGAATAGCGGATGGATTTACTTTAACTTTCGGTTCTAATGAAATTTTTCTTATTCCAATTCTAGATACGTCTCGGCAATTAATTATTTCTTCCTCTCCTACTATTTTATTACCATTATTTAAAACAACTTTAATGTGAGCGCTTTCCAAGGCCACAGGCAAAACCTTTCCTTTTATTTTCAGTATAGCTCCGATTCTTTCTATTCCTTTTTCTAGGCTTCCTGTTAGTTGTTCAGCTGCGGCAATAATCAGATTACCCAGATTATGTCCTTTTAGTTTCCCCCTCTGAAAACGAGAGTAAAAAAGGGGAGTTATAGCTTTTTCTTTAGATAAAACAGAAAGACAAGCTCTTACGTCTCCTAAGGGCAAAACTCCCAATTCTTTTCTAAGCTTTCCGCTTGAACCACCATTGTCAAACATTGTAACAATTGCAGCAAGATTATAAGGATAATCTATTAAGCCAGAAAGCACCATTGAAACTCCACTGCCACCGCCTATACAGACTATTTTTTTAGTCATTTTTGACATAAGTTATCGTTTATTGTAGAGTAAAAATACTAATTATGCAAGATAAATTTCTAGTAAAAGGAGGCGTAAATCTATCTGGGGAAGTAGAAATTTCAGGATATAAAAACTCAGCCGGAGCCTGTTTATCCGCTGTTTTGCTTTCCAAAGAACCATCTATACTAGACAATATTCCTCTAGTTTCTGATGCCATTGACCATATTGAGATATTAAAAAGAATGGGGGCTCAAGTAGAATGGATTGGAGAAAGAAAAGTAAGAATAAATCCAGAAAATATAGACCCAGAGAAGATACCCTTAGACCTCTTTGAAAAAATGAGGATTTCTGTCTTATTAATTGGTCCTCTTTTGGCTAGATTTAAAAAAATAAAAGTACCACATCCAGGAGGAGATAAAATAGGATTAAGGCCAATTTCTACTCACATAGAAGCTTTAAAAGAGTTTGGAGTGAAAGTTGATGAAAAAGATGGATTCTATTTTCTTGAGGCGCCAGAAAATTTAGAAGGGAAAAAGATAGTTTTAAAAGAATTTTCAGTAACAGCCACTGAAATATTAATGATGTTTGCTTGTTTAGTAAAAGGAGAAACTAAAATTGAATTAGCGGCCGCAGAACCACAAGTTCAGGATTTAGGAATGTTATTAAATAAAATGGGGGCTCATGTGGAGGGGATAGGAAACCACACTATCACTATCACTGGTACTGAAAAATTAAATGGAGCAGAATTCAAAATATGCCCCGATCTATTGGAAGCAGGAACATTTATGATTGCTTTTGCTTTAACCAACGGAAAGGGAAGAATAAAAAACATAAACTCCTGTCATATGTCTTTATTCTTAAAGATAATGAAAATTATAGGAGTTAATTTTAAAATAGTGAATAATGATTCAGGAAGTGAAGATATTTTAATGGAGCCTAGTAATAAATTTTCTCCAGCGATAGTACAAGTTCTGCCATATCCTGGATTTCCAACAGATTTACAGCCTCAAATATCTGTATTATTAACCCAAGCCGAAGGGAAGAGTTTAATACATGATCCTCTTTATGAGAACAGATTTCAACATCTTCATGAATTAAGAAAACTTGGAGCTGATATTGAAATAACAGATCCTCATAGAGCTCTAATTTTTGGAAAAAAAGAGTTGACTGGAAGCAAAATAAATACTTCTGACATTAGATCTGGTGCCGCTTTAATTCTAGCTGCACTAACAGCTAAAGGAGAAACTATAATAGAAAACATCTCTCAAATAGAGAGAGGTCACGAAAACATAGAACAAAAGTTAAAAAAACTTGGAGCTCAAATAGAAAAAGTATAATTCTATTTAAATTCTTTGGAAAGTTTATCCCAATCTATTTTTCTTTCCATTAAATAACAAGGTTTTCCGTATTGAGACCATTGATCTTCTAAAGTGGTCTTTTTTGTTTCATAAAAAATACCTATAGAAACTTTTTTATCTTTATCAAAAGAATAATCCCATTCTCTAGATAATTCTATTGCCTTTTCTATGTCACCAGTATTATTCCCTTCTAATTTATAGATATGATCTTTGAAATAGGGAATTGTATTGTGAAATATTATACAAGGCTGTAAAATTTCTACAAAAGAAAATCCTTTGTGATTTATTGCTTTTTTAATAATTTCTTTCAAATGAGTTATATCGAACGCATAACTTCTAGCTACAAAAGTAGCACCACTAACTAAAGCTAATGTCATAGGATTTATCGGCGATTCCTCTTCACCAAAAGGAGTAGAAGCCCCCACGAAACCTTTTTCAGAAGTTGGGGTAGATTGACCTGTTGTTAAAGAAAAAGTTTGATTATTATGAACCAACATAGTCATGTTAGCATTGTGTTTACAATTATGAACAAAATGAGCCATTCCTTCTGCATAAGTGTCTCCATCTCCGCCAAAACCCAATACGGTTAATTCTGGATTACCAATTTTAATGCCCAATGCAACAGGTATGGTTCTTCCGTGTAATCCATAAAAACCATTAACATTTAAATAGTCATATATTTTTGCATGACAACCTATACCCGCAGAGATAGCAATATCTTTTGATTTAATTTTTCCTTCATTTACTAAATCGGCCAAAGCCTCTTTTACTGCTTGATTTATTCCCAAATTAGAACATCCTGGGCACCAAGTATTTTGTTCTTTTGTATTAAAATCTTTTGCTTCCATGTTTTTAATTATTTATCTTTTTTATTATATATTCTGCAGTAAAAGGACGACCATCATACTTTAAAATTCTTTCTTTAATATCTATTCCTGTCTGTTCTCTAATAATACCTCCTAATAATCCTGTCATATTATTTTCTATTAAAATAACTCTATCTGAATTTTCAACCTCTTGTTTTAATATCTCTTTAGGAAACGGAACAATATAAGAAATTTGGAGAAATCTAAAATCTTCTATTTTTTTTAAAGCATCTACTATAGCTCCTTTTGTTGATCCCCAACCAATTATTAAATTTTTACCCTTGCCATAAACCGTAGCTGGATTTAAATTATTTACCTCTTTTTCTATTCCATCTACCTTTCTCATTCTTTTATCATTCATTTTTATTGTGGCTTCTGCATCTTCTATAGTGTTCCCATATTCATCATGTTCATAACTGGTAGCCTTAACAACTGGCCCTTGTCCAGGTACTGCCACGGGAGAAACTCCGTTATCAGTCATCTGATAAGTTTTGTAGTCTTGAGAGGGATTGTCTATTATAAACCTTTCCTTAGATACATTAGAATTATTTAATTCTTTAAAAGAATAATCTAATTCTCCTAAATGTTTATCTCCAAGCAAAATAACTGGTATTCTATATTTAGTAGCAAGATAAAAAGATTCTTCTGTTCTTAAGATTGATTCTTGTGGATCTCCAGGAGCTATAACTATTTTTGAAAATTCCCCATGTCCTGCATTAACAGCAAATTTTAAATCTCCTTGAGAAGTATAAGTAGGAACTCCAGTAGCTGGCCCTGTTCTTTGAGATAAATAAACAACCAAAGGTAACTCTGAAATACCAGACAAACTTATTGCTTCTGTCATTAAGGCAAATCCTCCTCCAGAGGATCCAACCATAACTTTAGCTCCAGTGAAAGAAGCTCCTAGGGCTGCATTAGCTACTGCTATCTCATTTTCTAATTGAGAAACTATAATACTGTATTCTTTTTCTTTTTTTGCTAAATAATGTAAAACTCCGGTAGCTGGAGTCATAGGATAAGCAAAATAAATATCTATGCCAGCACTTAATGCTCCTATCGAAATAGCTTCATTCCCAGATATAAAATAATTTCCTTCTCCGTTTTTTTCTAATTTTTCTGTTTCTGTTGATATACCATATCCTTCTTCTATGGCTTTCTGTATTTTTTCAAAATTATTTCCAAATTCATTTTTAGCTTCTTGAAGTAAAAAATCTTTATCTATCCCAAAATATTTAAAAAGAAAACCTATAAAAACATCGTTTTCTAATATTTGTGGCCCTTCTAACTTTTTTAATATTCCCCCTATATCTATTGGCTTTAATTTATCTGAGTTAAGTTTATCACTACCTAAAATAAATCCTTCTTCTTTAAGACCGTCTTTATGTAAATCTATTGTTTTTTGATCTAGGGCTAATATTATATCGTATTTCTCTCCTTGAGAATAAACAGGGGTATCTGAAATTTCTAAGATATTAAAATTATGGCCTCCTCTTATTAGAGAGGGATAGTCTCTATAATTAAAAACAAAATATCCTAAACGACAGAATATTTTACCTATAAAACGAGAAGTAACAGCAGATCCTTGTCCTGCCACTCCTCCAATAAGAATGGTTTTTTTCATATTCTTTATTTTACACGAAAATCTAATCTTATTCAACCGTAACAGACTTAGCTAAGTTTCTTGGCTTATCTACATCAGTACCTCTTAAAACGCCTATATAATAAGCTAATAATTGAAGTGGAATTATAGAAAGAATAGGGGTAAGCATTTCTAATGTTTTGGGTATATAAATAACATCATCAACTAATTTTTTAATTTCTTCGTTTCCCTCTGTTGCTATTGCTATAACTTTTCCTTTTCTACATTTTATCTGTTCAATACTAGAGATAACTTTATTATATACGCTATCTGATGGACAAATAACTAAAGATGGAAAATTTGGCTCTATCAAAGCAATAGGACCATGCTTCATTTCTCCTGCGGCATAACCTTCTGCATGTAAATAAGATATTTCTTTTAACTTTAATGCTCCCTCTAAAGCTGTAGGAAAATTATATTTTCTACCCAGGTAAAGAAAATTATTAAAATCTTTATATTTCTTAGCTATTTCTTTAATTTTACTTTCATTATTTAATATAGACCTAACTAATTCTGGAATATTTAAAAGTTCTTTAGTTATTCTTTGACCCATAACTAAAGAGAGTTGACGTTGTCTACCTAACATCAATGTTAAAAGAGCTAATATTGTTAATTGAGAAGTGTAAGCTTTAGTAGAAGCTACTCCGATTTCTGGACCTGCATGATTATACACCCCTGCATCCGTCTCTCTGGATTGAGAAGAACCGATTACATTAGTAATTCCTATAGTTAAAATTCCTCTATTTTTCATTTCTCTTAAACCAGCTAAAGTATCCGCTGTTTCTCCAGATTGAGATATAAAAATAACTGCTGTCTTTTTATCTATTGGATTTTTTCTATAACGAAATTCTGAACCAGAATCAACCTCCACTGGAATACCAGCATACTCCTCCAGCATATATTCTCCGACTAACCCTGCATATCTAGCTGTTCCACAAGCGACTATAATAATTCTTTCTATTTTTCTTAAATCATCTTCAATAAAACTTAATCCTCCTAATTTAGCTTCTCCTTCTGCTTCAAGAATTCTCCCTATCATAGAATTTTTTATACTTTCTGGCTGTTCCATTATTTCTTTCAACATAAAATGAGGATAACCACCTTTTTGAGCATCTTCCAAAGACCATTCTATTGTTTCTGGCGTTGGTATTTTTTGTTTACCAGTTAAACTTGTTATTTCAAAACTATCTTTAGAGATAACAGCCACCTCTCCGTCTTCAAGATATATTACTTTTTTTGTATGAGCTAAAACGGCAGAAGGGTCTGAAGCCACAACATATTCATCTTCTCCTAGTCCAATCAATAAAGGACTACTTAATCTAGCAACAACCAGTTTGCCAGGATCATCTTTTGCTATTACTGCTAATCCATAAGTCCCTTTTATTAAAGGCAAAGTTTTCTTAACAGCAGATTCTAAATTACCGTCAAAAAACTTTTCTATAAGATGAGCTATTACTTCTGTATCGGTATCAGAATAAAATTTATGACCTTCTTTTTTTAATCTTTCTTTTAATGATTTATAGTTTTCTATAATTCCATTATGTACTAACCAAATATTTTTCTTGCAGCCATGGTGAGGATGAGTATTCTCTTCTGTAACTTCTCCGGTAGTCGCCCAACGAGTATGTAAAATAATTGGATTAGCAGAAGGATAATCATTCCCATTTATTTTTTCTTCTAATTTAGATATTTTCCCAACTGCTTTTTCAGAAATTATTTGTTTTTTGTCTTTATCCCAAAAAGCAAAACCAGCAGAATCATATCCGCGGTATTCTAATCTCTTTAAAGCCTCCATCCCTAATTTTAAAGAATTGGGCCTATCTTTTTTAGAAATATATCCTACTATTCCACACATTAGATTACTATATTTATTAATTTATCTGGCACAAATATAATTTTTTTTATTCCTTTACCTTCTATCCAATTCTTAACCTTTTCTTGGGAAATTGCAAGGTTCTTAACCTCTTCCTCTAAAACACCCGTTTCTACGATTATCTCATCTCTTACTTTTCCATTTATTTGAATTATTATATTAACCTTGTCTTCTTTTATTAATTCAGAACTATACTTTGGCCAATCCACATAAAAAATACTATTTATTTTATCTAACTTATTCCAAATTTCTTCTGATAGGTGAGGGGTCATAGGGGCTAATAAAAGAATGAGTTTTTCATAATATTCTATCGATATCTCTTCTTGTTTTTCCATTTCATTAACTAATATCATTAAAGAAGAAACGGCTGTATTAAATCTAAAATTATCTATGTCTCTTGTTACCTTTTTAATTGTTTTGTGAACTAATTTATTTATTTCTTTTTTTTCACCACACTCTTTAGCTTTTTCTCTTAAATCCCACACTTTCTTTAAAAAACGACTGCAGCCAACTACTCCATTATCAGACCATTCTGTTGATTGATCTGCTGGACCCATAAAAAGTTCGTACAATCTCATAGTGTCTGCGCCATATTTACTAATTAAATCATCGGGAGATACAACATTTCCTTTAGATTTTGACATTTTAGAACCATTTCTATATATGGTGCCCTGATTAAAAAGTTTTAAAAATGGTTCTTCAAAATTTATTAATTTTTTATCAAAGAGAAACTTACTAAAAAATCTTGCGTATAATAAATGTAATACAGCATGTTCTGCTCCTCCTATATATAAATCTACTGGCAACCAATTATCTATTTTATCTCTAGATGCAAATTCTTTTTTATTATTAGGATCAGAGTATCTTAAATAATACCAAGAAGAACAAACAAAAGTATCCATAGTATCTGTCTCTCTTTTTGCTTTTCCTCCGCATTTCGGACACTTAGTGTTAACAAATTTTTCTGATTTAGCTAAGGGGCTCTGACCATCTCCTGTTGGTTTAAAATCTTTAATATCTGGTAATTTTACAGGTAAATCTTTTTCTGAAACAGGAACTTCTCCACATTTTTCACAATAAATTATTGGTATAGGGGAGCCCCAATATCTTTGACGAGAAATAAGCCAATCTCTTAATTTATAATGTATTACTTCTTGCCCCATATTTTCTTTTTCTAGCCATTCTGTCATCTGTTTTCTAGCTTCTTCTGATTCTAACCCAGTAAATTGACTTGATTCAATTAATATTCCATTTTCTTCAAAAGCTTTATTTTTTATTAAAATATTTTCTTTATTTGATTTTATAACTTTAATAATTGGTAAATTATGCTTTTTGGCAAAAATATAATCTCTTTGATCGTGAGCGGGAACAGCCATAATAGCCCCTGTTCCATAATCAAACAAAACATAATCTCCAACGAATATTGGTACTTCAATTCCATTAATAGGGTTTACTGCTTTTATTCCTTTTAATTCTATTCCTGTCTTTTCTTTATCTTCTGCTAATCTTTCTATTTCTGTCTTTTTACCAGAATTTTTAATATATTTTTCGATTTCTTCTTTATTGGTAATTTTATCTTTCAACTGAGACAAAATAGGATGTTCTGGAGCAAGAACAACATAAGTACAACCAAATAAAGTATCTACTCTAGTCGTAAAAACATCTATTTTTTTATCTAATCCTGAAATATTAAAATATATATTTGCACCTTTAGATTTTCCTATCCAATTTTTTTGCATTGTCTTTATTTTTTCAGGCCATTCAATATTGTCTAAATCCAAAAGTAATCTTTCTGCAAAATGAGTTGTTTTAAAAAACCATTGATTCAAATATTTTTTTTCTACTTCACTGTCACACCTTTCACAAAGACCATTAATAACCTGTTCATTTGCTAATACGGTTTTACAAGAAGGACAAAAATTCACACCTGCTTTCTTTTTATAAGCCAGTCCTGATTCGTATAACTTAAGAAACATCCATTGAGTCCATTTATAATAATCAGGATCATAAGAGCAAACTTCTCTATCCCAGTCATAACCAAGACCTGAAACAATTAATTGTTTTTTTATGTTTTCTATGGCTTTTTTAGTAGATTCAGCTGGATGAACTCCTGTTTTAATAGCAAAATTTTCAGCTGGCAAACCAAAAGCATCCCAACCCATAGGATGTAAAACATTATATCCCTCCATTATTTTTTTCTTAGAGATAACGTCTGAAAAAGTATATCCTTTTAAGTGGCCAACATGTATTCCATGCGCAGATGGATAAGGAAACATATCTAAACAATAAAATTTTTGCTTATTTGAATTGTCATTAGCCTTAAATACTTTTTTATCTTTCCAATATTTCTGCCATTTTGACTCTATTTTTTTATGATTATATTCCATATTAAACTTTAGCCTTATTTAAAGCTGTTCTACAAGAACAATTTCTTTCATCTTTTATTTTAGGAATTGTTACTATTAATAATTTTTTAATTTTTTCTACATTTTTTTTCATAACGTCTAAAACATCTGCAACATTTACAGGATGTTCTTGCCATGCGTCGTAGTCTGTAGCCATAGCGACATTTAAATAACAAATTTCTGCTTCTCTAGCTAAAACAACTTCTGGAACTAAAGTCATCCCTATAATATCTGCGAAGTTACTAAAAAATTTTGATTCTGCCCTAGTAGAAAATCTAGGACCTTCTATACACCAATAAGTTCCATTCGGATGAACTGGTAATTTTAATTTTTTGGCTTCTTTATAAAATAATTTTCTTAATTCTGGACAAAACGGATCTGCTAAAGAAACATGCATTGTCTGTTTGTCATAAAAAGTATAATCCCTCTTTTTTGTAAGATCTATAAACTGATCAGATATTACTAAATCTCCAGGTTTAAAATTTTTCTTTAAAGAACCAACTGCTGAAATAGCAATTATTGTTTCTATCCCCAATTTTTTTAAAGCCCATATATTAGCCCTTTGAGGAACTTTGTGAGGAGGAAATTCATGTTTCTTTCCGTGACGAGAAAGAAAAGCTACTTTTATTCCGTTTAATTCAGATATTCTTATGGGAGAAGAAGAATAGCCAAAAGGAGTTTTTATTTTTACTTCTTCAATATTTTTAAAAAACTTGGGGTCTTCTAATCCACTTCCACCGATAATAGCAATTTTAGGCTTAAATTTTGAATAAATTTTTGGCATTTTCTGTTGTTTTATCAATTACTTCTTCTAATTTTATATTTTTTATTTCTGACACCTTTTCTGCGACATATTTTACATACATTGGTTCATTTCTTCCCTCTTTTGGTGGGGGAGTAAGATAGGGACAATCAGTTTCTATTAAAATATTATTCATCGAAATCTCTTTAATAACTTCATCTATATTTAATTTAAAAATTATTCCATTTAAACCCAAAGATAGCCCCATTTTAATATATTCTTTAGCTTGAGTTAAGTTTCCAGTAAAACAATGTACTACCCCTTTTATTTTACCGTATTCCTTAAGGATATTTATCATTTCTTCATGTGCCATTCTACAGTGTAAGATAACTGGTAAATCTAATTCTTTAGCTAAATCTAATTGTTTAAAGAGAACGTTTTTTTGCTTTTCCTTAAATTGTTCTTTCTTGTTTGTGCCTTTTGGTTTCCAATAATAGTCTAACCCTATTTCCCCAATAGCTACTACTTTTTTACTCTTAGCTAACTCTCTATATAATTTATTATCAAAATCTTCTTCTGTGGTTTTAAATTGTATCTCATCTGGATCATCTTTTATTTTAACTAAACCTGTTTCTAAATGTATTGGATGTAGTCCTATGGCAGCGTAAACACCTTTGGGATATTTTTCTGCCAATTCTACGGCCCTTTTTGAGGTATTGTATTGAGTTCCAACATTTATCATCCAAAGATCATTCTCTAAACAATTCTTAATAACTTCGTCCACGTCATCTTTGTAGGAATTAAAATTTAAATGAGCATGTGTATCTATAATCATATTCTAGGGAATAAAGGTTCTGATTTATTTTCTTTTAATTTTTTCAATATCTTTTCTGATGTTTCTGGCAAAAAAGGTCTTAATAATATTTCTATTTCTTCTATAGCTTTTACCAAGCTAGCTATTTCCTCTTTCTTGTTTTGGCTATCTTCCCAGGGTTTTACATTTTCTATATATTTATCGCAATCTGTAATTAAAGACCAAATTGCAGTTAAGGCTTCATTAAACTTTAAGTCTAACACTGCTTTTTTGTAATTTTCTTTGGTTTTTTCAATATTTGAGCTTAAATTAGAGCCATTTTCTACTTTTACAGTTTCCAATAATTTTAAAACTCTTGAAATTAAATTCCCCAATCCATTTGCTAAATCAGAATTATATCTTTCTTCAAACTTTTCGTAAGTAAAATCTCCATCCTCTGTAGAAGAAAATTCTCTTAATAAAAAATACCTTACTGGGTCTAAACCATATTTCTTAACTAATTCAAATGGATCTATAACGTTTCCAAGGCTTTTAGACATTTTTTCTCCATTAGAAGTTATATAACCGTGAACAAAAATATTCTTAGGTAGTTCTTTCTTTATAGCTAATAATATTGCTGGCCATAACAAAACATGGAATCTGAAAATATCTTTACCTATACAATGCATATCAGCTGGCCAGAATTCTTCTTTTCCAGAAGACTCCAAAGCAGACAGATAGTTAGTCAAAGCTTCAAACCATATATATACAATTTGATCTTCATCTCCAGGAACAGGTATTCCCCATTTAAGATTTTCCTTTGACCTAGAACAACTAATATCTTCTACTCCTTGATTAATAAAACTTAATATTTCATTCTTTCTATTCTCAGGGATAATCTTTATTTCGTCTTTCTCTATTAATTCTTTAACTTTATCTGAATATTTAGAAAGCTTAAAAAAATAATTTTCTTCTTCTATCTCTTCTGGCTTTTGTTGGTGATTAGGACAATTCCCATCTATTAAATCTTTTTCTTTAACAAAAGCTTCACACCCAACACAATATAATCCTTTATATTTATGTTTATAAATATCTCCCTGCTCTAATAGTTGTTTCCATATTTTTTCTACTGTAGGCCAATGTCTTTTCGAATCAGTAGTTCTTATAAAGTCATCGTTAGAAATATTCAAAACCTTGGTTAATTCATTAAATTTAATAGAAATATCATTAGTAAAATCTACAACATCTTTTCCTGCTTTATCTGCAGCCTTAACTATCTTTTTTCCATGCTCATCTGTCCCAGTTAAAAACCATACATTTTCACCCAAAGAACGGTGATATCTCGCTATCACATCTGCTTGGATCAACTCTAAAGCAAACCCTATATGAGGAGATGCATTGGTATAGGCAATACTTGTTGTAATGTAGAAATTATTCTTTGACATAAAATTAAAAAGGGGATTTCCTCCCCTTTACTCTAACACAAATAGGTTCATTTTTAAACTCTACTTTTTACCGTTTAAAACCACAACAAACTCTCCTTTTGGTCCTGATTTTCCTATTAATTCTGCTACTTTTCCAGCTGTTCCTCTATAAATAGTCTCGAATTTCTTGGTAAGCTCTCTACAAACAACTATATCTCTGTCTTCTGGTAATTCCGCCAATGTTTTCATTATCCTATAAGGAGATTCATAAAAGATAACAGGATGTTTTAATTCTGCCACTTCTTCAAAAAACTTATTCCTTTTTTTCTTAACTGGGGGAAATCCCAAAAAAGAAAATCTATCCATTAAAAAACCAGAAATACTAGCTGCGGTAACAAGGGCAGAAGGACCGGGAATAGGAATAATTTGAATATCTTTTTGACCTTCAACTATTTTAGAAATTAAAAAATTACCAGGGTCTGAGATACCAGGAGTTCCTGCGTCAGAAACCAAAACCAAAACTTTACCGTCCTCCAACATCTTTATAATATCTTCTACCTTTTTTAATTTAGAATGTTGATGATAGCTTAAAGAAGGTTTTTTAATTTCATATCTATTTAATAATTTTTGTGTCTGTCTAGTGTCTTCACATAAAATTAAATCAGCCTCCGACATTATTCGGAGGGCTCGATTAGATATATCTTCCATATTCCCAATTGGAGTAGCAACAACGTATAAAATTCCCATAAGCTATAAGATTACTGCTTTTCCTTCTTTTCTCTTTTTTAAATAATCTCTTAAAAATTCATAAAGAATACCAGCCAATGGGATAGCTAAAATAGCTCCCATTACTCCTAGGAGTTGAGCTCCTATTGATAAAGATATCAAAACCAGAACAGGTGGCAGTCCGACAAATTTTTTGGTTAGAATTGGTGATAAAATATTCCCCTCTATCTGTTGAATCAACAAAAAAGCAATTATTACAAAAATAGCTTTTAGCCAAGAATCTAAAGCAATAAAAATAAAAATAAGAGCTCCAATAACAAGTGGACCAATAACAGGAATAAAATCAAATATTCCTGCCAGAAGAGCTAATGTAGCAGCATATTTTACATCGAACAAATATAAAGTAATAAATACAGCTATGGCAACAAAAGCAGATGTAAGTATTCTACTCCCAAACCAAGCTGCTACTTTAGTTTGTGATCTTTCCCAAAGAGAAAGAATAAATCCTTCCATCCTTTTAGGAAACAATAACCCTATAACTCTTTCTATGCCTCTTTCTTCTAGAGACAAGAATAAGGCTATGGCTAAAATAAATATTGTTGACCCTATACTTCCAAAAAACAGAGCTAGGGCACTAAGAATATCAGTGGATGCTTTTTGAAGAACAACTCCCATGGCCATAGTAAAGCTTTCCATACTGTCGAAGGCTTCTATTCCTAATCCCTTTAATGGAGGAGCTAATTTTTCAAAATACTGTGGAAAAAATTGAGAAAATTGCTGTATTTCCCCAATAAACATTGGTATTGTCCAATAAATAGTAACTCCCAATATACCAAAAAATCCCACATAAACTAGAATAACCGATAATATTCTAGGAGTTTTTATCTTTTGTAAAAATTTAATAGCAGGATCAAACAAAACAGATATTATTAAAGCAAAAATAAACCATATAAGTATATCTTTAATAAGAAATATTACATAAAAAACCACTAGAGCTAAAGCAATCTTTAGAATGGTTCCCCATGAGATATCTAATACTTTTTCTTCGTTCATAATTTTAATAATTTTCTAAACCGTTCTTGATCCTTAAATGGACCTATAATCGCTAAATTTAAATTCTTTGGTTTGAAAATATCCTTTGCTACCTTTAGAATATCATTTGCAGAAACTTTATCAATTCTTTTAAATATTTCTTCTGGTTTTAAAATATTCCCTTCTATAACTTCCTGACTAGCATAAAAGAAAGCTTTGGCGTCTGACGATTCTAAGCTTAGAGCTACTCTTCCTTTTATGTTCTCCTTGGCTTTTTTAAGCTCTACTGCTGACACTTTCTTTTGAGTAAGTTTTTTGAATTCTTTCAAAATAGTTGTTATGGCTTTATCAATTCTTTTATTGTCAGCTCCTGCTTTAGCCACTAAATATCCTGTATCTGGGTCTGATTCATTCTCTGTTTTAATATAATAAGCTAATCCTTGTTTCTCTCTAACTTCTGTAAACAAGCGAGAGCTCATCATCCCGCCCAAGAGAACAGAAATTACATCTAAAACATATCTTTGGGGATTGAAAATATTATATGCCCTAACTCCCAAATAAAAATGGGTTTGATCTGTTTCTTTGAAGCTAACCAAGCATTCTGGGACGGTTTGTCTTTCTATTACTTTTACTTTTTTATTTGGTTTTAAAACTGAAACTTTTTGAAAAGCTTTTTTAACTTTTTCTATTATTTGATCTTCTTTAAAGTTACCGGCTACACAAACAATAGTGCTTGAAGCAGTATATTGAGATTTTCTATAATTTAATATCTGTTGACGAGAAATCTTTTTAACCGTTTCTTTGTTACCAGCTATGTCCCAACCTGCAGGCTGATCTCCATAAAGAAGATTTTTCCAAATCTCTCCAATATGAGACATTGGATTATCCAAATACATATTTATCTCCTCTATAATAACCCCTCTTTCTTTTTCTATTTCCTTTGGTGGAAATAAAGAATTTAAATAAATATCTGAAACCCAATCTAGAGCTAAATCTAATTTAGAAGCTTCAACCTTAGCATAATATCCAGTACATTCTTCGCTAGTAAAAGCATTAAACATGCCTCCAACCTTGTCTAATGGTTCTATTACTTTTAAAGATGTTGGTCTCTTTTTAGTACCTTTAAAAAATAAATGTTCCAAAAAATGAGAAATTCCAGATATATTCTTTTTCTCGTATTTTGAACCTGCTCCTACTAAAGTAAAAACAGTTACGGCCCGAGTATCAGTTTGAGGAATAGTGATAATCCTCAACCCATTTTTGAGAGTTATTTTTTTAAACATTAATTTTCTAGTTTTTCTCTTAAAATATTTACTAAATCATCCACTTTTATTTTCTCTTGCTTCATAGTGTCTCTATCTCTAACTGTTACTTCATTGGTCTCTAAAGTGTCAAAGTCAACGGTAATACAATAAGGTGTCCCAATTTCATCCTGTCTGCGATATCTTCTTCCGATAGAAGCTATTTCATCATACTGACAAAGAAAATGTGGTCTCAAAAGAGAATAAACTTCTTTTGCCTTTTTGACTAAGTTAGGTTTATTTTTAACCAAGGGGAATATTGCAACTTTAACAGGGGACAAAGTTTTGTTTAAGGCTAATATTGTTTCTGATTCTTTTGACGTTTCCGTTGTTTCAGTTCTTCCTCCCTTTATTTCTCCAAAAGCATCTACTAAGAAAGCTAGGAAAGATCTATCTGCTCCAGCTGAAGTTTCTATTATGTGCGGAAAATACTTTTCTTTTGTTTCTTCGTCAAAATATTTTAAATCTTGACCAGAACCTTTTGAATGATTTGATAAATCCCAATCTCCTCTATTATGTATTCCCTCTATCTCTCTCCAGCCGAAAGGAAACTTATATTCTATATCTACCGCTCTTTTAGCATAATGAGCTAGTTCGTCTTTTGTAGCTTCTGTAAATCTAAGATTTTTTTTATTTACTCCTAACTTTAGATACCAATTCATTCTCTGTTTTTTCCAATAATCGAAAAACTTGTCAGCCTCTTTTGGTTTACAAAACCACTGGAGTTCCATTTGCTCAAACTCTCTAGTTCTATAAGTAAAATTACCAGGATTTATTTCATTCCTAAAAGATTTTCCTACTTGAGCTATACCAAAAGGAATTTTCTTTCTGGTAGAATTTAAAACATTGAGAAAATTAACATATATTCCCTGACATGTTTCAGCCCTTAAATAACTAATTGAAGACTCGTTCTCTACGGGACCTACATTAGTTTTCATCATTAGATTAAATTTTCTAGGTGCGGTAAGTTCTCCTTTGCAATTAGGACAATCCTTTGTTTCCAGTAAATCTTTTCTAAATCTATAGTGACATTTTTTACACTCCACCAACTCGTCTGCAAAACCAGCTGTTAAATGACCCGAAGCTTCCCATATTTTAGGACTCATTAGGATAGAAGAATCTAAACCAACAATATCATCCTCTAATCGGATCATTTCTTTTTTCCAAGCATCCTTAATATTATTTTTCATTTCTACTCCCAAAGGACCATAATCATAACAAGAACTGAATCCTCCATAAATCTCAGAAGAGAGGAATATAAATCCTCTCCTTTTAGTTAAAGATATAATTTTTTGCATTGTGTTTTCCATAATATCTATTGAACTAATCCGTCACTAACATTAATGCTTGGATCATTGGGCAATAACGTATTAATCCCAACATCTACATTTTCTAAATTAACATTTGTCCATTGATCTTGACCAGTAATTCTAACCTGGCTTATTAATTCTGCAGCTTGATTCTTCTGGGAAGCCTCTGGAGTTAGAGCAACTTGAAAGAATATACTTGGAGGAAGATTTAATATCCCTTGTCCCACTAATAAATCTCCAACATTCCAAACTAATTCTCTAGAACCTGAATCATAAGTAAATTTATCTGCTGCTTCTTCAGGAAAAATCTGTCCTGTTAATCTTACCCCATAAGGAAGTATTGCTTTTACCTTAACGTCCTTCATGTCGTTAAAATAATTCTTAGCCTGCCAAGAAATTGTATAAGTAGTAGTTTCTCCTACCTTAGGAGGAAGAAGTCCTGAGTTACCGAATACTTCATCTTCATAAAAACCTTTTTGTGTTATTTCTATTTTTGAATTTACTTTATTAATAAACTCTTCTTTCACCTGACTCAAATAAACCTTTGTTTTAATTTCTGGATTTTTGTCATCTGTATTATCAATGCCCCAACTATTTTTAGTATTTATCCAAAATTCAACCTTGCCTTCTTCTTGCGGAGATATCAATTGTAGATCTGAAACTCTTCTCCAATCCCAAAGAATAGAATTATCTCCATCTTCATATTGTCCGTCTACGGTTCTTAAAGTATTAAAATCTAAAGCTGAACCAGAAAGAGTGACTTGAAGAGTCATATCAGTCAAAATGTCCTCTCCTATGTTTCTAAAAAATATTTCATAATGAAGATAATCTCCAGGATCCACAACAAATTCAGGATTGTTATTTATATTCTGGGTTATATATAAAGTAGGTTTTATGATGCTTATTCCCTTAATGGCTTCTTTTAACAATACAAATTCTCCGTCATACCAACTTCCTAATTGAGCCCTTAAAATACTTTCTTCCCCTATATCTCCCATTATTTTTCCTGTGATCTCTATTCTTCCTCCATCTGCTTTATTTAATAATCCTATCTCCCATTCTTTTTCATCTAGAGAAGATGGGTTAGATCTTAAAAGTTCAAAATTAGAAGGAGAATCTAATAGAATTCTTAAGTCAGATAATGGATAATTTGCATTAGAAAAATAATTAAGTTTAAATTTAATTTCTTTTCCAGATTCAATATCAGTTGGTAAGTCAAACTCAAAAGTTAAAGGAACTTTTTCCATTAAAGTAGTGAATGAAGTAGAGGACTCATACCTAGCTCTTAAATCCTTTGGCTTATAGCTTAAGGAAACTTTAGCGGTTTTAATATCTCCTTCTTTGCCTAATAATCTGGCTTTAAAAGAAATTGTTCTCTCTTCTCCAGGATAGATAGCTCCACCCAATTCATCTTCATCTTTAGTAACTCTAATGGCATCTTCTCCAACTGGACTAGAGTATTTTGGATATTCAAAAATCAATTCTGGTTCTTCTAAACGAGTAGAACCGTTATTTTTATATTTTACTATATATTCTACTTCTTCAAGTAAATTAGTTTCTTCTGGACCTAAAATTTCCAATTTTATAATGTCCTTGGAATATATATTCTTTTGATAATAATAGACACCTAAAGCTCCGACTAAAACGGCTGCAATTATTATAAATAAAGTGGTCTTTTTCATATTCTTTAACTTTAACAAACTATTGGGTTTTCTCCAAAATTCCTGAGAGATAATGTCTGGAAATATCCTTAATGTCTTTTAATATATTTTCGTCTAGTCTCAATTTATTTAAAGTGGCCCAATCTTTCTCTAGAAACATTCTCAATATTTTTATTAAATTAGGCTCTATCTCTTCTGAATTTTTAAACTTTTTCTTACAATTTTCGCAAACTAATCCTCCATCTTTCGGGATAATGAAAACTTTACCTAATATTATTTTCTTCTGACAGACAAAGCAATCATATAAATCTATTCTATATCCTAAGATTGAAATCAAGTTCCATAAAAAATAATAATAGACAAGATTTATCTTAAGATTTTTTAAATGTATAGAGTTAAGCTTTTCTAGTACTTCATTTAATAATCTCCATATTTCTTTGTCTGGCTCCTGTCCTTTTAATAATTTATCCATTAAATTTGATACCTGATAGGATACTTTTAATCTTTCTATATCTTTTCTGAGAACGCCAAACTTATTAACCAAGATTGCGTCTGTTAATGTTTTTTGAGCTTTACCTTGTATAAACTCTATTTCTGACAAATAAAAAAGTTCTAAACCCGATCTTAATTTTGATTTTATTTTTCTTTCTGATCTAGCTAAAAGATTTATTATTCCGTAATCTTTAGTGTAAATAGTAAAAAGTCTATCCGACTCACCTCTATCAACTTTACCCAAAATTATTCCCTGAGTTCTATAACGGGTAAACATTTTATTGTTTTTATCTCCTTAATAATATATTTATATCTTTTTAATTTTTATTAAGGCTTCTTTATTATCTATTTTAACTTCGGATTCTGCCTCCCATTCTCCTTCTTCTACACCAATAAATAAATCTTTTATTCTAGCTTCCTGTAAAACATTATCTTTATTTTTTTCTAAAATATTGCTTAACTCTTTATCCCCTGAAAAATTAACCAATATCTCATCTTCTGGTTTTAGGGCTGCCTTTTTTCTCATCATTTGGATGCTACGAATTATCTCTCTTATTATTCCTTCTTCTTTAAGTTCTGGAGTGATATTGTCATCTAGTTTAACAGTATCTCTTAGTTCTAAATCAAATCTTATACTTTTTAAGTTAAGTTCTTCTTTGGCTAAATCTAATAATTCTTTTTCTATACTATCAGCTAAATTACCAACACTTAATTCACTTAAGGGCTGCCTAACTTTTATTCCAACTTTAGCTCTTTCTTTTAACCCAAGATTAACTATTTCTCTAATTCGTTTCATTTTATCTTCCAAATCATTATCTATAAATTTCTTCTCTGGAGAAGGATATTTTTCCATATGGACTGATTCTTCTTCTCCCCTAAGTTCTCTATACAATGACTCTGATAAGAAAGGAGTGAAAGGAGCTATTAATTTTGAAAATTTAGAAATAACATAATAAAGGGTTTGAATGGCTTTTTCTTTGTCTCCGTCTGTTTCTGATTTTTGAAACCTTTTTCTGGAACGTCTAACATACCAATTAGATAAATCATCAACAAAACCATCAAACATTCTAGCTGCTCCAACTACATCATACTCATCCAGTTTATTTTCAACCTCTAAGTTAAGTCTTTCTAGTAAAGAAGCTATCCATTTATCTAATACATTGTCAGAATTAAAGTCTTCTCTCCTTTGCTTCTGATCAGCATAAGTATTAAAGAATCTTTGAATATTTAATATCGTATCAAAAAATCTTCGGTAAAGAATTTGAATATCATTAAAGTTAAAACTCTTTGGTTCAGCAACCGCATTTATGGTGTAAAAATAAAGTCTAGCTACATCAGCCCCATATATTTCTATAACCTCTGCAGGTTTTACTATATTCCCCTTAGACTTTGACATCTTTTGCCCCTTTTCGTCTAAAACAATACCGACAGATATAACATTCTTATAGGGAGAGTCTAGCTTTAAAAGTGTTGATATAACTAATAAAGTATAAAACCAACCTCTAGTTTGATCTATCCCTTCGCAGATGAAATCAGCTGGAAAAAATTTCTTTTTATCTATTAAATCCTTATTCTCAAAAGGATAGTGTAATTGGGCAAAAGGCATAGAGCCTGAATCAAACCAACAATCGATTACTTCTTTGACTCTTTTCATCTTCCCTCCGCAATCGCAATCAAAAGCAATCTCATCTATAGCTGGTCTATGTAGATCTTCTATCTTATAATCTTTATCAGCTTTTTCTTTTAATTCTTCTATGCTTCCTATGCATGTTCTTTTTTCACATTCTTCACACTGCCAAATCGGTAGAGGAGTACCCCAATATCTTTCTCTAGATAAATTCCAATCTTTAACATCTTTAAGCCATTCTCCAAATCTTCCGTCTTTCAAAGAGTCTGGAACCCAGTTTATTTTTTTATTGCTTTCTAATAAGTCTTTTTTTATTTCTGTAACTTTAACGAACCAAGAATACTTAGCATAGTATAAAAGAGGAGAATCGCACCTCCAACAGAAAGGATATTCATGCGCATACATCTCTTCTTT
>CAZEZZ010000006.1:0-1869 GCA_964515885.1 uncultured Candidatus Saccharibacteria bacterium
ATAGCGCGGGCGCTGGCTAATCGAGCGCGGCTGAACGCGGTAACAGGTGGGGTATATGTCTACTAGGGGGCGTGAATGATTGATCTCGATCTGGTCTATGCTGCGTACCAGGCAGCTGAGGAGCGCACCCGGCAGCAGAATATTGTGCTCATGCGTGACTACTATGAGGGCGAGCATAACGCAAAGATGGGCAAACGCCAAGAGGAGTACATCGCCAACAATATGCCTAACCCGCGCTTCTCCGTCAACTATTGCGCGCCGGTTGTAGACGCCGTTGTCGAGCGGATGATCGTTACCGGCTTTCAGAGCGGCGACGAGGCTTATGCCGCGTGGTGCTGGGACGTGTGGAAGCACAACAAAATGGACGCCAAGCAGCGTGACACGCACCAGCATGCGATCAACGAGGCGGAGAGCTTCGTCTTCGTGGACTGGCCCGAGGGCGACAGGTTCCCCACATACACGCCACACCCGCGCTACACAGACCGCGAGGTAGGCGGGACCGGCTATGGGTGCAAGGCGCACTATGCTCAGGATGACCCGAACCAGGAGCTTGAGGCCATCAGCAAGCGGTGGTACGAAACCTACCAGGATGAAGGGGGCAAAAACAAGGTACGTGAGCGCATGAACATCTACTACCCAGACCGCATCGAGCGGTGGGTGGCGCGGGCTTGGAGCCGCCAACATAACGCAGGCTGGGAGCCGTTCGCTGACGAGGAAGGCGAGGCTATTATTCCCGAGGATGGCATCCCGGTGGCGCACATACGCAAGACGGGCACCTACGAGCTATGGGACGCAATCGTTCCGCAGGACATCATCAACAAGATGGCACTTGACGCTATCGCCATCGGGGACGCTTGCGGCTTCCCGATCCGTATGGCCTACGGCTGGGTGGCGACGACTGACGGCAGACCTCCAGAGGATGACGGCGGCAATTACATGGTACTCACGCCGGGCTCGTGGATCAGCGTGAGCGGCAAGGAAGCACGTACCGAGGTCATCCCGCCGGCTGACTTGCTGCAGGTGATGACGACGATTGATAGCTGGATTATGAAGCTGGCGCAAGTCACGGGCACGCCCTCGGCGCGGTTCCAGATCACCGGTCTGATCGCCGCAGAAGGTACGCTGAAGCAGCAGGAAGGCCCGCTATTGGCTAAGGTGCGGGCGCACAAGACGCTCATTGGCAACGGCTGGGAGAACCTATGCGATATTGCCCGCAGACTGGGAGCCGAGCACGGCGTCGCATACGGCGAGGATATGAAGGTTGAGACGCAGTGGGGGCCTAGCGAGACGCGCGACGAACCGACGATAGACGAGAAGGTGAAAGCCGGTGTGCCCAGGGAAACGCTATGGGAGGACATGGGCTACGACAAGGACAGGATTGCCGCGATGAAGGCACAATCCGCGGAAGAGCTTGCCAGCACGTCCAACCTGGGCGGGGCATTGTTGCAGCAGTTCGAGCGTGGAGTGTAGTCGCATGCTTTTGAAAGGAGCGAAGCGATGAGGAATAAGATACGTGTGCAAGTGGGAGCGAACGTGTACGATGGATACGTTAGCGAGAAGCTGGTGATACACACAGACCAGGATTCCGTGTCGGTGCATTACGAAACGATGGAAGCTGACGTGCTGAAGTTCGAGGCGTTCGAGATGACGGACTGCAAGCTTTATCAGGCGGATCCTATTGAGCCTGAGCTGAAGCCGTGTCCGTTCTGCGGCGGTGAGGCAGAGGTGGTTAAGGTCTATTGCTTCGGCACGGGCTGTAGTTCAAGCGGGTTCAAAGTGAAATGCCGCGGGTGTGAGGATGGACGCACGGATATTTACACGGAAGAAGCAGAGGCTGTCGCGGCATGGAACCGGAGGGCTGAGTGATGA
>CAZEZZ010000006.1:1969-10383 GCA_964515885.1 uncultured Candidatus Saccharibacteria bacterium
ACCGCGTGGCAGCGGCTACAAGGCGACATCCGCACGCTATCGGCTGAGGTCGAGGCGCAACGGTTGGCGGGCACGAAGGTGCTAGACGAGGATATACGCGACTTGGAGCGGCTACGCGCCATCCAAGCGCAGGCCGAGGCTGAGTTGCGCGACTTCGCACAGTATGCAGACGAGGCCATCGTCGCACAGAAGCGTGAGAGCATCGCGGCTGCTGAACGTGAGGCGCCGGCACTTATCGAGTTCGGGCTACCGCGCGGAAGCGGCGTGGATGTATCGTTCTACCGGATGCCGCGCGCGGCTGTTGAGGCGCTGGCCGGCCAACTGTCGGACGGTTCACCGCTGATCGACGTGCTCAACAAGTACGTTGACGGCACAGTCGAGGCGTTCAGCGATACGATGGTCACGGGGATGGTGGCGGGCTGGAATCCGCGCAAGTTGGCGGCTGAGCTACGCAACGCCTACGGTATTGGGCTGAACGACGCGCTGAGGCTGTCTAGGGCTGAGAACTTGCGGGCGTATCGGACGGCCAGTAAGACGATCTACCAGGACAACGCCGACATATTGACCGGCTGGCAACGACACGCGGCGAAGAACGGGCGGACGTGTATGGCGTGCATTATGCGCGATGGTGAGATATACGCGCTGGCAACCGACATGGACGATCATCCAACCGGGCGCTGCGCTATGCTTCCGCTAACTAAATCCTACGCTGAGCTTGGCATTGACGCACCTGAGCCGCAGTTCCAAGACGAGAGCGCACGCGAGTGGTTTGAGCGCCAGCCGGAAGCCACACAGCGCGACATGATGGGCAGCGGCAAGTTTGCGGCGTGGCAGGATGGGCGCTTCACGCTTGAGGACATCGCGCAGAAGATCACCGATCCGGTATGGGGCGATGCGTGGGTGCCGCGCACGCTGTACGACCTGCTCGGCGAGCGCGCGCCGGTGGGGACATATGCGGAGTGGGTGGCGGGGCAGTCTGAGCAAGAGGACACCGACGCATGACCGCCGCGCAAACGATGGCACTGCTGACGACGATACGCCGGGCGCTGCTGATGATCGTGCGCTGCATCGAGGGGCTAGAGAAGGAGCTGAGGCAGCACTAGACACGCACGAATACCGGGCCGCACTTACACAGTAAGTCCCGCCCACATTCTGAGAGTACCGACCGCAAGGTCCGCGCTCTCCGATTGTGGGCGGTTTTCGTTTAGACGGGCGAGATGCCCACATAGAAGGAGCGAGTCGAGATGACTGAGAAAGAGTTAGCAGCACAGGCAGCAGCACAGGCAGCGGGCGAGATGCCCACAACACCACCCGCAGGCGTGACGCCGGCAGGTGACGCGCCAGACGCAGCCAACGACAAGGCGGAGCTTGAGGAGGTTCGCGCCGCACTCAAACGAGCCAACGCTGAGGCAGCGAAACGGCGCAAGGCCTTGGACGCATTCGAGAAAGCCGATGAAGAGCGCAAGCTTGAGGCTATGTCGGAGCTGGAGAAGTTGCAGGCGAAGTTGACGGCGGCGCAGGATCGCGCCGTGGCAGTCGAGCGAGATGCACGACAAGCCAAGATCAACGGCGCTGTGGCACTCCAGGCAGCGCAGATGAGCTTCCACGACCCGGCGGACGCACAGACGTTCCTGGGGAGCGTGGAGTTCGAGGTCAACGAAGCGGGTAAAGTTGAGGGCGTTGAGGCGGCCCTAAATAAGCTCGCCGAAGATCGCCCCTACCTGGTCAAGACCGCATCGACGCAAGACCCCGACGCCCGCAAGCGCGGCGCTTCGACTGAGCAGGTCGTGTCTACCGAGCAGGCGGAGATCAACCGACGATACGGTATACGCGACCCGGTTGTGAAGTGAGTATCAGGAGGTTTTAGATGGCAGACATTTCGTTTACAGCGAGTGACGTTCGGCCTTTGCCGGGCTATCGCTCACGCAGGGTTGAATCTGGAGGCACGATCTACGCCGGCGAAGGCGTATACATCGACTCCAACGGTGACGGGCAGAGCACCGCCGCCGGTGGCAGCTTGACTGCTGCCGCTTACGGGATTTGCGTATCTGTTGAGGACGGCGGGACCGTCGCAGCCGATACCAAGTTCATGGATGTTGTCTACAGCGGACCGGTGACAGGGTACTCCAGCATGACGCCTGGACTGCCCGTATTCGCATCCGCCGTCGCTGGCTTGTTCACCCAGGATACCCCAGTTGCGGGTTCCTACGTGTGCATGATCGGAATTGCGGAATCAGCCAGCATCATCCTGGTCAATCCGTCTTATGCGACCCCGTTGGTCGTGAAGGCATAGGGGGGATAAATGGCCGTTATAGGATTTGGTGATCTTCGCAATCGGAAGCTCCCGGCCCTGTGGGACTCGGGATATATCGCTAAGCTGGCGCTGCGTGACGGAACCTCGTTGCAGTCGTTGGCTCAGGAAGCATCCGCGGCACTCGCCGGCTTCAACGGTGAGATCTTGAGTATGCCGCACTACTCCGGGCTGTTCGCTGTGCAGGATAACGAGATGGTGAAGTACGCCATCGGCACCTCGAACGAATGGAAGGTAGCGACCGAGTACGGCGTGCCTGATCCGGCGCGCGGCAAGACCGAAGGGCACATGCTCCCCATCCGACCCTACAACTGGGGCATGGGCTGGACTCAGATGTATCTGCGCGAGGCATACGCAGACGACCTACAGGCGACCATCAAGTCGATGGTGGACTCGGTGCGCAAACTGTGGCAGAAGGCGCTCCTGACGCGGCTGTTCTCGGACACCGCCAACACTATCGCTGACACCGCCTACGCCGACCTACCGTTTGCCAACTCGACCAACGACATCAGCACCTACGTGCCCCCAGTCTCGCCTGACGGTGAGGAATTCGCCAACACCCACAACCACTTCCTGGGCACCTCCACCTCCGGCGTCACGGCTACCACGTTCAACGTCGCCGCTGTTGACACGTTGATGGAGCACCTTCAGGAGCACGGATACGCCAGCCCTTACGAGATGTGTGTCAGCCGCACAGACATCAGCTCTTGGGCCGCTGTGACCGGGTTCAAGCCTCCCGACTGGGCAGGAATCAGCTTCCACGCCTCCGCTGTTGAGCGAGCCAGCTTCACCGACATCGGCTCCTACATCGGCAGCATCGAGGGCAAGCGCGGTATGGTTCAGCTGTGGGAAACCCCGCGTGTCCCGACCACGTTCGCCGCGATGTACAAGCGCGTCGATGATGGCGTCGGCGGCGGGATGGGCGCTCCTTTGCGGGTGCGCATCGACCCGATGTATGGCTTCGGCTTCAACATCGTGCCCGGTGACTATGTGAATGCGCCCGTCAATCTGCTGGTAGGCTTCGGCAAGTTTGGCGTCGGCGTCGGCAATCGGACCAACTGTGTGCTGCTCGACCTGACCAACAGCACCTATACAGCTCCGAGCATCAGCTAGGACAACCTGACAGGCGGGTGGGTTACGGCTCACCCGCCATCAGGATAAGGAGCTAAACATGCCATACGGACAATTCAACAGTATCAGAGCGCGGAACGACCTGCTCGTCGACGGCGATACGACCCTGACGGGCGTTATCACGCTGACCGGCGCTGTGGCGCTTGCCTCTACACTTGACGTTACAGGCGCAACCACGCTACCCGGCGGCTTGACCATCACGAACGCCGCAATCGGCGCAACCGATGACCGCGCTATGAAGATCTCGTCAACGCAGGCTGTCCCGAACATGGCGGACGGGTACGGCGTGATCGAGAAAGAGCTGACCATCACCGGAACGGCTACCGGGCTAATCGCGCACGAATCCTCATGGATCAACCTGGGCACAAGCGCCGTTATCCCGTCTAACTGCTACGTTCACAATGACGGCATTTGGGACGGCACGGCTACGCTGACCACGGCGGTTATCGGGTGGGGCAAGTATCAGTGCATCCTCGAATCTAACCCGCTGCGGAGCATCTTGTGGGACCTCAACTTCTCAGGCGCAAACTCTGAGATTGACGCGATGTTCCAGGTCAACGACGGGACGCTTGCGCTAGGGTATCAGGAAGGCACGCCGACGGCTGCGGCTGTTGGCAGTATCCCGTTTATGATCGACTCCAACGGAACCATCCACTACATCTACCTCTACGCCGCGGCTGACGCGGACTAAGCAGGCTTACGGGGGAGCGCCTACAAGCTCCCCCAACTCTTGAAGGGAGACTGACATGGAACTGAGCATACTTGATAGGCTTTTGCTGCTGAACGTTATGCCCGCCGAAGGCGACATCACCACGATCCGCATTGTGCGTGAGCTTCGTGAGGCTCTGAGCTTCACTGAGAACGAGATTGCGGACAACAAGATCGCCGTTGGTGAGCGTGGCAACACGAACTGGGAGCAGATCGACGCACCGAAGGATGTTGACATCGGCGCAAAGGCTCACGAGATCATCGTCAAGGCGCTTCGAGATATGAGCGAGGCGGGCAAGGTGACGGGCCAGCATCTACCGATCTTCGACAAGTTCGGTATCGAGGACTAGCACGACGTGAAAGGTGGCGTGAGTGGTGACGCAACAACGAGCCGGGTGGGTGGCGGGGTCTTTCCTCCTTTCGCTTCGCTGCCTCCGGCACCTTATAGGAGTGGACTATGGCTAATCGCGTGATAGCGCAAGATTTCGTCATCGAAACGGTGACGCTGAGTCTGGACACTGTGCAATACGCCGATGGCGACCTACTCGCAGCGCCGCAAGCTATCGCGGGGATCTGCGAGGGAGGGCGCGGCGTGATTCTGCACAGCCTGAGCGTGCTGGATAAAGACGACCAGGGCGGCTCTATGGAGTTCCTCGTCACTGGTTCGAGCGTATCGTTCGGCACCGAGAACGCAGCCTATGCCATCGCGCAGGCTGACGCCGGGGCGATTCAGGCGCGTGTGCCCATCGCATCGGCTGACTTTGCAGACTACGGCAGCTTCCGGTATGCGCAGTACGGGCCGGCGGCAACGGGCATGGGTGGCATTTTGAACGCTACCGGATCCGACCTCTACATCGGCGCAATCAGCCGCGATACCAAGACCTACACAGCGGCGGGTATCGTGCTTCAACTGCGCTTCGAGAGATCATAGGATTATGACACAGCGCCCCGGCTACACATACCACGAAGTCACGCTAACGCTCGGCACGGCTCAATACGCCGATGTAGACAAGCACGTCAGGCTGCTACCGCAACGGCTATTCCCCCTGGCGCGTAGGCCGGTTGAGTTCACAAAGCGCAAGCGCCGGGACGCACGCGATAAGCGCGAAACGAAGCGCCGCAGCGCAGCACGCGACAAGGCACTGGGGAGGCACTGATGGCATTCACATATTTGGGCACGCTGGCAACCGACCGCGACCTCGTGCGCTTCAACCTGGGCGACACGGTGAGCGGGAGCGGGCCACGGCCAGCTGACGCCAACTTCACGGACGCTGAGATCGATGGCCTCATCACATCCGAGGGATCGTGGCAGCGCGCGGTGGCGGCTGGGTTCGAGCGACTGGCAGCGGACTGGGCACGCTATCCTACGTTCAGCGAGACAAACGGTATCAGCATCAACCGCTCAGATATCGCCAAGGGATTCAGGTTATCGGCGGATGACTGGCGCGCACGATTCGGCGCGGCTGTGCCGGTGTACGTTGCCGGGCAGATCACCAAGGACGGCTACTCAGATGACGTAGCGTCGGACGATGTAGACACAACGGGCGAATACGACGGCGCGTTCCAGTACGTAACGCCTGCATAGTGAAGTCTCTTTGAAAGGGGGACAGCAATGAGGATCATGGTGACTGGGGCGAGTCCCTGGACAAAATCGGGTTACGGAAAGCCGTGGATGTATCTACTCCCGCGCCTCGCTGAGGCCGGGCACGAGCTGGCTATGTGCCCGTTCTACGGGTGGCGTGGTGCGGTGGCAACGGTGGACATTGGCGGCGCTGATGTGAAATTCTACCCGCCCGCAAAAAACCAGTTCTTCAACGACATCATCGACCTCCATGCCGCCGACTTCGAGGCTGATGTGGTGATTACGATGCAGGACGTGTGGACGTTGGGCGGTTGGGGGCAAAAGGATTTCACCTGGTGTCCGAACTTCCCAGTGGACACGCAGCCGGTGAGCAAGGCGATCCTCAACGCAATTGAGGGATGTCACACGCCGCTGGTTAATACGCGATGGGCACAACGTGAACTGTTCGAGGCGGGATGGATGAACGCGCACTATCTGCCATATGGCGTGGATTGCAACATCTTCACACCCGGCGACAAAGCCGCGGCGCGTGAGCGACTAGGGCTACCGGCTGACGTGTTCATACCGGGGATGGTTGCGGCTAACTCGTCATTCCCAAGCCGCAAGTCGTTCCCTGAAGTGCTGCAGGCGTGGAAGCGCTGGCTTGACGCTGGCAATGATGGGCTTCTCTACATTCACACGACCGTGACGAGCAAGCGCGACAGCGGCATCCAGTTTGAGAAGGTGCTGGGGACACTGGGCTTGGACTGGTCATCGCTTGACGACCCGGACCCCGAGCGCGTAGCACGAGCAAAGGTGATGTTTCCACCACAGTATAGGATGTGGTGCGGTGCAGTTGACGACCCAGAGCTTGCCGACATTTACCGCGCTATGGACGTGCTGCTAGAGCCGTCGATGGCTGAGGGGTTCGGCATTCCCATCGTAGAGGCGCAGGCGTGCGGTACGCCGGTGGTCACGCTCAACATCACGGCAATGCCTGAGCTAACATTTGCGGGGCTATGCCTCGAACCGCTACAGCCGGCGTGGGAAACAGAGGGCGGGTGGCGCGGCGTGGCTGGCATTGCTGACATTGTGGACGCGCTCGACTGGGCCAACGGCCTGACCGATGCGGAGCACGCAAGTCTTGCGTTTGTCGGGCGTGAGGGTGCGCTTGACTTCGACTTCGACCTTGAGGTAGAGCGCGACTGGTTGCCGCTTCTGGCAGAGATCGAGGCTGAGAAATGCTGACGCCGTGGATGCCACAGAAAGAAGTCGCCACGCTTGATATGATCTTCGCACTCAAGCGCCCAGAGCGGGTGCTGGAGTACGGCGTCGGTGGCTCGACGGTACGCTGGTCGGGCTTGCCGTTCATCGACAAGTGGTTGACCATCGAGCATGACATTGTGTGGGCGCAAAAGACAGCATCACAGTGCAACCTCGATCACAACAGCGTGGAGATTCGGCGCGTTGACGTTGACCCGGCTGAGGGATACGTGACGGCGCCGCTTATGGACGCACCGTTTGACCTGATCTATGTGGACGGTAGGAACCGAGTCGCTTGTGTTAAGGCGTCCGTGCGCTTCCTAGCGCCACACGGTATCGTGATTATGCACGATGTGTGGCAGAACGATCACGCGCAGGCGCTAGGCACCTTCCCGCACGAGATCATCCTTGGGGCGCCGACCCGTATGCACAATGGCTTCCTCGTGATGTGGGGTGACGTATGAAACAGACAGAGCTGACAATCATGGCTGAGGATGACACCTGCTATGTGTGGTGTCCATGTGGGTGGGAGCCGTTCATAGCCGGGGGGCATGTCTATCGGTGCCCCAATTGTGGGCGTGGGTATCGCGCTGATTTCGTCGTCTACGAATACGAACCAGGAGAGGTGGACGCTGAGCATACAGACGCTCCGGCGATCAGCGCTCAGAGGGGTGAGTATCCAAATGCGAATTAACTTAGGTGCGGGCCTCGACATCCAAGCCGGCTGGGTCAACGTTGACCGGCAGCAGCGCCCCGGCGTGGACGTGGTGTGGGATCTCGACGTGCTACCGTGGCCCTGGACTGACGGTGAGGCTACGGAGATTCGCGCGCTCGACATCTTGGAACACCTCGACGATATGACCGCCACGATGGACGAGTGCTGGCGCGTGCTACAAGTCGGCGGGATGATGAGGGTGCGGGTGCCGGTCGCCGGCGGCCCTAACCACTACGATGACCCGACGCACAAGCGCGGCTTCACGCCCAACTCGTTCAACTACTACTGCCCAGCTACGCAAGGCGATAATCCGCTGGTCTACGGACGCGGGCGCTGGAAGCTGGTGCGCCGGCAGGATCAAGGCGCCAATCTCGCATTCGTGCTGAGGAGGCTATCGTGATCGGTGTTGGTATTATCGCATTCAACAGACCGCAATATTTGCGTCGGCTGGTTGCCTCGCTTGAGGCACAGACAGACCTGAGCGGCTGCGAGTTCCACCTGTTTCTCGATGGCGCGGTGAACCAAGTGAGCGGCACGCGCTACGCAAACGACAAGGACATCGACGCTTGCGCCAGGCTATTCGAGCGGGCCCGCCTACCCAACCACACAATCCACCGGCAGGAGCACAACGTCAACATCGGTATCGCCTCGCTTGAGGCAACCGACTACCTGACTGATCGCTATGACCAGGTGATGCAGATGGAAGATGACGCGGTGTATTCGCC
>CAZEZZ010000006.1:10483-18462 GCA_964515885.1 uncultured Candidatus Saccharibacteria bacterium
CAGACGCCGTTTATGTTCCGTGAGGACGCTACGCGGGGAGGTTTTACGTGGGACGCAACGGAGACGCCCGCATGACTGACTACCTGCTGCAATCCGCGCGCTCGGACTACTGGCCGCACCTTGATCTTGTGGCTAAGGTGCATCGTGCCTACTGCGAGCGCCACGGCTTCGAGTACGTGGTACGTAAGGACGCGCCGCATATGGGCAGCTGGGGCGGCTGGGACAAGCTGCCGCTGCTTATCGAGCTGATGTGCAGACCGGACGCGGGCGTCGTGATCTGGCTTGACGCTGACACGCTGGCCGTCGGTGACGCTGACCCGCGAGACGCGCTGGGTGATGCGCTTATCGGCATGACGCGCCACAAGGGGCGCACAACGCCTACCACGCTGAACTGCGGAGTGATGATGATGCGCGCTTGCCAGCCGGTGTTTGACTGGCTAGTCGAGGTGCTATCACGGCAACCTGGCGTCTATCCGTGGTACGAGCAGGACATCATGAACGAGCTATTGGAGCGTGACGAGTGGGCCGGGAAGGTCGTGGACTTGCCGCATATCTGGAACAGTACCGTATGCCTGGGCCATCCGCAAGAGTGCGAGATTCGCGCTTGGCACGGCGGCGGGCCACCGGCGCAACGCCTTGAGCCTATGCGTGCGGAGATTGAACGGAGGGGACTATGAGCCTGAGCGCGCTGGAACTGTCGCAAATCCGCAGCGATGCGGACGATTACCTACCAGACACATGCACGCTGCAAACTGTGACGCGCACCGCTGACGCATACGGCGGATGGTCTGAGGTGTGGGCCAACACGCACACGAGCGTGGATTGCCGGCTGGCGATTATGCCGATGAGCCGACCTGAGATGATCGACGGCGCTGAGCTATCGAGCACCACGCGCTGGCTGCTGGCTGTCCCGTACAACCAGGCTATCACGGCAGAGATGCGCTGCGTACACGACAGCGTGACCTATGAGATCGAGGCGGTAGAGGACCAGCAGAGCCACCGTCCGTCACGGCACGCATATTTGCGGAGGGCTGACTAATGCCAATCACGATCACAGTTGATGACCGGCTGCTGAAGCAGCTCATTGCCGACACCGGCGGGCCAGCAAAGACCGCGATTGTCGCGGATGGCGTGGAGTACGGGATTCACCTTGAGTTCGGCACGTCGAAGATGCAAGCGTACCCCGCGGCAAAGCCGGCAGTCGAGGCGGTAAACAAGGGACTGACTCAAGCGTTTATGAACCACCTCACGGATGTGCAGGTTGGCCAGGTCATCAAGAAAGGCGCGTTTGACATAGAGCGCGGATGGAAGGAGCGCGCGCGCGTAGATACAGGCGCGTACAAGAACAGCATCCATACCGTCATCGGCGACAGTTTTACAACCACGTTTGAATCTGAGGGGAGCTAGGCATGAGGGCGATACGATCAGCGCTATTCTCACAGCTCACCAGTGACACGGCGCTTGTCTCAGAGTTGAGCGGCGAGACTGCCGTCTATTACGGTCTGGCTCCGCAAGGGACGGCGCGTCCTTATGTGATTTTCTTCAACGCCGGTGGCGGTCCTGAGAACACATACCCCGGCGGGTTGACTAGTGAGGTGTACGTTGTGAAGGGCGTTGCGGACACGCTGAGCAAGGCGCTGGCAGTAGACGAGCGGTGCAAGGCCGCACTGCACGCGCAGACGCTTACCGTGACCGGCTACACCAATATTTGGACGCGGCGCGAGGACGAAGTGAGCCTGACGGAAGTGTCGGACGAAGGCGCGATCATCCGGCACGAGGGCGGGTACTACAGAATCAGAGTTGACGCTTAGGAGGCATTAGCATGAGTGATACAGGACATACCGGTACAGGGATGTACCTTGCGTTTAAGGGGATCGTGCTCAGCACCAACTACCGCACGACCAGCGGAAGCGAGGACGTTGGGACTGTGGACCAGAGCGCTGGCGCTGACACGGCGGCTACGTATCTAACCACGCTGACCAACGGCACGCGACAGGCTACCATCAAACACAAGGCTGGGGACACCGCCATCTGGGGCGCAGTCGCGCTCAAGGAGGAGGGGACGCTGGAGTGGGGAGAGGAGGGCACGGCGGCAGGCAAGCCGCGCCACTATGTCAACGCCATCGCTGTCAATCGTAGCCAGGACGCGGCTTATGCGGACCTGGTTGTTATCAGCGCGCAATGGCAGTTCAGCGGCGCCGTTGTTGACGGCACGTACTAAGGCACTTTGAAAGGAGCCTATATGCAGACGCAAACAATCAACGATGTGCAGGTGGTATTCCGTGACACGATCCCGGCGAAGTTCGGGTGGAAGCTCATCAAGCCCATGAACAGGCTGACCGCAGCCTTTGCAGCCAAGGCGGTGGAGCTTAAGAAAGATGACCAGAAAGTTGAGGAGGTGTTCATCCCAGGCCTCGATGTTACCGAGATCGTGAACGATACGCTGGGCTGGGATGATGTCGTGCTGCTGGTACGCGGGGCCGTGGAGTCGTGGGGCTTCGACGGCGACCTGAGCACGCCTAAGTGCTGCGATAATCTCGACGCTCTGAGCGAGCTGTTCCCGATTGTCACCAGGGCCCGCGGTGTGTATCACGGAGTAACCCTGTCGGGGGAATAGGTTGGCGGGTCTATGAGATCCTGAGAGGGATCTCGGACGACCCGCATCTTCCGTGGGAGTACGTTAGATGGACCATCGCCACACGCACCGGCTGGACGCTGGAGTATATCGACGCGCTACCGCTGCACGAGATTGTGCAAGCGGTGAGTATCTGGAACTGGGAGAACAAAGCGCACGCCGATAACAGCCGGGTAGCTGGGTGGTAGGAGGATTATGGCGCAACAAATAGCATCGCTGTATGCAAAGATCGGCGCTGATACAAGCGCGCTAAAACAGGGGCTTCAGGACGCGAATAGGCAGCTAGGCGACACCTCTAAGCAAATGGAGGCGATGGGCGGCGTATCTGCCAATGTCGACAAGAAAACCGCATCCTTGGGCACGTCGCTCATGGGCATGGGAAAAGTGCTCATGGGCGTAACGGCTGGCGTCGCCGCGTTTGGCATCGTTGCCAAGAAAGCGTTTGACTTTGCGGCCGAGGGGGCCGTGGTCACTCAGACGGCGCAATCGTTCGACCGGCTGGGCGTGAGCCTGCAAGCGATGCGCGCCGCGTCTTTGGGCACAGTCGATGATATGACGCTGATGTCGTCAACGCTCACTCTCACCGCCGGTGCATCTGAGGCGCTACAAGGCAAGCTACTGGGTGCCGCTCCGCAGCTTATGGAGATCGCCAAGGCCGCAAACGCGCTTAACCCGGCGTTGGGCGATACAGCGTTCATGTACGACAGCATCGCCACCGGCGTCAAGCGAGCCAGTCCTCTAATCCTCGACAACCTGGGCATTATGGTCAAGGTCGGCGCGGCAAATGAGGCTTACGCTGCATCGGTCGGCAAGGCCGTCGCGGAGCTTACCGCTGAAGAAAAACAGATCGCACTGCTAAACGCCACGCTGACAGCTGGTAGTCGTCTGGTCGAGCAGGCAGGCGGGAGCGCTGAGAGCGCCACAGACTCATACGCGCAACTAGGCGCTGAGGCCAAGAACATGGGGGACAGCTTCAAGGCTGCGGTTCATGACGGACTGGAGCCTGCCGTAGATACGTTGGTTAGAATGGTAACGGCTGGACAGGATGCGCTTGTCGTCCAACAGCAGCTTAACGCTGAGCTTGCCATCGACCCGGATGTGGGCACATGGGAGGAGTACGTTCGCGTACAGATCGACGCCGCGAAAGCCACTGGCAACTACGACATGGTTACGCTTGCGCTGCGCGGCAGCATGGACGCAGCGGGATACAGCACCACAGAAGCGGTTAAGGCGCTCAGGAATCAAGAGACAGTCACGGCTGAGCTAATCAAGCTGGGCAGCGGGTTCCAGGACGTGATGAGCAAGGGTGCGTGGCAACTAGATCGCTACGGCGCAGCATCTAACGATGCGGGCGTAAGTATGCACGAAGCCTACAACGCGCAGAAGCGGCTCATGAAGCTGATAGAGGACGGTGGCAGCAAGATCGGCGTCACTACGAAACGATGGACACAATACAACGACGCTATCGCTGAGGCAAGCGGTGCGCACGCCATAGCGCTGAATAAGTCGCTGACTGAACGCAATGACCTCATGGCGCAGGCCACACCAGTAGCGCAACGCGCCGCACGCGCAACGATGCTGGTCGATGCGGTAAACAGCACGCTGGGCGATACGATAGACGAACAGAACTCCACGCGGCAGGACCTGCTGAATCAGCGGGCCGACATGCTGGCACAGTTGCACGACCTCGAACGGGCCAACGGGACATACGTCACCGGGCAGCGCGAAGCAACGCTGTCCGGGAACGAGCTGGCGCTGGCTGAGATTCAACTATCGAAGGCACGCGAGAAGATGGCCGATGCTGAGGTCGGGTCTGAGGCATACGCGAAGGCCGCTGTCCAGGTGGACAAGCTGACCGCCAAGATAGGCGAATCCGGCGGCGCGTTTACCTCGATGATCAACAACGGCAAGAAGATCAGCGAGCTTGAGGAAAACATAGCCGGCGTCACCGAGCAGATGCAGGGCTTGGCCGGAGCAACGAGGGAAGCCGTCAATGCCTCAATTTTCCAGAGCCTTGTCGGGAAGTTGGATCTGTCGAATCTCACGGAGGCACAGTCCGCGCTACTCGAAACAGTGGCGGCGGCAACCGGGATTGACACGACATTCCTGCACATCAACGAGCGACTAAATGAGGCAGTCGAGGCTACCGATGGCATAGGAGAGTCACAGGAACAAGCAGCCGCCGGTGCCGAGAAATACGGCGGTATCATTGACAACATGGCAACCAACATTGCCCGCGGATGGGAGGATGTCGGCACGTCAATGGGAGAGTCGTTCCAACGCGCCGCGCTTGGAGAGCGAGAGATTGGAGTTGAGGCAGAGGCGGCAATGCCGAAGGTGGCGTCGTTAGCTGATGTTGCAATCCCGAAGATGGCGAGCGTTCGCGATATAACCGGTGCCGCAGCCGCCAGGATGGTGGACCTTGGGGAGCAGGCAGGTAACGCACAGTCCGTCATCGACGGGATGCACGGCAAGGACATCACGGTAAACATAGGGTTCCAGGTTGACAACATGCCAACCATCGGACACGGCACAACGCAGCGCGGCGCGCTCCTTGAAAGTGAGGGGATTGACGGTCTTGCCGACGGAGGCTTTGCGCCAATCGGCACAAACTACCTCGTGGGCGAAGAAGGGCCGGAGCTGATGAGTGTCGGCGCGATGGGCACGAACATCACACCGCTAGGCGGTGGCGGCTCGCGTACCGGCACGACATGGACCGGCGACATCATCGTACAGGGTGCGGGCAGTCCAGACGCTACGGCTAACGCTGTGCTTCGCAAGCTGCAAGACCGCGGAATGATTCCTAGCGGGGGCTACCGCTAATGACAACGCTCAAGGCCACTTATGGCCTATATGTGGACTGGAACGATGACGGCGACTTCGGGGACGCGGGCGAGGACATCAGCGCGGATTGGATGCACATAACGATCCGGCGCGGGATGTCCTCACCGATGGCGCGATTCCCGACGGTGGGGAGGATGACCGTCACGCTACGCAACGCCGCACAGACGTACTCACCACCGGCGACCGCTGCGGCAAGACCGCGGCACGAGGTCTATCTGTCTATGACGTACAGCGGCACGACCAAGACGATATTCCGCGGGTGGATCGAATCGCTCAAGCCGGCGTCGGGAACGATGCGAAGCCGGCGCGCGGTGATGGAATGCGTTGACGCGGTGTGGTTGCTGGATCAGTTCGAGGGTGACATAACGCTGCTCACCAATGTGCGGGCTGACGACGTTATCGAGGATGTGGTGGATGCAGTGTATACGCCGCCGTCCGACGCATACGACGGAGGGATTAACCAGTTCCCGACAGCCGCAGATCGCTGGGCTGGACAGCTCTCAATATGGGCTTGGCGCGCAAGTGCAGGCGGTGGCGGCGGGGTCTCGCAGTCAATCTCGGCATCCGGCAAGATCTACGATGCGTGCGTCTCGGACTGGGGGCGTTTCTTCATCAGCGCCGCCGGTGTGCCGACCTACTACAACCGCCACCATATGCCGTTTGACTCGACAGCCGCGCTCACGCTAGATGATACGATGGTAGCGCTTGACTACGAGATGAGCGCCACGAGCGTGCGTAATCACGTAGAGGTGACGTGCTACCCGCGCAAGATTGGCGAGACATACGAGGTGCTAGGTCAGCTTGACCAGGGGGACGCGCCGATTATCGAGGCCGGCGAAGCCGTGACGTTTGACATCGCATTCCGCGACCCGGCTAACACAGCCGTTACGCTTGGCGGGTCTGAGGTGATCGCGCCGGTGGCGACCACAGACTACACCTGCACGGATGACGAGGCCGGTGAAGGAACGGACGTAACCGGCGACGTGTCGAGCGGCATCACGGCTTATGGAGATCACGGTGAGGTGACGCTGACAAACGGCGGTGCTGTGCCCGCGCGGTTGCAGGAGCTACGAGTGCGCGGTTTGGCAGTGCGCTCATACGAGTCCGTTACGGTTGTGGCGTCTGAGGCGTCGGACGTAGTGCAGCGGATGGCGGTTGACGCGCCGCTTATGAGCAGCCCGGTTGACGCGCAGGGCTTAGCCGACTGGCTACTCAGCTACTACAAGGACCCGCTCCACGACATCAAAGGCGTCGAGATTATCGCAAACTCAAACGCCACATTCATGGCGGCGGTGCGTGATCTTGACCTATGCGAGCGCGTTGTGCTGACAGAATCACAGACCGGTCTCAGCGCGCAAGCCGGCTACATCTACTCGATGCGCCACGACATAGGGCAGGGAAGCATTCACCGTCTGAGCCTCGATCTTGAGCAGGCATACAGCTATGGCGTAACCCGTCCGGCGTGGGACACGGCTGAGTGGGACGCCGATGTGTGGGTGTACTAAGGAGGATTCATGGCATACGCAGATCTAGGCGACGTTGTAAGCGGCGGAACAATTACAGAGGCATGGGGCGACCAGGTTCGCGCTAACTTCCAGGCGGGCGTGCCCGACATCTTCACGACCAAGGGCGACATTGCGGGTGCCACGGCAGCCGACACAGCAGCACGACTTGCGGTTGGCGCAGCGGGTTCTGTGCTAGTTCCAGATAGCGGAGAGGCTACCGGGCTGGCGTGGCAGCATATGTACATTTGCAGCGTTTATCGAGATGCTGTATTTGGCATCAGTTCGTCTACCGCGACGACTGTGCAATTCAACGCAGAGCGCAGCGACACCGGCAGCATGCACGATATAACCACTAACAATCAGCGTATCACGGTCGTGGCCGGCGGCGCGGGGTGGTACAGAATAAGCGCAAATATCTCTCTGGGCGCTGCGGGCACAACGTGGGCGGCGATCCTACTTAACGGAACAACCGTCATCGCCAGACAGTCGCATTTCTACGACACCGGCAGCCCGCCGAGTGAGGTTGATTTTAACATATCTCGTGATTACTACCTCAGCGAGACTGACTATGTGGAGGTGCAGGTATATGCAAGCGCTGCCGTAAACGTGGCGCACAATGCAAACTACTCTCCTGAGTTTACCGCTGTTTATGTGAGGCCATAGATGAGCTATCGAGTAAGCCATAACGAGGTCGCAGTTATAGGCAGACGCAAGCCTGGGCTGCGCTTCTACGATGACGACGGCGTGACGCTTCTCGCTGAAATATTCATCAAGGCGGACGGATCGCTGTCAATCGGCGACGTCTTCAGCGACGGAAGCTCAGGTAGCAGCACGGGCGGCGCAACATCAAAGCACGGCCTTGGCGATCTCGCTATCCACACCGGAACGCTCGACAACAACCAGGGGCCGCAATTCCTACTGCTAGACGGGACGCGGGCGATGACCGGCGACTTACCGATGGGCGGCAATGCGATCACCGGCGTAGGCCTTGTCGA
>CAZEZZ010000007.1:0-15318 GCA_964515885.1 uncultured Candidatus Saccharibacteria bacterium
ATTATGATGATATTCTAAGGGGACAAAGAAAAGAAGCAGGAAAAGATATATATCTCACTATAGATTATGCCGTCCAATTTACAGCAGAACAATTATTAAAAATAGCTAAAGAAGACTTAAAGATAGAAGGAGGGGAAATAGTTATTATGAATCCAATTACCGGAGAAATAGTTGCTATGGCCACATATCCTAATTTTAACCCTAATAATTATTCTGAGGTTTCAGATATTTCTATATTTCAAAATTCTGCAACTCAAAACCTATTTGAACCAGGTTCTATATTTAAACCCATAACCATGGCTGGAGCTCTAGATATGGGGGTTATTACTCCCAATACTACATATGAAGATCCTGGGATAATGCAGATAGGTAAATGGCCTATATATAATTACGAAAGAAGAATTTATCCTGGTTTAACTACCATGACTCAGGTATTGGAAAAATCCATAAACACAGGAGCTGTGTTTGTCGAACAAAAACTTGGTAATAGTAATTTTCTTGAGTATGTAGAAGATTTTGGATTTTTTGAACCAACAGGAATAGACTTAGAAGAAACTTATTCTGAAAATAAAGAACTTAGAAAAGGATATGAAGTTAGTTTTGCTACAGCTGCTTTTGGTCAGGGAATAGAAGTCACCCCTCTTCAATTAGTAAAAGCTTTTTCTGTTATTGCTAATGGCGGAGATTTAATAGAACCTCATATTATTTCAAGAATAGGTAAAAAAGAAACAAAGCTAAAAGTTTTAGAAAATGGAATTATTTCTGAAAAGGCTTCTTCTCAGTTAACGGCTATGTTAGTCAGCGTAGTAGAGAAAGGTTATGGGAAACCAGCCAGAATACCAGGTTATTATATTGGAGGGAAGACAGGAACAGCTCAAATGTCTTGGTCGTCTTTGGGGATTAATAAATCAGGATATTCTGATAAGACTTGGCAAAGCTTTTTAGGATTTGCCCCTGCCTTTGATCCTCAATTTGTAATCTTAGTTAAGATGAATAATCCTCAAACAAAAACAGCTGAATTTTCGGCTGTTCCTAACTTTAAAAAAATGGTGAAGTACTTAATAGACTATTATCAGATAGCGCCAGACTATACGGAGAGCGGATAAAGAAGAGAACAAAATTCTCTTCGACCATCGCCAGACTACACAGAGTAAATTGGGCTTTACAACTATTATTAAGAGGTGTAATATCCAAAATATAAGCTATGAAGTATAAATTAAACGAAAAATACTTTATCTTTACAAAAATTGCTGGTCATGTGACTAGCTGAGTTTTCAGGATTAATTATGAGAATTCAGCCGGTCCTAAAGATCGGTATTTTTTTACGATAATCTTCCTAGGTGGATAAAATAATTCTATGTTAGGAGGCAATCTTGAAAGGAACAGTACCTTATCCAAAAGTTGAAAATGAAGAGGTGGCATGTCCCAAAGAAGGATGTGGAGGAGCTATAAGAGCAACAAAGACTGATAGAACTAGTACATGCGGTAGATGTGGAACTATAGTTCACTTCTACAGGAAAAGGAGGATGGTTGTTAAGATGACTTATTGCTCTAGTAGCAATGGAAATGGCAACGATAGTCATAATCATCTTTGATATTTTCTTTTTTCATTTTCAATCAAGTCAAGCCGCTTTTCTTTTAAATTGAAGCGGCATTTTTTTTACAACACATTAACTTTATGATATTATATTTATAGTTTTAAGTGGTCCCATCGTCTAGTGGCCCAGGACACCAGATTCTCATTCTGGTAACAGGAGTTCGATTCTCCTTGGGACCGCATCAAACTAAAATCACCTTTCTCAATGGGTGGTTTTTTGATATAGTAAAAATATGAAAAAAGTAATTTTATATATCGCTCAAAGTTTAGACGGCTACATAGCTACAAAAGATGGTGGTGTGGCTTGGTTGGACGACTATTTTAGTAAGGAATTTGAAACTGAGAAGTTTATAGAAGAAATGGATACTATTGTTCAAGGTAATATTACATACGAACAATTTAAAAGTAAGTATCCCAGAAAGAATTGCTATGTATTTTCCGAGAACGCAGACAATCTTTCAGAAGAAGGTATCACTTTTGTTAATGGAAGTGTCGTAAACTTTATCAAAAATTTAGATGAAAATACGCATAAAAATATCTGGCTTGTAGGTGGCTCCAATTTAATTACACAGTTTTTAAACGAACGACAGCTTGATGAGATGAGAATATTTATAATGCCAGTCCTACTGAAGAATGGAATACCTTTATTTCAAAATATTGAAACGTCTCCTAAGCTTATTCTACAAAATACGAAAAACTATAGTAACGGAGTTGTAGAGCTGCGTTATACTGTAGTAAAATAAGTTTTAACATCACACGTTAAGTCGTATACTCTTTAATAAGAGTTAACTTCTCCTTTAAATCCATAATATAGTCGTAATCTAGTGAGTTCGAGTAAGCAGGCTTTGGGATCGCATTGCTTGACACGACATAAAACAATTGTTAGGATTTTTATAAGAAAGCGAGGACTAGGGCGAAACAAGGATTGAACCGGGATGTCGGTATAAGTGTTCAGCTCATTGTTTTTCTATCCCCAGGATGGTTCACCTTCGTGTCCTTCGTGAGGAGAGGTAAATTCTAGACAATTCCTCAACAATAACCGAATTCGTTCGGACTCGCTTTTGCCTCTAGGCTGGACTTTGGAAACAGAGCCCAGCCCCTTCTTTTTATTAACCCGCTAAACCACAAACTCCTTAATAAGAGTTAATTTCTCTTTTAATCTCTCTATATAGTCATAATTTAGTGAGTTCGAGTAGTGTAATGTTAGCGCCGCATTGATTGACAATGCTACGAAATGTAGTATCGTTTTAATTAGAATATTGATACTGGAGGGTATTGGTAATGAAAACAAAAGAATGGTCAAAAGGAAAAAAGTCTGTTGTTCTGGCATTCTTGCTCAGTCTGTGGGTTGCTTGTATCTGGAATTCATTCATTTTTGCGGGCACCATCATCCGGCGGAATTCAGAAGCAAACACGCTCTGGAATCTCGACATTGCCATAATCACGGGCATCATCCTTATTGTGGCGATCATCTACTATCTTCACCATATCTTTTGGCTAGAAATAATAAAGCGCATTGATTTCTCTTATTAGAGATTCAAAGCGAAACAAAAGATAAGGAGTTCAGTGCGTCTGGACTCTTTTTTATTTTAAGATCATCTGTTGAGCTACATACTCTCTAAAAGGTTTTAATAATCTTTGTTTTCTACTATAATAGGTCAATGGCTAAAATTTTCTGGCACAATTTATCGGTAGAAGAAATAGCTAAGCTCCTAGGAGTTAATTTAGACAAGGGACTTTCCAACAAGGAAGTTTATTCTGTTAAAGAAAAGATAGGAGAAAATAAATTACCAGAAGAAAAACCTTTATCTAGGTGGAAATTAATTTTAGAACAATTCCAGAATCCTTTAATTTTTATCTTGCTATTAGCTGGAGTTATTACAATAATCCTAAAAGAAATTACAGACAGCATCGTTATTTTCGGTGCTGTTATTTTAAATACTTTTGTAGGATATTTCCAGGAGAACAAGGCCTCAAAAGCTCTCAATGAACTAAGAAAAGTGGTTAAATATAAAGCTAAAGTTTTGAGAGAGGGGAGTATTAAGATTATTGATTCCGCAGAGTTAGTTCCAGGAGATGTTATATTTCTAAATTCAGGGGAAAAAGTTCCAGCTGACGCTAGAATAATAGAAAGTCATAACTTGAAGATTAATGAAATGGCCTTAACTGGTGAATGGTTACCAGCTCAAAAGAGAGAAGAGGTAGTTAATAAAGAAACTCCTTTAGCTGATAGAGATAATATGGTTTATATGGGAACAATTGTGGAAGATGGAAAAGGAAAGGCAATAGTCGTGGAAACAGGACTTACAACAGAGATAGGTAGGATAGCTATAATGGTTAAAGAGACAAAAGAAGAGAAAACTCCACTCCAAAAAAGATTAACAAGATTTAGTAGAATAGTGGGAATAATTGTATCTATAATAGCTATCTTAATCTTTATAGAAGGAATGTTAACTGGTAATAGCTTTGTAGAAATGTTTACTACAGCTATTGCTGTAGCTGTGGCAGCTATTCCAGAAGGATTGCCCGTAGCTTTAACTGTTATTTTATCCTTGGGCATGCAGAGAATATTAAGGAAAAAAGGTTTAGTTAAAAGATTATTAGCCGCAGAAACTTTAGGAAGTACTTCTGTAATAGCTAGTGATAAAACTTGTACTTTGACACAGGGGAAAATGAGCGTGTCAGAAGTTTTTGCTATAGATGGTAAAAGTTCCACATTAAAACAAGTAGTTAAAGTTATTGCTCTATGTAACGAAGCATTTGTTGAAAATCCAAAAGATCCAAAAGAAAATTGGACTTTAAGTGGAAGACCAACAGACAAGGCCTTGTTAGCTGAATCAATAAAATGGGGGATATCAATCGAGGAAATAGAAAAGAAAGAAGAAAGAATAAATGAGATTACTTTTGATTCTATAAGAAAGTATGCAGCCTCTTTACATAAGGTTTCTGAAAAGAAGCGCAATCTTTATGTTATGGGTGCTCCAGAAAAATTAATTAACTTCTCTGAATTAGATGAAAAAGAAATTAAAAAGCTTAATCAAAAGTTAGAAGAACTTACTAGTAAGGGATATAGGGTTATAGCTGCTGCAACAAAATGTATTTCTGGAAAATTAGAAGAGAACTCAAAAATGGAAAACGAAATAAAGGACTTAAAATTTATTGGATTGGTGGCAATGAAAGATCCTTTAAGGAGAGATGCTAAGGAAGCAATTAGTAGGGTGACGAGGGCTGGAATAAGATTAATTATTATTACTGGAGACCATAAGCTAACCGTGAAGAATATCGCAGAGGATCTTGGTATGAAAATAAGGGGAGAGAATATTATAGAGGGAAAAGATTTAGACTTACTTACTAACAAAGAATTAGACGAAAGGATAAAAGATATAAAGGTTTATGCCAGAGTAGAGCCTAAACATAAGATGAGAATAGTTGAAGCCTGGCAGAGGAGAGGAGACGTGGTAGCCATGACAGGAGACGGAATAAATGACGCTCCTGCGCTTAAAAAAGCTGATATAGGTATTTCTATAGGATCTGGGACAGAGGTAGCCAAGGAGACTTCTGATTTAGTTTTGTTAGATGATAGCTTTAGTATTATTGTGGCTGCTATAGAAGAAGGAAGATCTGTTATGGATAATATAAGGAAAGTTATGACTTATTTATTGTCTGATAGTTTTTCCGAGGTTGTACTTATTAGTGGAGCTTTGATAATGGGATTTCCTTTGCCAATTTTACCTGTTCAAATATTATGGGTTAACTTAGTAGAAGATGGTTTGCCTGATATTGCTTTAGCCATGGAACCGAAAGAAAATGATTTGATGGAAAGGAAACCTAAAGGGAATAAAGATCCTTTACTGACAAAGGAGATGAAAACTATTATTTTTATAATAGGATTATTTACTGATTTAATACTTTTAGGATTGTTTTTCTGGTTATATAATAATGATCATAATATAGATCATATAAGAACTATGATTTTCGCAACATTAGGAATAGATTCAATGTTGTATGTATTTTCCTGTAAGAGTTTGAGAAGAAACATATGGCACATAAATCCTTTCTCTAATAAGTTTTTAGTAGGAGCTGTTGCTATAGGTATAACAATGCTTGTATTAGCCATCTACCTTCCTCCTCTACAGAATTTATTAACTACAACTCCTTTAGTTTTTAATGATTGGTTAATAGTGTTAGGATTAGGGATATTGAACGTGATTTTAATTGAGGCAACAAAATGGTATTTTATTGTAAGACATAAAGTTTAATATGATTCCATATATTTTATTATTTATATTATCTTTAGGGATATTTTTTATTTCTGGACAATGGCTTATGTCAGCTATTGTTAGAATAGCAAGATATCTTGAATGGAGAGAATTTGTTGTTGCTTTTATTGTTGTTGCTATTGCTACTTCTTTACCCAATCTATTTATAGGAATAACATCTGCCCTTCATGATATTCCTCAATTATCTTTTGGAGATATTTTAGGAGGAAATTTGTTTGATCTAACTGCGGCAGTAGCTTTAGCCGCTTTATTTGCTAGAGGATTACCAGCTGACAGCAAAATGGTTCAAACTTCATCTCTTTATACCGTAATAGTGGCCGTAGCCCCTTTACTATTAATACTAGATGGAGTTTTGGGTAGGGGGGATGGAATATTTTTATTGCTCTTATTTGCATTCTATATCTTTTGGCTTTTTTCAAAGAAAGAAAGATTTTGTAAGGTTTATGCTGGGGAAAGAATTTCTATTATGGCAGACTTTAAGAATTTTTTAAAAGATATATTTAGGATAATAGGTGGATTGGGTCTTTTGATTATAGCTTCTCAGGGAATAGTATATTCTGCAAAATATTTTTCTGTGGCTCTAGGATGGCCAATAGGTATGGTTGGTTTATTAATAGTTGGGGTAGGTGGCGCTTTGCCTGAAACTTATTTTGCTATAATAGCTGCTAGAAGATTTCAAACTTGGATGACATTGGGGAATATAATGGGATCTGTGATTATTGGAGGAACTTTAGTTTTAGGAATAGTGGCCATAATCAATCCTATTGAAATAGGAAACTTTTCTCCTTATGTTATTGCTAGGTTTTTCTTAATCCTAGCTGCAGTATTCTTTTTCTCTTTTGTTAGAACGAATAGAAAGCTAGTGGCCAAGGAAGCTATATTATTGTTGCTCTTATACGTTATCTTTATCGTCGCTGAAATAATATCAAAATAAACTATTAACTAAATTATGTTTAAAAAAAACAGGAAGCTTTTAATACCGGGACCGACAGAAGTTAAAGAAGAAGTTCTTCTTTCTCAGGCAAAACCAATGATAAGTCATAGGGGGCAGGAATTTTCTTCTTTGTATCGTTCAATTATAGAAAAGCTACAGAGTATTTTAAATACTAAAAATGATGTCTTTGTTCTTACTTCTTCTGGGACTGGAGCTATGGAAGCTGCCACTAGAAATTTTATTCAAAAGAAATCTTTACATGTTGGAGGAGGAGAATTTGCTAAAAGATGGTATAAAATAGCTCAGTCTAATGGTAAAGAAGCAGATTTACTTGAAGTAGAATTGGGAAAAGGAGTTAGATTGAAAGAAATAAAAGAAAAGTTAGATACAGGAGAGTATGATTGTCTTTTTGTTACTCATAACGAAACCTCTACTGGAGTATTACATCCTATAAGAGAGATTGGAGACTTGGTTAAAAATTATCCAGATATTATTTATTGTGTGGATGCCATAAGTTCTCTTGGAGGAACAGAAATAAAAATAGAAGAATGGGGGATAGATGTTTTAGTTTCTAGTACTCAGAAATGTTTAGCTGTTCCTCCTGGATTAGCGATAGCTGTGATCTCTGAAAAAGCTTTTAACAGAGCTGAGAAAGTAGAAAATAAAGGTTATTATTTTGATTTTCTTCCTATGAAAGAAAGGTTTGATAAAAAAGGAGAAACTCCAGCTACCCCTGCTATTAGCCTTTTTTATGCCCTAAATTGTTCTTTAGATAAAATATTAAAAGAAGGAGTAGATAATAGATATAAGAGACATTTAGAGATGGCAAACATAGTAAGAAATTGGGCTGAAAATAATTTTGGTTTGTTTGCTGAAAAAGAATATTTAAGTCCAACCCTAACTGTAGTTAAAAACACTAAAGAGATAGACGTGTCAGATTTCATAAAACAATTAAAAGAAGAAGGATTTATTATTGTTAATGGATACGGTAAATTAAAAGAAAAAACATTTAGAATAGCTCATATGGGGGAATTGACCCCTAATGAAATAGAAGAATTAATTATTAACATGAATCAAATTTTATCTTTATGAAAATATTAATAACTGAGGTGATAACAGAAGATGGGAAAAATATATTAAAAGAGGCTGGGTTTGAATTAATAGAAAGATTTGATTTAACAAAAGAAGAATTAAAAGATGCTTTAAGAGGAATATCTGCTGTAATAATAAGAAGTAAAACTAAAATGGATAGGGAAATAATAGAATCAACAGATACCTTAAAAGTTATAGGAAGAGCTGGAATAGGAATAGATAATGTGGACGTAAAAGCTGCTAAAGAAAAAAATATAGAAGTTTTAATTACCCCAAATTCTCCAGCTATTTCCGTTGCAGAACTTACTTTTGGTATGATATTAGCTTGTGCTAGGAATATTAAAAAAGCTAACTTATCTTTGTCAGAAGGAAAATGGGAAAAAAGTGCTTTAAAAGGAATTGAGCTTTATTCAAAAACACTTGGAATAATCGGAATGGGCAGAATAGGAAGAGAAGTTGCTAAAAAAGCTAAAGCTTTTGGTATGAGTATTATCTTTTTTGATCCTTGTGTAGAAGAATGCGAGGGAGCAGAAAAAGTTGAATTAGACAAATTATATTCTTTGTCAGATGTTATTTCTATTCATGTTCCATTTTGTCCTGAAACAGAAAACCTTATTTCTAAAGAAGCTTTCTCAAAAATGAAAAATAGTGCAATCGTAGTTAACTGTTCCAGGGGTGGAATTATTAATGAAGATGATTTGTACGAGGCTTTAGTAAGCGAAAAGATATTAGCCGCTGGATTAGACGTTTTTAAAGTTGAACCAGCTGTTGGCAACAAATTAGTTGATTTGCCAAACGTTATAGCTACCCCACATCTAGGAAGTCAGACTATAGAAGGACAATTAAGGGTTAGTGTTGAGATAGCAGAAAGGGTTATAGAATATTTGAACATTTCAAAGTAATACCTTGATTTTTAGGTAAAATTTGTTATTATATCCTCATGGAGGATTTTTTCGTTAATAATACAGGATCAATAGCTCTATTTTTAATAACTATTGTTTTAATAGTTATAGCAGGGTTAGTATTGTCTAAAAAATCAAAGACAGACGAAAAACAGTCAGAATCAATACTTAATTTAGAGAGGAGATTGACTGACTTGATAATAGGACAATTAAAAGAGATGAGAACTAGTCAGGATGGAGTTTCCAAGGTTATGAATGAACAAATAGGTTCTTTTACTAAGGAAGCTACCCAGATTAGAGAAGACTTAAAGCAAGTCCAAGACAGAGTAAAAGATGTTTCTTCTTTCCAAGAAATATTTAAATCTCCGAAATTAAGAGGGGAATGGGGAGAAGCTTCTTTAGATCATGTATTGTCCCAACATTTCTCTTCAGAACTTTATAAATCACAATATATGTTTGCTTCTGGAGAAAGAGTGGATGTTGTCTTAAACTTGCCAGACGGTAAATTATTACCTATAGATTCTAAATTTCCATCAGACAGTTTCAGTAGAATGGTAGAAGCTACAAGTCCAGAAGAAAAACAATTACACCAGAAAAGATTTATTGATGATGTTAAGAAGATGATAGATGATATTTCAGTAAAGTATATAATTCCTGCAGAGGGGACAGTAGATTTTGCCTTAATGTATATTCCGGCAGAAGCAGTATATTACGAAATAATTAATAATGTAGGTAAAAGCTTTGATTTAGCTTCATACTCTTGGTCAAAGAAAGTTATTCTTGCGTCTCCTAATACTATTTATTTAACGCTGAGAACTATAGAACATTGGTTTAGAGACACTCAAATATCTAAGCAGACTCAGGATATATTGAAAAGGTTGTCTAAAGTTAATCAAGATGCTACAAAGTTAATGGGGGATTTTAAGAAGTTAGGAAGCCATTTAAGAAATGCTATATCTTCCTATGATAGTTCAGAAAAACGTTTGGATACGTTTTCAGACAAAGTCGATAAATTGTTAGAAGTAAAAGAAACAAAAAAATTAAAATAATATGTTAGCAGTAATAAAAACCGGAGGAAAACAGTATATAGTATCCCCCGGACTAAAAATAAAGATTGAAAAATTAGAGAAGAAAGAAGGGGCAGAAGTAAGCTTTAATAGTGTTTTGTTATTAGAAAAGAATAAAGCTGTTGAAATAGGAACACCTACCCTAAAAGGTGTAAAAGTTATTGGAAAAGTATTAAGGCAGGATAAAGCTAAAAAGATTATTGTTTTTAAATATAAAGCTAAGAAAAAATACCAAGTAAAAAAGGGTCATAGACAACCCTTTACGGAAGTAGAGATAGAAAAGATAGTAACTGAGTAATTATTTCCTTCCTTCTAAGGCAGAAGAAAGAGTTTCTTCATCTGAATATTCTAACTCGGCTCCAACGGGCAAACCCCGACCAAGCCGGGTTATTTTTTTATTTAAAGGCTTTAATAGTCTTTCCAAGAATAGTAATGTAGCTTCTCCTTCGGTAGTAGGATTTATAGCTAATATTATTTCTTTTATCTCAGATTCTTTAGCTCTCTTTGATAATTCTTGAGATCTTATGTTTTTAGAATCTGTTCTTTTCAATACAGGAACTGTTCCTCCTAAAATAAAATATAGTCCTTTATATTTCTTTATCTTTTCAATCGCTTGTAGATCAGATTCTTTTTCTATTACGCACAATAAAGAAACATCTCTTGTCTTGTCTGAGCATATCTGGCAAATATCTTTTTCTCCTTCAAAGGGGTTGAAGCAACGAGTGCAAAGTTTTATTTTATCTCTTAACTTTTGAATTGTTTGAATTAAATCTTTTATCTCTTCTGTAGGAAGTTTTATTAAATAATAAACAAATCTGGCGGCCGTTCTTGGGCCGACAGTGGGAAATTTAGAGAAAGCAATAATTAATTGCTGAATTATTTGAGAAGTATGCATCTTATTCTTGCTGTTCTTTCTCAAGGTTCCTAAAGGAGACTCTTTGTTCATCAAAATAAAGATTTATGGATCCAACTGGTCCGTTCCTATGTTTAGCTATTATTATTTCAGCTATATTTTTGTTGCTTGAATCTTCTTTATATCTATCTTCTCTATGAATAAACATAACAACATCTGCATCCTGCTCTATAGCTCCTGACTCTCTTAAATCAGATAGTCTTGGTTTAGGAGGCATACGGTGTTCTACTGATCTAGATAGCTGAGATAGAGCTAAAACAGGAACATTTAACTCTTTAGCTAAAAGCTTTAAAGAGCGGGAAATTTCTGTCATCTGCTGAACCATATTAGCCGTTCTATTTTCAGGCTCCATGAGCTGTAAGTAATCAACAATTATTAAATCTAATCCTTTTTGAGCTTGTAATCTTCTAGCCATAGCTCTCATTTTTAATATCTTAGTTCCCACTCCATCATCTATATATATATTAGCTCTGGATAAGAGATCTAAAGCGTGTCTCATGTTGCTAAAATCTTCGTCTGCTAAGTTAGTTCCTGTTCTCATCTTCCATAAATCTATTCCTCCTTGATCAGCTATCAATCTATCTATTAATTGGTCTTTTGACATTTCAAGGCTAAACAAACCAACACTTTTACCTCCAGTCACAGCTGCATAAGAAGCAATATTAAGAGCTAAGGCACTTTTACCTAAAGATGGTCTAGCAGCTAAAATAACTAAATCTGATTTTTGTAGTCCTGATAGTTTTTTATCAAGATCTGTAAAGCCAGTAGCTAAACCTCTTAACCCTCCTTTGTGCTTTGATAAAGCTTCCACTCTTTCAAACGCTTCAGCTAATCCTTCTTTAACATGAGCAAAGCTTTCATGTATTCCTCTCTTTATAACGCTGAATATTCTTGATTCTGCTTCGTCTAATAAAACATCTGGTCTTTCAGCTTCGTTATATGCTGAAGATTGAATATCTGCAGATGCTGAAACTAATTCCCTTAATAAAGACTTATCACGTACCGTAGTGGCGTATTTAACTATATTAGCTGCTGTAGGTATTTCATTTATTAATTCAGTAAGATAACTAGTTCCTCCTATTTCCTCTAATTTGTTTTTATCTTTTAATTTACTAGAAACAGTAAGAACATCTATTGGGGATCCTGTTTGAAATAGATCTCTACAGGATTGGTAAATGTCTTGATGTTTTTTTTCGTAAAAGTCTTCTGCTTCTAAAACATCTACTATCTTTACTATAGCTTCTCTATCTATCATAAGACCACCTAAAACAGCCCTTTCGCTGGGCGTGTCATGTGGGGGAGTTTTTGTCTTTGGTGTATTTTCCATTGTGTTATCTTTTGTATCAACTATAATATAACAAAAAGAATACAGTTAAGCAATTGACTAAAATACTTTAATTTTAAGCATTTATGAAGGTAGGACTTATATCTTTCCACACTTTTTCCCAGCCTGGAGGAGTCAAAAGACATATCTTGGGTCTGGCAGATGAATTTAAGAAGAGAGGAATAGAAACTAAAATAATAGTTCCCAGAAGAAAGGCCTCAGAAAACTATGGGCCAGACGTAATTCTTCTAGGAAAATCATTCGCTGTTAACTATGCCGGAAGTCAGGGAGATTTGTATTTGAATTTTAACCTTACTAAAGTGAGTAAAGTTTTAGAAAAAGAGAAATTTGATATTTTACACTTCCACAACTTTGGCTTACCTTCAGCTTTTGAAGTATTAGAAAAATCAAACTCTCTCAATATTCTTACTTTCCACGCTAATTTAGAAAGGAATAATTTCTTAGAAAAAGTTCCTGGTCTTATGTATATATTAGATAAACTAGCTCAAAGAAAAATATCAGGCATTATAGGAGTAGCTCCTCTAAATCTAGAAGCTTTTAAACATTATGAAGGACTTAAAACAGTCATACCTAATGGCATAGATTTAAATGAATTTAAACCAGAGGGTCCAAAAATTAATAAACTTATTGATGGAAAGATAAATATATTATTTTTAGGAAGACTAGAGGAAAGAAAAGGTTTAATATATTTATTAAAAGCGTATAAGATATTATCTAAAAAGTATAAAAATATAAAGTTGATAGTGGTTGGAGATGGACCTTTAAAGAAAGAATATCAGGATTGGGCTAAAAAGAATAAAATAGAAAATATTATTTTTGAAACAAAAATGGATGAAAAACAGGCTCCAGAATATTATAGATCTTGTGATATATATTGTAGTCCAGCTATTTATGGAGAAAGTTTCGGAATAGTGTTAATAGAAGCTATGGCAACTGGAAAACCAGTAGTAGCTTATGCTAATGAAGGATACAAAGGAGTTTTAGCAAAAGGTAAGGGAAATAGATTTTTAGTAAAACCAAAAGATGTTAAAACTCTAACTAAAAAACTTGAAGAATTAATTGAGAATGAAAAATTAAGAAAAGAAATGGGGGATTGGGGAATAGAGGAAGCTAAGAAGTATTCATGGCCTAAAGTGGCTGATAAAGTGCTAGCGTTTTATAAAGAATGTGAGAAGAAGAGAATTGACAAATAGTATATTAAGATTTATAATAATAGTTAGAAAAGTAAATTAAGGGAGGACAGAATGTCTGAAAAAAAGAAAGTGCTGGTTATTAGTAAGGACGAGAGACTTAACAATTTCCTCGGTGGCCTTAAGGGATCTTACGAGTTGATGTTTCTTGAGGAACTGGAAATTGAGAAAATTTTTATGATTCTTGAGAAAGAGTCTCCCGATCTCGTAATTCTAGACATCATGATGCCAACCATGGAGGGGATTGGAAAAATTATTGAAATAAACCATTTTTATTCGTTCCCAATGATAGCATTAAGCATGTGGGGAGCCGATAAGGATATGGTAAAGATGACTGATTTTAAACAAGAAGATCATCTTGGGGGTTCTGTCACTATATATACTTTGAAAGGAAAAATTAAGGAAGTCTTCAATCGTCGAAAATAAAAACCTTTCTTGGTAATAAAAAAGAGGTGTATTCGTAAAAACAAAACGAAGCACCTCTATTTTTTTTATTATTAAATATTTTTTATCTTTGTTTTTTTACCTGTATCTTTAATTTGATATCCAGATTTATTAATTTTCTTTCTTAATTCATCTGCTTCTTTCCAATCTCCTTTATTTCTATGTTTTTCTCTTTCTTTGACTAATAACAATACAGCTTGGGGAATTTTTTCTTTAGACTTTGGATTAAATATAAATCCAAACGTCTTATCTATCTCTTTTAAAAAGTTTATAATTTCATTAGCTTCTTTCTCGCTTAATTTATTCCTTGATATTAAATCATTCCCTTTGCTTAATAATTGGAAAATAGCAGCTATTGCTTTTGGAGTATTAAAATCATCTTCCATGGCTGCTTGGAAAGCCTTTTCTGTTTTTTGTGCTAGTTGTTGGGATTTAGTATCTTTTATTTTTACATCTGTGAGTTTTTCTATAAATTCATCTATCTTGTCTAATTCTTTCTGAGCTTGGATTACTGTTTTTCCATTATAATTTACAGGAGATCTGTAGTGTGATTTTATTATAATAAATCTTAATAACCTGGAAGAATGTTTCTTTAAGAAGTCTTTTATGGTTATAAAGTTTTCTAGAGACTTAGACATCTTTTGCCCTTCTACAGTAAGAAATCCTGTATGTAACCAGTAATTTACCAATGGAGACTTACCTGATATTGCTTCCATTTGAGCTATTTCAGCTTCATGATGGGGGAAGATTAAGTCTCTTGCTCCTCCATGAATATCATATTGAGGCCCAAAGTTGTCTTCTGTAATAGCTGTATCTTCTATGTGCCAACCAGGTCTTCCTGTTCCCCAAGAACTTTCCCAAGTAGGTTCTCCTCTTTTAGAAAATTTCCAGAGACAAAAATCTCCTTTATTTCTTTTCCCTCTAGCTTCGTCTATTCTTGTTACAGCATCTTCTGCTTGAGTCATTGTTCTTCTGGATAGTTTACCGTAATTCTTAAATTTACTTATATCATAATAGATACCATTATCTGGAATCATATAGGCATATCCTTTTTCTGAAAGCTTTTGGATTTGATTTATTATTTGAGGTATATAGTCCGTTGCTTTAGCATATTTAGTAACACTATCTATTTTTAATAGTCCTGTATCCTTTAAATATTCTTTCTCAAATGTTTTAGCTAGCTTTTCTGGAGTAGTTAATTTCTCTTTTGATCTCTGAATTATCTTATCGTCTATATCAGTTATATTTTGAAGATAAGATACCTTATATCCTTTACCGCTTAAGTATTTAGCAATCATATCAAAGGCTATATATGTCCTAGCATGTCCTATATGAGAGAAGTCGTATACTGTTGGACCGCAAACAAAAAGATCCAGTTTTTTATTTTGTCTGGGTTTAAAAGGTTTCTTCTTACCCGTTAAGGTGTCGTATATTTTTAACATCTCTTATATTGTAGCATATTTTTGATTTTTTACTTAATTTTTGTTATTATATTAAATATGAAGAAAATTGATATCATTCTAGCACTAATCACCGGTGAAATTACAGCTTGGT
>CAZEZZ010000008.1:0-11704 GCA_964515885.1 uncultured Candidatus Saccharibacteria bacterium
TTTTAAAAAAGAAAAACCATTACTTTTTAAAAATAATAATTGGTATATAGATAAATTTAGGAGACCATTTGTTGATTGGCTCGTTTCTTCTGAACTTGGGGGAAATAAAACACAAAGTAAAATAAATCATGAGAAATAAAAAGAATAAAAATTATACTAGAAACAGAAAAGCGCATAGGCGGTTTATTAAAAAACATCGTAGCTAAACGAATGGTATTTGTATTTAAAATATGTTCGGCTTAATCTGGCAGGGAAACGAAATTTCCGTCTATCAAGTTAGGCGGTTTTTTGATAAAGTTAATAAATGGAACCATTAGCCTCAAAAATAAGACCAAAGACATTAAAAGAATTTGTAGGGCAGGAACATTTAGTTGGAGAAGGAAAGCCCTTAAACGTTGCTATAAAGAAAAAGCATTTATTTTCTTTTGTCTTTTGGGGTCCTCCAGGAACTGGAAAAACAACACTAGCTAAGATATATGCTAAAAGTTTAGATGCTAAACTTTACGAACTATCTGCGGTTTCTGCTGGGAAAGCAGATATTAGAAAGATAATTGAAGAAGATACGAAAGATTATCCTAAAATTTTATTCCTAGATGAAATTCACCGTTTTAATAAAGCTCAACAGGATTTTCTACTTCCCTACGTAGAAAGGGGAGATATGACTTTAATTGGAGCTACTACGGAAAATCCAAGTTTTGAAATAATTGCCCCTTTGCTCTCTCGTTGCAGAATTTTTGTTATGAATGAACTTTCAGAGAAAGAGATGAAAGTTATTATTAAACGAACTAAATTCAAACTAGATAAGAAGTCAGTTGATTGGATGGTCAATATGGCAAATGGGGACGCAAGACAAGCTATTACTATGCTTGAAAACACAAGTGAACTTTATAAAAATATAACTATAGATAATTTAAAAAATACATTGCAGTCAAAGTTCTTAAGATACGACAAAGTAGGAGAGGAACATTATAATACAATCTCAGCTTTTATTAAAAGCATGAGGGCTAGTCAGCCAGATGCCGCTTTATATTATTTATCTAGAATGATTGACTCTGGAGAAAATCCAAAGTTTATTGCCAGAAGAATGGTTATTTTTGCTTCAGAAGACATAGGGTTAGCTCAACCAACAGCTTTAGTTGTGGCTAATGATGTGTTTAGAGCAGTAGAGGTTATTGGATTACCAGAGTGTGGTATTAATTTAGCTCATGGAGTTGTTTATCTTTGCCAGTGTAAGAAAAATAGAAGCTCATATAATGCATATATGGCTGCAATGGCAGACGTAAAGAAACATGGGAATTTACCCATTCCTTTAAATTTGAGAAATGCAGAGACAAAGCTTATGGAAGACTTGAATTATGGGAAGGGATACGAAAAATATTCTAAAGAAGATTATCTTCCTAATCAATTAAAAGGAAAGAAATATTTAAAAGAATAAACGGAAATCTTATCCTTGACATATTGGTATAAATATGTTAATTTAAAGAGGTTCAAATAAAGAAGTATTAATATTATTTGGCAGGGAGACAGAATCACTAGAATTATCTGTGGTTTCGCTAGTTCATAGAGCTGCCGCGATCTCCTAATATAAGGAGATTTTTTTATTAGATTAAATTCATTAGTATGGAAATTAGAAATATAGCCATTATCGCTCATGTAGATCATGGAAAAACAATGCTTACAGATGCCATCTTGCAGCAAACAGGAGCTGCGAGTAGCGAAGTAAGTATGGATTCAGACACACTCGAAAAAGAGCGTGGAATTACGATTTACTCAAAAAATGCTGCTGTACTATATAAAGGTACTAAAATTAATATTGTAGACACACCAGGTCATGCAGATTTTGGTTCTGAAGTAGAAAGAGTATTAAGGTCTATTGATTCAGTATTGTTAGTAGTAGATGCACAAGAAGGACCAATGCCACAGACTCGTTTTGTATTAAAGAAATCTTTGGAACTTGGATTAAAGCCAATATTAATAATTAATAAGATCGATAAGTTAGCAGCAGATCCAAATCGTACACATGATGATGTTTTTGAATTATTTACAGAGCTTGGGGCTACCAATGAACAACTTGATTTTCCAGTAGTATATACTGTTGCAAGAGATGGAGTTGCAAAACATAATCTTGAGGATGAAGCAAAAGATATTATTCCAGTATTAGATACAATTATAAAATATGTGCCTGTAGCTTCAAAAGATGAGAATGGACCATTCCGTGCACAGCCTTTTAATTTGGCATACGATAATTTCTTAGGAAGACTTGCTATTGTTCGTATTTATAGTGGTAGTGTTAAATTTGGAGATACTATATATGTTAAAAGTCACTTCAGAGAAACTACAATTCATAAAATAACTAAATTATTTACATTTGAAGGGATTACTAGAAAAGAGATAGATTCTGTTGGAGCTGGAGATATTGCTATGATTGCTGGGCTTCCAGATGTATATATCGGAGATACTTTGACTAAATCTGCAGACGAAACATTACTTGAAAATATTTCAGTAGATGAACCAACTATTGAACTTACATTTTTAATTAACGATTCTCCTTTTGCTGGACGCGAAGGAAAGTTTGTAACAAGTAGACAAATTAGAGAACGTTTGGAAAAAGAACTTGAAGTGAATGTAGGATTAAAAATAGATTTTGATACACAGTCATCTGAACAGTTTATTGTATATGGAAGGGGAGAGTTGCACGTAGCTATTCTTATTGAAAATATGCGTAGAGAAGGATATGAACTTCAGGTTTCTAGACCCCAAGTTATTATCAAAAAGATTAACGAAAAAAATCATGAACCTTTTGAAGAAATAATAATAGATGTGCCAAGAAAATTCCAAGGAACTGTTATTGAAAGTTTAAGTTCTCGTGGAGCAAAAATGATACATATGGAGATGCAAGAAGAGCGTGCTTTTATGCAGTTTGAAGGTCCAACGCGTGGTTTATTTGGATATCGCAATCAATTTGTTATAGATACAAAAGGTACTGGAATTATAGCTACTCGTTTTATTGAATATCGTCCATACATAGGAGAGATTTCACATAGAAAGGTAGGATCAATGATTTCTGGGCTAACTGGAAAAACATTAGCCTACTCTTTAGATAATTTACAAACTAGAGGTGTTTTATATATTAAAGCTAACACTGAAGTGTATGAGGGTATGGTAATTGGAAACACATCGAAAGGAGATCAAATGACAGTAAATCCAATTAAAGGAAAACATCTTACCAATACGAGAGCTTCTGGTTCAGATGATGCAATTAATCTTACAAATCCTCAAATTCTAACTATTGAAACTGGTTTGGAAGTAATGGATAAAGATGAATATTTAGAAATAACTCCAAAGAGCGTAAGGTTAAGAAAAAAACACCTTACAGAGAATGATCGTTCAAAAGCTAAACGAGAAAAATAATATTTAGTTGAATAGTCACTGGGCTTGACAAATTATTTTTTAAATGTTAATATGATTTACGTAAGATAGTCACTTAATTAAATTAGTCGAGTTGATTCAAGGAGCTAAACTTTAGGATAAAACCTTAAAATATTAATCAATTTACATCATATACACTCATGGAAGGAACAATCAAAAACCTTACAGATAAAGGATTCGGATTTATTACCGTTGATGGAGAAGATAAAGATTTATTTTTTCACAGAAACGAACTTAAAGACGTAGACTACGAAGAGTTAAAGATAGGTGATAGAGTAGCTTTCGAAAAAGCTGATTCTCTAAAAGGACCTAACGCAACTAACGTAACACGTGCCTAAGATAACTTAGTAAATCGAATTACACGAAAGAAGCCCATCTCGGGCTTTTTTCATAGGCAGTTAGATATTTATTTGATACAGTAAGAATATGAAATATGACGTAGTAGTAATTGGTGGTGGTCCTGCTGGGATGATTGCAGCAGGAAGAGCAAGCGAGATGGGATCTAGCGTTATTTTGATTGAGAGAAATGCTTCTTTGGGTAAAAAACTTTTAATTACTGGAAAGGGAAGATGTAATATTACTCAATCTAAGTTTGAAGGTAAGGATTTAGCTGATAAATATGGAAGGGAAGGAAGATTTTTATTATATGGATTTTCTGTTTTTGGACCTAAACAAGTTGTTAACTTTTTTGAAAATTTAAATTTGAAAACAAAAGAAGAAAGGGGTGGAAGAATTTTTCCAAAGAGCGATAAGGCAGGAGATGTTTTACAGGTTTTGAGAGGTTATTTAGCTAGAAATGGAGTAAAGATGTTAACAGGTAGAACAGTCAGAAGAATTGCTAAAAAAAATAATAAAATAGAGAGTGTCATTTTAGAAAACGGAGAAGAAATTATTGCTGATAAATATATTATTGCAACTGGAGGAAAATCATATCCAGTGCTTGGATCTACTGGAAGTGGATTTAAATGGGCAGAAAGTTTAGGACATACAATTATAGATTTAAAACCAGCGTTAACCCCAATAAAGATAAAAGAAAAATGGGTAAAGGAAGCACAGGGATTAGGTTTAAAAAACGTTTCATTAAATATTTATCAAAACAATAAAAAACAGGATAGTAGATTTGGAGAATTACTTTTTTCACATTTTGGAATAACAGGTCCGATTGTTTTAGATATTAGCAAAAAAGTTGGAGAGTTTTTAAGTAAGGGAGAAGTTAAATTAACCATAGATTTAAAGCCAGCATTGGATTTTGAAAAATTAGACAATAGACTGCAGAGAGATTTTTTAAAGTTTAGTAAGAAATTATTTAAAAATTCTTTGGATGATTTACTTCCTCAAAAACTTATAGATATTGTTGTAAGACTATCTGGTATTGATAAAGATAAAGTAGTTAATGAAATTACAAGGATTGAACGTCAAAAATTAGTAAGACTATTAAAAGGATTAGAATTGACTCCCATAGATTTATTAGGGTTTGATAAGGCAGTAATTACATCAGGAGGAGTTTCTTTAAAGGAAGTAGACGGAAAGACAATGAAGTCTAAAATAATTGATAATTTATATTTTGCAGGCGAAATGCTTAATCTCGATGGTCCTACGGGAGGGTATAATTTACAGATTTGTTGGAGTACTGGATATGTCGCAGGTTCTAGCGTTATTCATTAAATGAAGCCTATTATTTTAGCTATTTTTTTGCTAGAGTAATAATGTAAAAGAAATAATAAAGACTAAAGGTCATTTACTAGATCAAACACAAAAATATGGGTAGAGGATGGGCAAACGTAAAAAGAGCCGATAGAAAGCTTAAGAAGAGGGGAATTGTAAAGAAGAAAAAGAAAAAATAAGATTAAACTATAATTTTAAATAAAAGCGCCTTTTATTGGCGTTTTTTTATTAGATAATTTTGTTTTAGAGATAGTATTTTATTTGAAGCATTTATTATTCTTTCTTTTTCTATTTTACCACTCATAACAGCCTCATAAATAATATTTATTGCTTTTTCTCCGATTTTGTTATCGTAAATATCTCCATTATTTGAAAATATTAAAATATCGCATCCGGCGTTAATAGCCATAATTATTGATTCTTCAAACCCAAAATTATCAGAGATGGCTTTCATTTGCATATCATCTGAAACAATAACGCCCTTAAAGTTTAATTCTTTTTTTAGTATGTTTTCTAGGAATTTCGGAGATAGGGTAGCTGGATAATTAGGATCAATATTTCTATTCATTATATGGGCTGTCATCGTGATATCTACCACCCCTTTTTCTATTAATTCTTTAAAAGGTATAAGTTCTTTTTCTTGATAAGTATTAGTTATATCTGTTAACCCTTTATGGCTATCGTTTTCTGAGCTTCCGTGGCCAGGGAAATGTTTTATTGCCGTAATTATATTTTGTTCTTTGTGGGCAGAAATAAAAGCTATAGCATAGTTAATAACCTCTTCTGGTTTGTCAGAGAAAGATCTTCCTAGAGATCCTATCACTGGATTATTCGGATTAATATTTAGATCTACTACTGGGGCAAAATTTGTATTAATGCCAAGCGTTGTTAGTTGAGAGGCTAATATGTCTGCTGAGTCTTTTGTTTTTTTAATATTATCTTTTCTTAATTCTTCTGCGCTTGGAATGTAGGCAAATCCGTATTTTTCTTTTAATCTGTTAATTAGTCCTCCCTCAGCATCAATAGCTATCAATAGAGGAGTTTTAGCATTTTCTTGTAAGTCTTCAATCAATTTTTTTGTCTGTTCTGGATTTACTATATTTCTAGGAAAGCTTTTGGATGGGATGTCATAATCAAAAAGAATCACTCCTCCTAGGTTTAGATTTTCTATATTGTTTACCATCTCTGGATTATCAGAGATATCTACTCCTCTAAATCCAATAATAATCATTTGTCCTATTAAATTTTTTAATTCTTGGTTTGAAATTTTATTATTTTTTTCTTTGATCAAAAATAACCCAGTTAACATTAATAAAACCAAGAAAAATACTATTATTGTAAGTTTTTTATTATTCATGTCGTTCTTAATAATACCATAATATTGATTGTTTTTGACTTTCAATAGGTGATAGAATAAAGACAGAAAGGTCGTATAGTCGTTAGTCTACTATATATATCATCTCAAGTGCCTATAGATTTTTAGAAGACTAAGAAAATGTTTAATAATTAAATTAAGTTTTGTGAGGATAAGAGAAAGTAAAAACTTAATATTTGATAAATTTCCTTTCATAGGTGGCCCTTCGGAAGGACTTGACCATTTAGATCCAGAAATATGTAAATTGTTAAGATTTGTTAGGATGGACGACAAGATAATACTTTATTTTAAGAACGGAACTCAGGCCTCAATTAAGGCTATAAATGTTGAAGGTGGAAGAGAAATAGACCTAATAGAAAGAAAGATGATAGATTTCGTAGAGAATAATTACCAAAATATTTTAAATACGGAAATTTAACTCATTATTTCAATCGGTCTTTTGAGACGGATTTTTGATTTCCAGAAGATTTTTTGGTAAACTTAAATTCGCAACTAAAGATATGAAAAAACTTTTTTTTATTTTCATTTGTGTATTTTTATCGGGTGTTATTTCACCCGTTTTTGCGCAGGAAGTAGATCTCCATTTTTTTTATAGTGAAACTTGCCCACATTGTGCTCAAGAAAACATTTTTCTTAATGGACTAGAAGAAAAATATCCTGATATAAAAATAGAAAGATACCAAATTTACGATGAGGGAAATTGGAATCTTTTAAATACTTTTTACAATGAATATGAAATTGTAGAATCATTGAGGGGCTTAGTTCCAGTAACCTTCTCTCCAACAAGATATTTTATAGGGTTTAATGATAATATTGCAGAAGAAATGGAAAATTGTTTACAGGATTGTATGAAACCGAATGGAGGAGAAGCTGCGCTAGGCAGCACCTCTTTTATTGATAAAAATATAAATATTCCCTTTTTTGGTAATATAAAAATAAATAATTTTTCTTATCCTGCAATGGCTATAATATTGGGTCTTTTGGATGGTTTTAATGTTTGTTCCCTTGGTGCTCTAATTTTAATTTTGAGTTTAGTTTTAGCTATTAAATCAAAAAGGAAAACTTTATTACTTGGTGGTGCATTTATACTAACAACAGCTTTGGTTTACGGAATTCTTATAGTTTTTTGGTATAAATTATTTGAAATATTATCTTCTTACGTGAAGACAATGGAAATATTAATAGGGACAATGGGAATAGTTGGAGGAATCTATTTTTTGAGACAATTTTTAAATTTAAGGAAAAAATCTCCAACTTGTGATTCTGGAACTGGAAATAGTATTGCTTCTAAATTTTCAAATAAAATTCAAGGAGTTTTAAAAAATCCTTCTTCTAATATATTTATTGTAGTTGGATTAATTTTTGTTTTTGCCTTTTTGATTACTATTGTAGAATTTCCTTGTTCTGCAGTAGTTCCAGTTGCGTTTGCTGCAGTCTTAGCAGATGCCGGACTATCTGGGTTTCAATACATTTTTTATATTTCTATATTTGTTTTGTTTTATCTTCTAGATGAAATAATAGTTTTTCTTATAGCATTTTTTACTAGTAAAATTTGGTTAAGCTCTCCAAAATTTATTAAATGGATACTTTTAGCTGAATCTATCGTTCTTTTCTTGTTGGGAGTTTATTATTTATTTGGTATTTTAGGATTATAGTTGTAAAATAATAAACTAGATGAATGCAATAAATAAAACAATAGAATTTAAGACAGAAAAAGAACTAGAATTTAAAGATTTAACAGAAGAAATAAGCATTTTTGTTAAAGAAAGTGGGATAAAAGAGGGTTTAGTTAATATTCAAAGCTTACATACCTCTGCTGCAATGATAGTTAACGAAAATGAACCCTTATTAATAGAGGATTTTAAAGATAATTTAAGAAAAACAGCACTAACAGATAAGGGTTATAGACATGATGATTTTACAAAAAGAACAGTTAATCTTTGTAAAAACGAATGCATCAATGGCCATTCTCATTGTATGGCCATTCATTTATTGCCATCTGTTACCTTAAATGTTATTAATGGTGATATCCAACTTGGTAAATGGCAAAGAATATTTTTTGTAGAATTAGATAGTAGTAGAGAAAGAAAGGTTCAAGTCCAAATTATTGGAGAATAATAATTAATTTTTAAAATATACATGTATAAAGTAAACAAAGAAAAATGTATTGGTTGTGGACTTTGCGTTGCTAATTGTCCAGAAGGAATAAAAATTGCAGATGATGGAAAAGGAGAAGTAACAAATCAAGAAAAGATTAAAGAATGTGGGGGAACGGAACTTTGTCCCTACGAAGCAATAGAAGAGGCAGAATAGTCTCTTCTTAATTTTAAAATTAATAAATTTAAAATATGGAAAAAATTACAGATCAAAATTTTGATTCAGAAATTAAAAAATTTGAAAAACCAGTGTTGGTAGATTTTTTTACGGATTGGTGCGCGCCTTGTACTCAGCTTTCTCCGATACTAGATAATGTTGTAAAAAAATCTGGAGACAAAATAGAATTTCTAAAAATTAATTTAGATAACATTCCATTAGCCGCTCAAAAACTTGGCATAGATAGAATTCCAACAGTTGTGCTTTTTAAAAATGGAAGTCCTCTTTCGGGTTTTGTTGGCCTACAACAAGAAGAGACGATTATAGGTTGGTTAGAAAAATCTTTAAGTGAAGGAGTAATAAAATGATAGAACAAATGATAAGGTGGTACGAAAACTATGCCAAAGAAAATGGACTTAAATTAAATCCAGACAGAAAAATAGTTGAATTCTTAATGAAAGGACTTTTGGAAAACGAAAAGAAGCACGGTAAGAAATATTGTCCTTGTAGAAGAGTAGTTGGAAATCCTAAAGAGGATGACTTAAAAGTTTGTCCCTGCTATTGGCATAAAGAAGAAATTGAAAGAGACGGACATTGTCTTTGTTTGTTGTTTGTAAAATAGAGGGTGTGGAAAACCCCTATTTTTAAGATTAGTTAGCTAAATTTGACCCCCGAAAACTAAGGGGGTAAAATATAATAATCTTTAAATTAAGTCTTTTATTATCTCTTAACTAAACGAGATTTTTTTATCCCTATGTCAGAAAATAAATTAACAAAAATAAAAAAAAGAGACGGTTCATTAGCAGATTTTGACTCAAGTAAAATTACAGATGCAATTCATAAAGCGATTACTGCTACAGGCCAAGGAAACGGAGCAGCGTCACAAAAAATTTCTGACAAAGTAGTCTCAATATTAAATAGAAGATTTAAAAACGGAGAACTTCCTCAAGTTGAACAGGTTCAAGACATTATTGAAGAGGTTTTAATTTTGGAAGATTTTGTTGATACTGCAAAAGCATACATTCTTTATAGGGAACAGAGAAGAAAGATTAGAGAAACATCAGTAACCATAGATGACTCCGTGGAAATGATAGACAAGTACATAAACGAATTAGACTGGCAGATTAAAGAAAATGCTAACATGTCTTATTCTTTGCAAGGGTTAAATTATTATGGTGTTTCTGCAATTACAAAAAAATATTGGCTTAATAAAATTTATCCGAAAGAAATAAGAGATGCTTTAAACTCTGGAGATTTTCATATTCATGATCTTGATAATCTTTCAACTTATTGTTGTGGTTGGGATTTGTACGATTTATTAATTAAAGGATTTGGTGGAGTTGCTGGAAAAATAGAATCAGCTCCTGCAAAACATTTTAGAACAGCTCTAGGACAATTAGTAAATTTTTTCTATACACTACAGGGAGAATCTGCAGGAGCTCAGGCCGTTTCTTCTTTTGATACTTTGTTAGCTCCTTTCGTTAGGTATGATAATTTGGATTACAAAAGAGTAAAGCAAGGTCTTCAGGAATTTTTATTTAATATGGCCATACCTACAAGAGTAGGATTTCAAACTCCCTTTACTAATATAACTTTAGATATTAAGCCTCCCTCAACTTTAGCTAAACAGCCAGTTATTATTGGAGGAAAACCTCAGAATGAAACTTACGGTGATTTTCAAGAAGAGATGAATATGATTAACCAGGCTTTTTACGAAGGTTTAATGGAGGGAGACGCTAAGGGTAGACCATTCACTTTTCCTATCCCTACTGTAAACATAGGTAAGGATTTTGATTGGGATAACAAGGTTTTAGAGCCTTTATGGGAAGCAACAGCCAAATATGGCGTTAATTACTTCTCAAACTTCATAAATTCAGGCATGGACGTAGAAGATGCAAGATCAATGTGTTGCCGTTTAAGACTGGATAATAGAGAGCTTTTAAGGCGAGGAGGCGGTTTATTTGGAAGTCAGCCCTTAACAGGTTCAGTGGGTGTAGTAACTATTAATTTACCTAGAATAGGATATCTTTCCAAAACCAAAAAAGATTTTTTTGATAGATTAGGCAAGTTAATGGATTTAGCTAAAGAAAGTTTAGAAATTAAGAGAAAGGCTTTGGATAACTTTATGGAAAAAGGACTTTATCCATATTCAAAACATTATCTTTCTGGGATAAACAAAATGAGAGGAAGTTACTGGGGAAATCATTTTTCAACTATTGGATTATTGGGTATGAACGAAGCTCTTTTGAATTTTCTTGAAGAGGATACGGGATCTACCAGAGGAAGAAAATTCACTTTGGAAGTATTAGATTTCATGAGAGATAAACTAGTAGCCTATCAAAAAGAAACAGATAATCTTTATAATTTAGAAGCGACTCCAGCAGAAGGAGCAACATATCGTTTAGCTTTGAAAGATAAAGAAAAATATCCTGACATTATTACAGCTGGAACTAAGGATGTTCCTTTTTATACTAATTCTACTCAGCTACCAGTAAATTATACTGACGATATATTTGAAGCTTTAAAGCTTCAAGACGAAGCGCAAGGCAAGTATACAGGAGGAACAGTTTTACATATATTCTTGGGAGAAAAAATAGATAATCCAGAAAGTGCAAAAGCTTTAGTTAAAAAAGCTTTTACAAAATTCAGTCTTCCTTACATGACCCTAACTCCTACTTTTTCAATATGTCCGGTACACGGATATATTTCAGGAGAACATTTTACTTGTCCTAAATGTACCATTGAACAACCGTGTGAAGTTTATTCTAGAATAGTTGGCTACTTGAGACCTGTTCAACAATGGAACAATGGAAAGAAAGAAGAATTTAATAAAAGAAAAGAATTCAAACTTTCCAAAGCACTTAATGCTAGTAAATAAAAACGATACTCAATGAAACTAAGGTTTCATTTCGACCTGCATTT
>CAZEZZ010000008.1:11804-14512 GCA_964515885.1 uncultured Candidatus Saccharibacteria bacterium
TTGTAAACAAAAATTTAGCAAATGATAAAAATAGGTGGTCTCCAAAAAACTACTCTCATAGATTTTCCTGGCCACGTAGCTAGTACTGTTTTTCTTTCTGGGTGTAATTTTCGTTGTCCTTTTTGCTATTCTTCAGAATTAGTATTACCAGAGAAGATAAAAGATCATCCTCAAATTTCAGAGGAATATTTTTTTGATTTTTTGAAAGAAAGGGTTGGATTATTAGAAGGGGTAGTAGTTTGTGGAGGAGAGCCTACTATAAATAAAGATTTGCCAGAGTTTATAAAAAAGATTAAAGATATGGGCTTTTTAGTTAAATTAGACACCAATGGATCTAATTCAGAAATGTTAGACAAGCTTATTAAAGAAGGATTATTAGACTATGTAGCTATGGATGTTAAGGCCCCTAGAGATAAATATGCTAAAACAGTAGGAATAGAGGTAGATTTAAAAAGCATTGAGAAGAGTGTTAGTATTTTAAAGCATGGGAAAGTAGATTATGAGTTTAGAACGACTATTGTTCCTGGGATTCATAAGAAAGAAGACATTCTGAAAATAGTTGAATGGATATCTCCAGCTAAAAGATATTTTTTGCAGAATTTTAGGGGAGAAAAAACTATAGATAGTAGTTTTGAAAGAGTAAAATCTTATCCTGATTCATTTATTTTAAAGATTAAAGAGGAAATAGCACCTTATTTTGAGGAGTGCTATTTTAGAGATTAATTTTTAAAGGGGCTTGACTTACATTTGTGCTTAAATTAAGCTTAACTAAGTTAGAAAAGGTCGTTTTAATATAATATTTAAATACTATGGAAGCTTATTGTGTAAAATGCAAAGCTAAAAGAGAAATTACAGATCCTAAAGAGGTTGAAATGAAAGGAAAAGGTGGTGCCAAGAGAAGAGCCATGACAGGTACTTGCCCAAAGTGTGGAACAAAAATGTTTAGAATCATGGGAAACAAATAAAGATTTCCGGAAATCTTTGAAAGCCGCTCTGAATAAGAGCGGTTTTTGATTATCGCTTGACAAAGTATCTTAATGGGTATATATTCATAATAGAAAGGTCGTATAACAATTAATAATCAAAATTATGCCAAGATTTAATGGAACAGGTCCTTTCGGAGCAGGACCAAGAACAGGTAGAGGATTAGGTACGTGTGGAGGTGGAATGGGTTCTGGAAGAGGAATGGGTTACGGAAGAGGAATGGGTTACGGAAGAGGAATGGGTTCTGGAGCTGGGATAGGTTCTGGAAGAAACTTTTACACCAAAGGAGAAGAATCAGAAATGTTAAAAGAAGAAGAGAAAGAATTAGAAAATGAGTTGAAAGCGATAAAAGAAAGAATGTCTGAATTAAAATAGCAAAGATAAAATAGTCTTTTGCTGTTTAGTGTTAAGTATTTAATTTTAATTAATAAAACATATGAAGATAGCGGTAAGTGCAACTGATAAAAATATTGAAAGTAATGTTTCTGATGTTTTTGGGCGATGTCCTTATTTTATTATTGCTGAAATTAAAGATGATAAAATAGAAAAGACAGAAACAATAAAAAATGAAAGCGATAACCAAACAAGTGGAGCTGGGGTTTCGACTGCTCAGTTAGTAGCAGAAAATAATGTTAATGTAGTAATAACAGGAAATACTGGACCTAGAGCTTTAGATGTTCTAAATCAATTTAATATTGAGATTTATTCGGGAGAAGGAATAATCAAGGATGTTTTACAAGAATATATAGACGGAAAACTTAAAAAAATAAATTAACATGAAGTTAGTTATTCCAACAAATAGTAAAAAGGGTTTAGATGATAAAATAGCTGATCATTTTGGTCGTTGTTCAACCTATACTTTTTTAGACGAAAAAGGAGAAGTGATTGAAATAATAGAGAATATTAGTGAACATGGTGGTGGTTCTGGTTTACCTCCTGAATTAATGAAAAAATATGGAGCAGATGTTTTATTGTGTAAAGATATTGGACCGAGAGCAATAAATTTATGCCATGAATTAGGAATTGAAGTATATGTCCATCAAACAGAATCTGTTAAGGATATTTTTGAATTATGGCAAAATAATAAACTTAAAAAGGCAGGTGTAGAAGACGCTTGTGAAGAACACAAAATATGAAGATTGCAGTTACAGGCGGGAAGGGAGGTACGGGCAAATCAATGGTTGCTACTTCTTTAGCGGTTGAATTTGCTAGAAATAATAAAACTGCTCTTTTGGATGTTGATGTAGAATGTCCGAATGATCATCTTTTACTTTCCGTTAAAAGAAAAGAATTTACTAAAATTTATCTGCCAATACCTAAATGGGATTTTAGTAAATGTAAGAAATGCGGTAAATGTGCTTCTGCTTGCAAACAGAATGCAATTGTTTTTGTTAAGGACAGATATCCTGCCTTTGTAAAAGATATTTGTATTGGTTGTAAAGCTTGTATAATTTCTTGTCCCCATGGAGCTATTTCTGAAACTAAAAAAGAGATTGGTACAATTTATATGGGTAAAAATTATAATGTTGATTTAATTACAGGTGAACTTAAATTAGGAGAGTTAGCTTCTGGTGAAGTGGTAGCTGAAGTTAGAAAGTATTCTGAAGAAATTTGTGGTAAATTAAAATCAGAAATAATTTTAATTGATTCTGCCGCTGGGATTGGTTGCCCTGTAATTGCTTCATTAGTTGGGACTGATTATATAGTAGCTGTTACTGAACCAA
>CAZEZZ010000009.1:0-13723 GCA_964515885.1 uncultured Candidatus Saccharibacteria bacterium
GAAAAAATATTAGGATATTTTTTTAAAGAATCAGAAAAATTATGACCCTTTATAACTTCTTCTTTTATATCCAATATAGCTTTTTTAAATATCTTGCTTTTTCCTTGAAGTGCTAAAACCTGAAGAGCTTTTGGCAAAGAAAGACCAGCAGAAATCATAACTTGAAGATTTCTAGTAAACATCATCTTATCTGTTAAAGAAACTCCACTTAAAAAAGGGATGTTTATATTTAAAATATTATTTTTTTCTTTGTCTTTCTCAAGAGCAGCATCAATCAAAATAAAACCTTGTGATTTCAAGATTGTAGATAGCTGATGTACATCTTTGGTATCTATCTTTCCAGTTTTCTCTTCACCGGAAATAGATTTTGCCGTATAAGAGAATTTTGGCATTTTAAATAAATTTATTCAGCGATAACTCTTAACACTTCTTCTATGGAAGTTAATCCTTGAGCTGCTTTAACAAACCCATCTTCTATCATTGTTACCATTCCCTCTGTTTGGGCCTGTTGGGATATTTGAGAGGTGGTAGCCCCTTTAACTATTAAATCTTTAATAGTCTCTGTTACAGAAAGAACTTCATAAATTCCTAGCCTGCTTTTATATCCTTCTAGTGCAACTTTGGAAGGTTTTGGTTTATAAAAATAAATGTCTTCTATTCCTTTATTTAAACCTAGTAGTTTCTCTTTTCTTAAAATTTCAATTATCTTTTCTAAATTACAATATTTTTCAAGATTTTTTATCTCTACCTCTTTCAACTTGTATTTTTCTTTTGTGCTTGCAAGTTTTCTAACCAATCTTTGAGCTAGAATAAGATTTAAAGTAGAAGATATTAAGAATGGTTCAGCTTTCATATCTACTAAACGAGGGATGGCTCCAGCGGCAGAGGTTGTATGTAAAGTAGATAAAACTAAATGACCAGTTAAAGCAGCGTTAATAGCTAAACCAGCTGTTTCATTGTCTCTAATTTCTCCAACCATTATTATGTCCGGATCCTGACGAACTAAGCTTCTTAAGCTTGAAGCAAAAGTTAATCCTATTTTAGCATTAACTTGAGTTTGATTGATTCTTGGCATTCTATATTCTACTGGATCCTCTGTCGTAGAAATATTGACTCCAGGAACATTAAGTATCTCCATCATAGAATAAAGAGTAGTGGTTTTACCTGAGCCAGTAGGACCAGTGATTAAAATCATTCCTGTTGGTTTTCTTAAATTATTTTCTACTTTTTCCAATGCTTCTCCATTTAACCCTAATTGATCTAAAGTTAAGGCTTTGGTAGTCTCTGCCAACATACGAAGGACTATCTTCTCTCCATCAAACACTGGAAGGATTGATACCCTAACAGAATATTTATAATCCATTGTTTCAATCTTAAATCTCCCATCCTGAGGAAGCCTATGTTCATCTAATTTCAAATTAGATAAAACTTTTATTCTAGCTACGATGCCAAGACTGACTTGCTTGGGAAGAGTCATAGCATCTCTTAAGATTCCGTCTATTCTATATCTAACGATAACTTCTTTTTTAGTCGGTTCTATATGTATGTCAGAAGATCTTTCTAAAATAGCGTGCTTTAATAACGTGTCGACTATTCTAACTACTGGCAAATCTTCTGCCATTTTTTTTAAATCTTTCTCTTTTTCTGGAGTTTCTCTATCTTTACTAACTTTTATACCACTGGCTTCTTTTTTTATAATATCTCCAAATTCAGCTTCTAAAGTTTCTTGATATTGGTTAAGAACATTCTTAATACTTTCTGGAGTGGTTAACCTAGGAAGAATTTTATAATTTGCGGTTTTCTTAATAAATTCTATAGTTCTTAAATCTTCTGGATCTAACATGGCTACCTCTAAAGTTTTTCCATCCTTTCTAAAAGCTATTATATTATTTGAACGAGCTATTGGCTCTGGTATTATTTTTAATATTTTGTCGTCTATTTTCTCTTTCTCTAAGTTAACAAAAGGAATTCCTAGAATATATGCTTTCATTTTAATCATTGCTTCTTCTAGAACTATTTTTTCCATAACCAAAACGTCTTCTACTGCCTGCCCTTTCTTTTTGGCTGTTTTTTCTGCATCCTCAAATTGTTTAACTGTTACTAACTTAGCGTCCAGTAAAAAGGCTTTTAATTGTTGAGGCTCTACTTTCATAAATTATTCGTTCAAAGTTTGTTTAATTTTGTCTAAAACGTCTTCTAGTTTATATTCTGTCTTAACTAAATAAGTTGTTGCGCCCAATCCTATTACCTTGTCTACGTCGCTCATTTCTTCTAGATTAGTCAAAACAATAACTGGAATAGCTTTTGTTTTATCATCTTCTTTGAGTTGTTTTAACACGTCAAACCCGTTAATTTTAGGTAGAATTAAGTCTAAAAGAATCAAATCTGGACTTTTTTCTTTAGCCAGTGCCAATCCTAATTCTCCATCTAGAGCAGAAGTAATTTCATATCCTTTTTCTCCTAAAAAATCTCCTAAAGCTTTTTGTAAAGCTGACTCATCTTCTATTATTAATATTTTTTTTGTCATAATTTATTTTTATTTAATTGGTAGAATGAACCAGAAGGTTGACCCCTTACCTTCTTCGCTCTTAAATTTAAGTTTACCTCCAAGTTTTTTAATGATTGATTTAGCTATATAAAGACCCAATCCTGATCCTTCTGTTTTGTGTCTCAAAGCATTACCTGAACGGAAGAATTTTTGGAAAATATATTTTTGATCACTAAGTGGAATTCCCACTCCACCATCTTTTATTTCAAAATATAAATAATTGTCTTTTTTATTTATCTTAACATTAATTTTTCCATTTTTTATTGAATATCTTATAGCATTATCTAAAATATTTTCTATTGCTAATTTTATTTGTGAAACGTCTAGGGGAATTTTTGGCAGATTGGCATCAGCTTTCAAAGAGATAGTCACGTTAGACGCTTTTGTAAATATTTCCAGTTCCTTAATTATCTTCTGGGCTACCTCTTTTAAAGAAACTTTTTCTGTTCTGGTTGGCAATCTTCCTTGTTCTATTCTAGATACAATTAATAAATCAGATACTAATTCACTCATCCTATCAGTATTTTCTTTTAAGATATTGATATATTCTAAACGTTTCTCTGAAATCTTTTCTGTTTTGGAAGAACTCACAATAAATTCTAAAGCCCATTTCAAATTAGATAATGGTGCCCGTAGCTGATGAGAAACAATGCTAACGAATTCCGATTTCATCTTATTTGTTTCAGCTAATCTTTCAAAATTTTTAGATATAGTAACAGCTATAATAAATAAGATTAAAGTGATAAAAACGACCGTTAAAGCGACTAAATAAGGATCTTCTATGTACTTAGTTCCTATGGCATAAATAGTTAAACTAGAAAAAATTATTATTATACCCATTATTAAAAAAAGAAATTGAGGACATTGCCAAAGAGATAATCCATATTTCTTGCACTGCTTATTTAGATTCAATTGTTCGGAAATTTCCTTAAAAGTCATTAAATAAGTATATCATACAAACAAATTGACCAAAAGAGTAAAATCAAGTAAAATATAAAATGCTTCGGGGTATAGTGCAATGGTAGCACGAGTCCTTTGGGAGGATTTAATCTCAGTTCGAGTCTGAGTACCCCGACCAAGCGGGTGTAGCACAATGGTAGTGCATCAGGTTTCCAACCTGACCACGTGGGTCCGATTCCCATCACCCGCTCCAGACAAACAAAAAAAGCACCAAAACGGTGCTTTTCTTGTTTATTAATAAATGTTTATTTTGCGTATTCTATCACTCTAGTTTCTCTTATAACATTAACTTTTATTTCTCCTGGATATCTAAGCTCTTCCTGTATTCTTTTAGCTATGTCTTTAGCTAAACCTCTTGCTTCCAAATCATTAATTGCTTCTGGTTTTACAAATATTCTAATTTCTCTTCCAGCTTGTAAGGCCCAAGCCTTATCAACTCCTTCAAAAGTTAAGGCTAAGTTTTCTAATTCTCCCAATCTCTTTAAGTAATTTTCTAATGTATCCTTTCTGGCTCCTGGTCTGGCTCCTGAAATCTGGTCTGCTACCTGAACAATTCTTGATTCTAAGCTTTCATAAGGATAATCCTCATGATGAGATTTCATGGCAGTTATCACTTCTTTTTCAACCCCAAACTTCTCTAAAATTCTAACACCTATATCGACATGAGATCCTTCAACTTGATGATCTACTGCTTTTCCAATGTCATGAAATAACCCAGCTTTTTTACAAACTGAAACGTCTGCTCCAATTTCAGAGGCTAAAGATGAAGCTAAATGAGAAACCTCTATTGAGTGCAAAAGAACATTCTGACCAAAACTAGTTCTAAATTTAAGTCTTCCTAATAATTGAACTAATTTAGCGTCTAGGCCTAATATTCCAACATCATAAATAGCTGTTTCTCCAGCTTCTCTTATTTGTTTCACTATCTCACTTTCTGCTGTTTGAACCTGTTCTTCTATTTTAGCAGGCTGTATTCTACCATCCTGAATAAGTTTTTCTAAAGCAAGTTTGGCTATTTGTCTACGAACAGGATCAAATCCTGAAATAACAACGGCTTCTGGAGTCTCATCTACTATTACTTCTGTTCCTGTTAATCTTTCTAACGTCCTAATATTTCTTCCTTCTTTACCAATAATTCTTCCTTTTATTTCTTCTGAAGGAAGACTAACTGTTGTGGTTGTTAATTCTTGAGCTTGGCTTAACCCAAATTTCTGAATTGCTATGGTTAATAATTCTTTAGCTTTTGCTTCAAACCTTTCCCAGCCTTCTTTATCTATTTTTCTTATCCTTTCCTCTACGTCTTGACTTTGATCCTTCTCTAAAGCTTTTAATAATTCTTCTTTTGCTTCTTCCTTTGTAAGCTTAGCTATTTTTTCTAGCTTCAAGACTGTTTCTTCTTTTGCCTTTTCTAAATTCTCTTTTATTTCTCTAACTTTTTCTACTTTTTCTTTAAACTCTTGTTGCTCTGTTTCTAGATTAGACACTCTTTGATCTAAGGTGCTCTCTCTCTTAAGCAAAAGTTTCTCTGTTTGAAAGAGATTTGATCTACGAGTGTTTATTTCTTCTTTAGTATTTTCTGTGGCCGCCTCTGCTTTAACTTTCGCATCAGCTAGCAAGGCTTCAGAATCTTCTTTAGCTTTCGCTATTTTTTGTTGAAGTTTGGCCTCTAAAGTTCCCGCTTGTTTTTTTGCTATTGATTGCCTGGCATAATAACCCAAAATTGACCCCAGAGCCAAAGTTATTATACCCACTATTAATGGGATAAATTGATTCATAATTCAAATTTGAAAATTGGATATTTTCGCTTTTTGTCCTATTTATCATAGGTTTATGGTTTGAATTCCAAAGTTCACTGTTAATATTTATGTTTTTATTCTACCAGATTTCAAGATTTTGTCAAAAATAAAACCCCGATATTTATCGAGGTTCTAAATTAAAAACTTAATAACAAGGATATTCAAACCAATTTTTAATATTGGTTCCAAACTCTACTTCCGCTACTCCTATTGCAGCTAGAAATCCGTTAATTAACATATAGGCACCATAGACTATTATTAATCCTATTACGACTGAAGTTAAAATACTTTTAGCCTTAGCTATTCTTGCAAGGTCACCAGCAGAAATAAAATAATATACTCCTCCAGCAATAATCGCTAGAAATGCAATGGGTGGAATTATATCAAGAAATATAAAATCGAATATTCTATCTAACATCACAAATAAATCGCACAATTTACACGGATCACCCTCTCCACCGCAAGGAACCAATGGAAGTTCCGCCGCTTTAGCTACTCCACCTAAAAATAGACTAATAATAATTGTTGTAAATAGTTTTATTTTCATTGATACATTTTAACATGTTGATAAAAAAACAAAACCCCCGCAAAAGGGATTTTTAATTTTAAGCTTTAATCTATTTATTATTTATCACTTCATCCACCACTCCGTATTCTTTGGCCTCTGAAGCAGATAAGTAAAAATCTCTATCGGTATCTTTACTAATTTTATCTAAGGTCTGCCCTGTATGTTTAGCTAATATAGTATTCAATTTTTCTCTTACCTTAATTATCTGCTTAGCTGTAATTTCAATCTCTACTGCCTCCCCAGTTGCTCCACCGGCAACTTGATGTAATAAAATTTGTGAATTGGGTAAAGCAAATCTTTTTTTCTTAGCTCCAGCAGACAACAAAACTGCTCCCATTGAAGCTGCCATTCCAACGCAAACAGTAGAAACATCAGGTTTTATGTATTGCATTGTGTCATATATTGCTAGCCCAGCAGTAACTGATCCTCCAGGACTATTAATATAAAGCTGAATATCTTTTTTAGGATCTTGAGAAGCTAAAAACAAAAGCTGTGCAATTACTGCATTGGCCACAATGTCTGAAATTGGGGCGGCTAAAAATATTATTCTATCCTTTAAAAGCCTTGAATAAATATCATAAGCTCTTTCTCCATATTGTGATTTTTCTATAACTGTAGGTATTAAATTCATATATATTATTATACCCCCAAAAGATCTTAAGTCAATCTAGACTTTTAAGTAATTTATGCTAATTTTAGTTTAAAGTTCGTTTACAAGGAGGTTGATTTGTTAAATAAGTTTAAGAATTTGTCCTTAGATAGAAAACTTATTTTTTTGTTCACCTTAATCTGCGCTTCTCTCCCTTTTGCTATGGCAAGATCTCCAGCGGAAATCGTTTCTGATTCCTTGCCTCTCTGGGCAAATTTCTATGTAGAAGTGGGTTTCTGGTTCGCTGACGGAAAACCATTTTGGCAAGGATTTTTAGCTTGTTATGGAATAGCTACGGTGGAAATGTTTTCTCTATATTTTGGAACTTTCGGCTTTAGAGTTTTAGTAGGAAAGATTTTTTCTTGGATAAAAAAACAATTAAAAAAAGGTGTACGAATTCCTTTTTCTGAAAATCAATTACTTTTTATAAGAAAAAGGAGCGGCTACGACAATCTCAACCACTTTACTGATGGTAGAAAGCAAAAATTTGTTGCGTGGCTTTCTAAACAAAGTACCTGGATACTTTTACTTGTCATCTTTTTACCAATTATGGGAAGTGATTTATCTGCAACCGCAATATTAGGAACCAGAAAAATAAAATACGGCCACTGGTATATAGCGGCCGTAAATATTCCTCATGTATTTCTAATAGTACTTTCTGTATATTTCGGGATAGATTTCTTCTTTCATTAACGCCTCTTTCTACGGATTGAGGCGTCTTTTTTATACTAAAAATCCAACGATTAAGAGAGCCATTATGTTTAATATTTTAATCATCGGGTTAATGGCAGGACCTGCAGTATCCTTATAAGGATCTCCAACTGTGTCTCCAGTAACAGCTGCTTGGTGAGCAAAAGAACCTTTGCCTCCATAATTGCCATCTTCTATATACTTCTTAGCATTGTCCCAAGCTCCACCACCTGAGGTCATTTGGATTGCTAAGAATATTCCTACTACCAAAGACCCAATTAATAAACCTCCTAATCCTTCTGGCCCTAAAATAATAACAATTATAATAGGAAAGATTACTGGAAGCAAAGCGGGTAACAACATTTCTTTTAATGCTGCCTTAGTAACAATATCAACACATTTGGAATAGTCAGGCTTTGCTGTCCCTTCCATAATTCCTTTGATCTCTCTAAACTGTCTTCTTACTTCTTCTACTACTTTACCAGAGGCTCTACCTACTGCTTCCATCGAAAGAGCAGAAAAATAATAAGCTATCATTCCTCCAGATAATAATCCAACAAGAACTTTTGGATCTCCTAAAGAAAATTGAACTTGTTTTCCAATATTTAATAATTCCTGAGTATACGCAGAAAATAAAACTAAAGCAGCTAGTCCTGCTGAAGCTATAGCATATCCTTTAGTTACAGCTTTGGTGGTGTTTCCAACAGAATCTAGGGCATCTGTAGTTTCTCTAACTTCTGGTGGTAATCCTGACATCTCAGCAATACCTGCTGCGTTATCAGTAATAGGTCCATAAGCATCCATAGCAATGATAAGTCCTGTTAAAGAAAGCATGGCTACGGCAGCGATTGCTAACCCATACATACCTCCTAACCAAAAACTAATTAACACTCCAAAAGAAATTAAAATAACAGGGAAGATTGTGGATTTCATACCAACGGCTAAACCTGCAATAATATTTGTTCCATGTCCTGATTCTGAAGCTTTAGCAATGTTTTTTACTGGAGGATGATTCTTTGCAGTATAATATTCAGTAATAACAAACATTCCAGCAGCCACCAATAATCCTATTACAGCTGGAATATATAATGTTAAATAAGGAACTCCAAAACTTTTACTAAAATCTGATATTATTGGAAAAAATCCAATGGCAGATAAGACTCCTGACACAATAATTCCTTTGTACAAAGCTGCCATAATCGAATTTGACTTTGGAAGTTTTACAAAAAATGTAGCAATTATAGAAGCCAGTATTGCTACTGATCCTAAAATCAAAGGAAGTAAAATAGCTTGAACCATGTTTGGAAATAATAAATTTCCCAAAACCATAGCAGCTATTATAGTAACTACATATGTTTCAAATAAATCTGCTGCCATTCCAGCACAATCTCCAACATTATCTCCCACTTGGTCTGCAATAACTGCAGGATTTCTAGGATCATCTTCCGGGATTCCTTTTTCCACTTTACCAACTAAATCAGCTCCTACATCTGCAGCTTTGGTATAAATACCTCCGCCCAATCTAGCAAATACTGAAATTAAACTTCCCCCAAACCCCAAAGCAATCAAAGCTGCTAAGTCATGAGTTAAAAGATAAAATCCTGAGACAGAAAGTAATCCTAAACCAACTACTAAAAATCCTGTAACAGAGCCTCCTTTAAAAGCTAAATTCAAAGCACCTTTTAATCCTGATTTTGCAGCTTCTGTTACTCTAACATTGGCTTTTGTAGAAACCATCATCCCAAAATATCCTGATAGTCCAGAGGCTACAGCTCCAATTAAAAATCCTAAGGCTGAATTAAATCCTAAAAAAATAAAAAGAAGAACGAATATTACAATAGCAGCTACAGCTACTGTCTTATATTGCCTCTTTAGAAAGGCTACTGCTCCCTCTTTGATAGCTTGGGAAACTTCTGCCATTTTTCCTTCGCCAGACTTTGATTTATTTATTTCTCTAATAAGAAAAAAAGAGAATAATAAAGAAATTACGGAAACTATAATTGGTACTAAAAACATGATATTTTATTATTTATTATTTTTTAACGTTTTCTTTTTTAACCTTTTCTTTTTTAACCTTTTCTTTTTTTGTGGTCTTTTTTGCTGCTTTTGGTTTCTTCTCTTCTTTAGATTCTTTTACTTCTTTTTGTGGTTCTTCTGCGGCTTGATCATCACTAGAAACAATTTCTCCATCAGCACCTTTAACATCTATTTTCCAACCAGTTAGTTTGGCTGCTAGTCTTACATTTTGCCCATCTTTTCCAATGGCCAAAGATAATTGGTCGTCTGGAACTGAAACTTGAGCTTGGTTCTTTGCTGATACTTTTACTTCTATTACTTTGGCTGGTGATAAAGCATTAGCAACATATTTATCTGGTTCGTCAGAATATTCAATAATATCTATTTTTTCTCCGCCAAGTTCATTTATCACTGCCATAACTCTGGTTCCTTTTTGGCCCACCATAGCTCCTATTGGATCTATTCCTTCTTGCATAGACTCAACAGCTATTTTAGATCGAGAACCAGCTTCTCTAGCAATAGCTCTAATCTGTACTTGTTCTGAAAGTATTTCAGGTACTTCCAACTCAAATAGTTTTGAAATTATCTTAGGATAAATTCTTGAAAGGAAAACAACAGATCCCTTAGAAGAATCTTCTACCTTTAAAACAAAAACTTTTATTCTCTGTCCTGGTCTGTAGAATTCTCCAGGAACCTGTTCTTCTCTAGCTAAAATTCCCAATGTTTTTCCAATGTCTAAAAAGACATTTCTGCCCTCTATTCTTTGAACAACTCCTGAGATTAACTCTCCTTCTTTAGATTTAAATTCATCAAACACACTTTCTTTTTCAGCCTCTCTTATTCTTTGAAGAATTACTTGCTTAGCTGTTTGAGCAGCTATTCTTCCGTAATCTTCTTTTGTTTGTAAAACTGTTTCTAAATCTTCTCCAACTTTAGCTTTGGAGTCTATCTTTTTAGCTTCGTCTAACATTATGTGTTTTTCAGGGTTAAAACGTATTTTTTTATCCTCTTCTTTTATTTCTTCCTTATTATCTTTCATCTGTTCTAACTCTTCTTCTGTATACAACATTGATTCTTCCACAACTTGTTTTACTTGTTTAAACTGAACTCCCCCTGTGACAGGGTCTAGTTTAGCTTTTATCATTTGCCCTTTTTCTCCGTAGTCTTTTTTATAGGCAGCAGCTATAGCCACTTCTATTGTTTCCATGACTTTGTCAGCAGAAATTCCTTTTTCCTCTGCTATTTGGGCGATTGCTGAATGAAAATTTTTGATATCCATATATTTATATTTAATTTTTAAAAAATGTCCGCAAGAAGCGGACTGTTTATATTTTAACAGATAAAACCTCCTTGTCAACCTGATAAAATCCCACTATTAAAGCACCTGGTCCAGAATGAGTTCCTATTACGGCAGAAACTCTAGATACAAACAAAACCTCACCATCCAATCTTTCTTCTATAATATCTTTAAGCTTTTCCGCTTCCTTTTGATTGTCCGCATGTGAAATTGATATTTTTATTTTACCTCCATTATTTATTTTTTTTATTCTTTCAAAAAGATCTTCTGCAATATCTTTTTTAAAAGAAGCCCCTCCAGGTTTTATTTCCCCATCTTTCAGTTTTATTAATAATCTAAGTCCTAATTTTTGTAAAACATTAACAACTGATAAAAGAGGTTTAGATAAATTAAATCTACCTCCCCTTACTATATATCTAATGTCTTTAATTAATCCAAATAGATGAACTTTTGGACAAAAAACTTCTAACTCTTTTACGACTTCGTCCATTTTCATTCCCTTATCTATCAATTCCTGAGCTTTCATTGCTATTAACCCCTCTGCTGATTCTATTGAAAAAGAATCAAATACATATATATGTAGTTTTTCTGGTTTTTTAAAGGTTGATCTTGCTATTCTTGCGGAACTATATGTCCCAGAAAGCTTAGAAGATGCAGTTATTACCAAAACATCTTCAAACTTTTCAAAAGCTTTAGTATATGCTTTTAAAAAATCTTTAAATGGAGGTGCTGATGTGCTAGGTAAAGGCTTTCCTAATTCCAAAGCTTCTTTCATCTTTGAAAAAATCTCTTCTTTAGCATGAATTATTTCTCCATTAGGAAACCTAGAAAAGAAAGATACTTCTTCTATCCCTTTTTCTTCTCTATATGACAACGGGAGACTCGCTGTTTCTCCAACTACGAGCCCTAATAGTCTCTTTTTTATTACCACTTTTTCTTTTTGCATGTCCTCCACATTAGAACTTACTTCTGGAAAATCTTTTATTTTATCTAGAACAATTGCCGTGTCGTTAGTATGAATATGAAATTTAATCTTATTGTTAACATCTAACACTTCTAAACTATCTCCCAAAGAATTAATTTCTTTTTTAAAAATATCTAAATCGAAATTATTGGGTTTGGTAAAGGTAGATACTATTTCATACCTAAAAACCAATTCTTCTTCAGCTTGAGGTTGGATGAAAGAAGTTTTGTTCTCTGGAGCTTCAAGAATTATTCCTTTCAAACTATCAAGCCAAGCTTCTAATATTTTGACATAGCCCAAAGCTCCTGCATCTACTACATTATTCTTTTTAAGAATAGGAAGTCTTTCGGGAGTAGTTTCTAAAGCATGCTTTGCTGATTTTAAAGATTCTTCTAAAACTTTTATTATATTTTTTTCTCCTTCCTTTTTTGTCATTTCATAAGCTTTTTGACCTGCTGCCTCAACTGTATCTAAAATGGTTCCGTCTACTGGCTTTAAGATTGATGAACGAGCTGCTTTTATTCCTCTCTGCATGGCTAATGCCAAATGAAAAGCATCTATTGTTTCTAGATGCTTTATCCTGTCTAAAAGTTCAACAAAATATCCTGTAACAATCATACCTGCATTGCCTCTGGCGTTTACCATGGCAGCATCTTTCATATCTTCTGCTAATTCTCTGAAATCAGAGTATTCTTTTCTAGATACGGTTCCCTCTACCCCTAAAAGAGTAGCTGCCATATTATATCCAGTGTCTTTATCGGCTACTGGAAAAACATTTATTTTATTTATCTCTTCTTGATGGATTACTATTTTTTTTGCAGCAGCTATCATCATCTTTTTAAAGTCTTCTGCCTTGAGCTCTAGAACAACTATATTGTTTTGCCCAAAGACATATTTTTCCATTTCCTTCTTCGCGGCTAATATTCCACCCTTAGTTAAGTCTGCTCCATATTTAGCTGCTTTCCAGCCAAACTTAGATGGAGCAGTTATGGTATTTGCTAAGGGTTTTATTAATTTATTAGAATTCTTTTTATTAATTTTAAATCCTACTATTTTATCATCGTCAAAAATAAGACGAGTAAAAATTAAAAACAATCTTTTTTTATTCTTAATTAATTCCGTTATTGGACTCAATCTTTTTAAAAGAACAAATGGCAAACAAAATATCGCCAACATTCCTGCAGATTGAAATTCTAATAAAGATAAAAAATTTGGAGGATTAATAAAAAATACTATCAATAAAATGAAAAGAATTAAGGTTGCTATCGCAGAACTCCAAATTAAAGCGAATATAAGCATTAGAAAAAAAGCGAAAACAAATAATTTAGGGGATAAAATTAAAAGAACTCCTGCAAAAGTTCCTATTCCCCTTCCTCCAGAAAAGTTTAAAAAAATTGACCAATTATGGCCAATTACAGCAGCTGCCCCAGCTAATATTTGAATTTCTAAAGATAGCCCTAATTGTCTAGCTATTAATACAGCTAAATATCCTTTCCCTAAATCTAGAAGTCCGGTCAATATTCCTTGTCGCTTCCCAACATTCTTAAAAACATTAGACCCAGATGTTTTTTTCCATCCTATTTCTAAAATATTCTTCCCAGAAAAACGGGATATTAAATATCCAAAAGGGATAGATCCTAGTACATAACTAATTAATATCCAAATTAAACTTGTCATAATATATAGTGGACCTGACGGGAATCGAACCCACAATCTTCTCAATGCGAATGAGACGCTCTACCACTGAACCACAGGCCCATTAGCGACGTTTTTTCTTAGATAGCTTTATAAACTTTGAGGCTCTAGTTACTAAAAAGATTATTAAGACTTCCAAAGTAAGTATACCTGAAGAAACTAGAGCATTTTCGCATCCTCCGTTTGCAGGTGAAGTAAAGTATTGTTTAGTAGCAAAAGAAATAACATAGAGACAGGTGCTAAATATTATCCAAGCATAGACAAATAATTCTCCTTGTCTTTCTACTTTATTCTCTCCCAACCATCTTACCAATTCTTTGTGTAGGGAGTATATAATTAAAAGTCCTAAATAAAAAAGAGGCACTTTGGTTGTAGGAAAAGAACAACGACTAAAAAACTCTGTTGCTAACATAATCATTGTTAAAATTGTAATAGCGGCAGAAATAAGATAAAGGTTTTTACTTATTCTAAATTCTCCGTTTCTGAATGCTCTTAATGTTTTTTTTATAACCATAATTTTATTAAACTACCCAATATTTT
>CAZEZZ010000010.1:0-13672 GCA_964515885.1 uncultured Candidatus Saccharibacteria bacterium
TGGGATGATATTAGAGGATGGGTTGATGGATGGAAAGAAAATGATACCCTAAAAAGTTGTTCGGACACTTGTCCCGAAGGCTGTTACGCTCCTGAAAAATGCTATGAAAAATCAGAATGCTCCCGCTCATACGTTATAAGGATTGAAGGAGAAGAAATGATAAAAGCAGACGGAGCAATCACTACTAGCTATACGGAAGTTTTAGATAAATCAGAATTTATAGCTCCTAATTCATGTTTTTTCAAATCCGGAAAAACTTACACTTGGCATGTAAAAGCTTGTTGTGACGCTAAAGGAAAAAGTTGTGGACCAGAGAGCACATGGACATTTATCACGAATACTGCGCCAGAACTAATGAGCCCTTACGATGAAGACTGGAATGGGCCAAAAAATATTGGAGGAACTATAATAGAGGGAATAAGCAGTAGTTTGAAATGGTGTAAAATAGAAGATTCTGATACTTATCAAGAAACTATAATTGGAGATGAAAAAGTTAATAGACCATTATCTTATAAAGCCTTGCTTTATCATTCAGAAGACGATCTATGTTATGAACAGTTATATTCAACAAAAGAATGTCCCCCAATAATTCTTGCTCCAGATTTTAGTAGAAAAGAATTATTGCCTCCAGATGAATTTTTAGATACATATAATTTTTTCTTTACTAAAGATACAACTTACGCATGGAAAATATCTGCATGCAAAGACACCTATGGCGAAAATTGTACAGACTATAGTCAATTATGGAGATTTGAAACTGGAGAATGGAAATTAGTTGTTTTTTTAAATAATCCTGATGATGATAGTGAAACACCGCTTAGTTTACCAATTACTCTCGCATGGGATAGCTCTGGGGCAAATTCTTATAATTATAAATTATACGGCGTATCTTCTGGAAAAACTCAAGCAAGAAGTATTACATTTAATGATGCTCAACTTTCTCTTGATACGGTCTATAGATGGTCAATCCAACCTTGTTCTGATTATGAGTCGGAAGAATGCGAAGACTTGTGGGGAGGACCTTGGTATTTCAAAACTACTGGTGGACAGCCAAATCTTATTTCTCCAACTGGAAATAATATTTCAATACCAACTAAATTTGACTGGCAAGAAGTAGGAGGAGCTAAATCTTATGTTTTTAAAATATTTGGAGGTGGATTAAATAAGGAAATACCCACAGAGGAAACAACTATCTCCTTAGATTATCCAGATTTAAAGCAAGAAGTTAATTATACTTGGCAAGTTAAAACCTGTGCCAAAACAGAAGGAAAGGTATGTGGAAGTTATAGTAACCCTCAAACATTTAAAACTTTTAAATTAGAAGTTCCTCATCTTTCTTATCCAAAAAATAATGAAAATTTCTTTACTTATCAAAAAAGTCATATTCTTGACTGGGAACAAACTGAAGGAGGAGATTTCTATGAATATGAAGTAAATTTTACGAATGTATCTGACAAAGAAACTAATCAAAATTGTAAATCTGAGAATATAGTCCCTCAAGAGATAACTGAAAACACAAACAGTGTATTTTTAAATTTGACTTGTTTAGGAGATTATCAATGGAAAATAAGATCTTGCTTAGACAAAGACTGCCAAGAAACTAGTGATTGGGGAAATTATAATTTTTCTTTTGTTCAGGGAGAAGAACCCTCTGGAACAGGAGGAATAGTTCCTTGTGGTAGAACCGAGGACGACGCAAAGACTCCTTGGAACGAAAGAGAAGACTGCCAAATTAAACATATCTTTCTTTTAATGAGAAATATTATTGATTTTGTTCTATGGACACTTGCCCCATTAGCGATAGGAATACTTGTTCTCGGAACAGGGTTAATGTTTTATTTTTCTATAAGATTTCAAGATTCCCTATTTTTAACTAGAATAAAGCTTGTTTGGAAAGCTGCTGGAATAGGATACGGGATACTCTTCCTTTCATGGATTGTTCTTAATTTATTCTTAGGGATAATTGGTTTTCAAGTAGGAATATTTGGAAACTGGTGGCAAACTGGATTCTAATTAATATGAAAACGCCCGATAAAACTTACATCTTAATATTACTAATCGTAATTTTAGGACTTAGCCTTACAAGCTATTGGAGATTTAATGATTTTAACAAATCCTTATCAGAAATTAATTTGCCAGAAATTAATTTTCCAGAAACAAATTTAGATGATTTTCTCCAAGCAGAAGAAGATTATCAAGAATGGATATCTCCTGACGAAAGATTAAAACTACGATATTCGACTAAATGGAAATCTACAAATGATTTTTTATCACAAGCTTCTGACCAAATAGAAGTTTCTGATATTTTATTTTCTGCTTATCAGCTGAAAATTAAAGAACAAACTTTAGTTTTTTTAACTGTTAACGAATTTAATTCTGAAAAGACGTTAGAAGAAATTATAGAAAAAATAGAACAAGACACCGAAGATAAAGATGGAAAAATAGAAATTATAAGTGTTGAAAACGGAGAAGAAATTACGTGGATAGAAATGTCTTTAAAACGTTCTGGCTCTCCTGACTTTTACTCAAAAGTAAAAATCATTTTTGACGAACAAAAAACTTATTTAATTATTTTTACGGCCCAACAAGTATATTGGCCTGAGTTTGAAGAAGAAGCGAATGAAATTTTAAATTCTATGGAGTTATTGTAATTACTTGACAAATAATCAAAAAAGGATATAAATAAAATAATAATGTTCTTTTAAGTTGAAAAATAAGTAAGGAGGGCAAAGATGTTTAAGAAAATAATACTGATAGGAATTATCGCATTTCTTGTTTCGGCATCTGTTGTCGCCTGTTCAGAACCAGAACCTAGACAAATGCCGATCCCCTCTGCTTCTGCAGAACAATCATCTCCTACGTCACAGATGGAGGAGAAAAATTCTACAGAAACAATCACTGCTCCAAAAGCAATCACTGTTCCAGAGTTTATCAACATAGCGCTCAAGAATAAGTATGATAGGGAAACCATTGTTGTGGTCACTGGAATAGTGACAGAAAGAAGCAACATAGTTTCTACTGGAGGATCAGAAATATACATATACTTAATTTTAGGGCCGGAAACCTCTGGGTACACAGTAATGGTGAATAGCAGAAAGTTTAGAGCTGATCTTACCGACCAAAAAGCTCAAGAAGCTAACGACAGTATTAGATCAATTGAAACGGCACATGCCACTGATACTGTCACTATTCAGGGCAGTGGCGGCTTCGCAAAAGAATATAACGGAAATCCTGTTATACTAATTCAGGATGCTATAGTTCAATAATAGCCCACGAAAACACAAAAGGTCCTCTCTGATTGAAGGACCTTTTTTATTTGCTATAATAAATCAATCAATGGTATGATTATTTAATATGAAAAAATTAATAAAAAATAAAAAGGTTATTTTTTGTTTAATTTTATTGGGAATTTTCTCTGTTAATTCAGCTGCTTTAGCATTTCTTGCTTGGCCAGATTCTCCGGCCGGGACTGCTTTAAATGACAAAAGCGAACTTCCTAGCTTAATTCAATATCTTTATGAGTGGGGAATTGCTTTGGGGGGATTAGCTGTTTTTGTTTCTTTAATAATCTCTGGAATACAATATTTATCATCTTTCGGAAACCCGACTTCAATGAAAGACGCTATGGATAGAATTAAATCTGCTTTTTTAGGTTTGATTTTACTTCTTTCTTCTTGGCTTATTTTAAATACCATAAATCCAAATCTAACTAATTTTCAATCTCTCAGTTTAAATTTAGAAGATGTTAAAAGTGATTTTGGCGCTTGTAAGGTCGTTGCAGATTGCGACAAATACAAATCAGCAGATAGCGAAAGAGAATATCTCTGCGAGGAAGGATTTTGCACTGAAAATTTTAGTAAAGCAATGGAACCAAACGTCTGTGATTATATTGTCGTAAAATGGGGTTCAACAAAACTACCAATAGAAAAAGATAGTTCTAAAACAGTGACTATACCGAAGGGAACAAGCTTCTCTCTTGAGGGCTGGAAAGACGATGAACTATCTAAAATATGTATGGCTAATGTAGGCCTTTATTCAAATATAAAAACAGGCTTTTTAGGGTTCGGGACAGGTTGTAGCAAAGATAGTGAATCTCAAAATATCTATCTCATGGAAAACGTAGAACGAGAAAATCTTACGGCAAATCAAATCATTAAATGTATAGAATTCCAAAAATATTAAAAACATGTTCAATAAATTTAAACACTTAATTTTAATATTTGTAATTATCTCCATTTTTCTTCCTGCTGCGGCTAACGCCTTTGTTATTAGTGAAATAGTCGCTATACCTGACACAATTCTAGGAGGAATTTCTGAAGCGAACATAACAACATTTCAGGTCGTAATCACCTTTTTTCTTTTTTATATAATTGGAGTTGTTTCATTACTACTTTCTAGTAATTTTTTACAAAGCTTTATTTCCCAACAAGACCAATGGATGACCAATCTTGAACCAATGACTCAAGCTGGATGGAATTTTACAGTTGGGCTATCTAATATGCTTTTAATTTTGATCTTTTTAATTATTGCTTTTGGATTTATTCTAAAAATTGAAAGTATTCAATCAAAAAAAGCTTTACCCAAATTACTTGGAGTAGCTTTATTAATTAACTTCAGCTGGGTTTTCGTAAGAATATTTACAGATATATCTCATGTTATTTACAATACGCTCTTACCAAGTGAATCTATTTTCAGTATGGTTATAGATGTTTTCTTGGGCCCTGCGAAAAGTATTATTACAACCATGATGACGGCAATAGGGGCTCTAGTGGTTAGCTGGGCGATACCAATTGCTAATGTTTTTGGTCAAATTTCCTTTGCAATCATGTTTACTGTTTTCTTTGTACCAAACATTATTCTTTGGACGTTCCAAGCCATTTTCTTCTATCTTTTAGCTGGAACTTTTTTTACTTTTGCATTTTTATTTGCAGCAAGAGTTTTTGTTATCCAAATATTAATAATTTTATCTCCATTAGCTTTTTTATCTCTAATTTTACCGCAAACAAAAAACTTTTGGTCTCAGTGGTATAAAACATTATTAGAATGGCTTCTTTTGGGAATTTTCTTTTTGTTCTTCTTAGTTTTAGGATTTAGCACGATAAAAGAATTGTCTCCAACAATAGGAGAAACGCGCCTCCCTGGAGCACTAAATATGTTTCAAATTGGAGGATATATTGCTTATTATTTTGCTATTTTTATTTATATGGCAGTTATTCTTTTCATTGGAAAAAGTTTTATTCCTAAAGGAGCTAAAGCTCTTATCGATTTTGGAACAGGCATTGTAAGTACTGTAATGACTAGAGGAATAACTCCTCTTCAAAGAGCTGCTCAAAAACGTTTATCTGATGTTGCTACCACCCAACAAGGAAAAGAAGATGAACTAAAGAAACAAGGAATTACAGACAAAAACATGCCTAGATCAATAAAGGCTGGAAGATGGATGAGAAGAGCCGTAGATCTTGGACACCGAGTAAGGGGAACAACCCTAAACGAAGAAAACAGCAAAGAGATATCAAAAATAGGAGCAGAGGCAGATAAAATAAATGATCCGAAATTATTACAAAGAGAAATAAATATTGCTCGAAAAGCTGGTAATACAAACAGAGAATTAGCATTAACAGCTAAGGGAATTTCTAAAGGAAAAGGATTCCAAAAATCACTTCAAGACGAAGAAAATATAGATAAATCAAGAATACTTTCTATGGCTAAACGGGCTCAAGCTATGGGAAGACCAGACCAAGCCGAAACATTAGCAAGAGGATATTCACATATTTTAGGCGAAGAAGAGATGGCCACTATGACTAATTTTGACGCAAAAAAGAAAGAACAATATGGTACTGCCAAAGGAATGCTATTCAAAACAGCTAAAGGCGATGATCTAAAGCAATTTAAAGAAGGAGCTTGGAATGTGGACGGTAAAAAGGGTGGCGAAATAGACGAATCTGTACTTGAAAACCTTGGGGGAACTCAAATTGGTAAAATGGCTACTGAATTTGATACTTTTACTGATGACTTTAACAAGGGAGCTGAGGGAAAAGACTTAGATTGGTTTATAGAAAAGAACCCATCCGCCGCATTATATCTTACTGGGTCTCCAGCGGGTGATTTAGGATTAAGACCTATTAAAAAAAATCCTGACGATGAAGTTGGAGGAGAAGATAGGGACAGTGTAGTTGCCCGAATAAAAACAAGTAGGCAAAAACAGAGAGAAACGGAGGAAAAAGAAAAAACTGCTCCAGAAGAATACGCCGCTCACATGACAGAGGTCAACAGAGGAGGAGCGACCAAAACCACTACAGAACAAGACTCTAAAATGCAAGAAACTATAGAAAAAGCAAAATACAACATAGCTAAACAAAAAGGAGCGAAAAAAGATGCTTACGATTTAAGAACAATTTCTCAGTATGAAAATAAAAATAAAGAAAAACTTGCTAAAGAAGCAGACTTTCAAAACAAAGAACAACTAAAGAAAGAAAACGAAAAGAACGTTACTCAAAAAAACATGAATTATCTCAGAGAAAATGGAAAAAAATATCAAGAATTAAAAAAGAATCCTCTTAGATCAGCCGAAGAACAATTACGGTATAAATCATACTTAAACAAAATAAAGGAAGTTGCTGCTGATAATAAAAAACGTGGTGTAAGTATGAAAGATGCAAACTTACAAAAACAAATAATTGGAGATGCAGACAATCTCGGGGAGATGGAATTGGCCGATCTTATGGCTAGAGAAGAAAAAAAAGAAAACGAAAAAGAAGTCACTTCTAGGGCAAGTTCAAAAGAAAACTATGAAACAGAAGTGGACAATAAAAGAATTGACTTAGAAAAACTAGAAAATGAATATAAAGCAGCTAAAAAAGCTGATCCTACTGGATTTAAAACAAATAGAAAGGAATATGAAAAAGAAATATCTAATATGAAAGCCGACATTAAGCACATAAAAAATAAATTAAAATAACCCATTTCGGCCAAAGAAAAAAGGCAGTGATGTCAACTTGACGATACACTACCCTTAGAGGATGACAGAGAAAATTCTCCGCCTAGCTATTCGGACTGATTGGATATTTAGCCGACAGGGGGAAGGGAAGAATCTCGTCTCCCTCTGCCGCATACCACTTGTCCACCTTGGTACGAAGGGCAACGACTTCAGCAGCCTTGATCTTAAGACTGATCTGAAAAGCCTCTTCTCTCTTGAGATAGAACCTTTCTTCCGTGGCCTTCCGTTCAATCCGAGAAAGCTCATCTCCTCTTTTGTGAGAATTCTGTGACCTAAAGAACAACATAATACTTTCTCCTTTGCGACTATTATTTTATCTATCCTAATATTAATATAACATATAATTTATATTTGTCAATAGTATGCCGAAAACTTACACAGTAGAACAAATTAAAAAAATATTAAATAGTTTACCAGAAGAGCTAAAAGAAACTGCTCTTTCAGAGGAAACAGCTGAAAATATTTTTGATATTTGTGATGATGAAAATTTAGAATATGAACAAATACCAGAAGTGGCTCGTTACGCAGGTAGAGTTTTAATGGGACTGATTGATCCTGAAGATTTTCAAGAGACAATTGAAAAAGAAATAAAATTAAAAAATAAAATAGCTAAAAGCATAACTAAACAAATAAATAGACTTGTATTTTATCCAGTAAAAGAACTAATAAATAGTATAAATAAAATATCTGCTACTGAGAAAGAAGGAAATAAATCAGTAGAAACAAAAAAAGTGGTTTCGGAAAAACCTATAAAAGAAAATAAAATTGCTTCTGGTTCAGATTCCTATAGAGAAATTGTAGAATAATATGAGATTTGTAGTCCCCCAATTTATAGAGCATGAAGCTAAAATAATAGGTCCTCTCACCTTTAGCCAATTTATCTATGTAGGAATGGCTGGAGGAGTTTGTTTCGCGCTTTATTTCATACTTCCCTTTATTTTTTTCATAGTAGCTAGCATTATTTTACTCGGAGGTGCTTTAGCCATGGCTTTCTTAAGAATTAATGGAAGACCACTTCTTTCTGTTCTAGGTAGTTTTTTAAAATTTAACGTCATGCCAAAAATGTATCTTTGGAAGAAAAAGGATATTCCTGTCACAAGAAGCCGCGGGCAGGTCAAAAAATCTCAAAATACGGAAGCAGAATTACCATTAAAAGTAGCTGAAGGAAGTCAATTGGGGAAGATTAAAACCCACATAGAAAGCAATATATAATAATGCCAGAATCATCAACCCAACAATTTTTAGAAATAGATCAGATCAAAGAAGGAGTAGTCCTTTTAAAAAATAAAGCCTTAAGAGGAATACTTATGGTTTCTTCTCTTAACTTCGCCCTTAAATCCACAGAAGAACAAGAAGCAACTATTTATCAATTTCAAAACTTTTTAAACTCTTTAGATTTTCCCTTAGAAATTGTGGTGCAATCAAGAAAGCTCAATATTACGGGCTATTTAGACAAACTTTCAGAAATAGCTAAAAAACAAAAAAATGAATTATTAAAAGTCCAAACTGTTGAATATCAGAAATTTATCAATGAATTAATTGCTGGAGGGCAAATACTCTCAAAAACGTTTTTTGTTGTAATCCCTTTCACTCTCATCGAAATACCTGGTCTTAAAAAACAGAAAACGACACAAACTCCAACGGACACTCAATTTCAAAGAGCAAAATCACAACTTTGGCAAAGATTAGAATTTGTTGTTTTAGGACTTAGGAGATGTGGCTTACAATCTACTCCCTTAAATACATCTGAGTTAATTGAACTGTTTTGGGGACTTTATCATCCAGAAGACGCAGAGATAGGTTATTATCCTGAGATACCTCCTGAAATAGCTAAATAGCTCACTTAATTTAAAAATTCATTTTGACTTTCGCTTATTAAAATAAGTTCAATAAATGAAATTTCCATTTTCAAAGAAAAAAAAGAAAACCGAAAAGATAGAAGAACTATTTGAAGAAAAAGTAATAGATGCTAAAGACATTATTGCCCCTTCTTCCATTGCGGTTAAGCCTGGGATGTTAAATTTAGGTAAAAAAATTACTAAATCGTTCTTTATTTTTTCTTATCCTAGATATTTGAGCACTTCTTGGTTTTCTCCAATAATTAATTTAGATACTCCTATGGATATCAGTTTTCATATTCATCCTATTGAAACTGGTAATATTTTAAAACAATTAAGAAGAAGAGTAACAGAGGTACAAGCTGAAATAATAGAAAGAGAATCAAAGGGGCTTGTAAGAGACCCTGCTCTAGAAACAGCTTATCAAGATATTGAAGGATTAAGGAATAAATTACAGACCGCCCAAGAGAAAATGTTTAAATTTGGATTATATCTAACGGTTTATGGAAAAAAAGAAAAAGATCTAAAAGATATAGAAGTTACCTTAAGGTCAATGTTGGAATCTAGATTAATATATATTAAACCTGCCTTATATCAACAAAAAGAAGGGTTTAATTCCACCTCTCCCTATGGATTAGATCAATTAATGGTTCATACATCTATGGACACTGGAGCATTATCTAGTATTTTTCCTTTTGTTTCTTTTGACCTAAGTTCTAATGAAGGAATTCTTTATGGAGTAAATATGCATAATAATTCTTTAATTTTATTTGATAGGTTTAGTTTAGAAAATGCAAACTCCATAGTGTTCGCTAAATCAGGGTCAGGAAAATCTTACGCAATAAAACTAGAGATTCTTAGGTCTTTAATGCTGGGAGTAGATATTATTATATTAGACCCTGAGAATGAATACCAAAATCTTTCTAATGCTATTGGAGGATCATTTTTAAGCATGTCTTTATCTTCAGAAAATCATATAAATCCTTTTGATTTACCTACCCCTAGAGAAGACGAGAAGCCAGCAGATATTCTTCGTTCAAACATAATTAATCTTGTCGGTTTATTGCGAATAATGTTTAAAGGGCTAAGTCCAGAAGAGGACGCCATTATAGATAGAGCTCTTACGGAAACCTATGCTGCCAAAGACATAACTCCTGAATCCGACTCTTCAACTTGGGGAGAAAAAATTCCACTAATGTCTGACTTTGAAGATGTCTTAAAAGGCATGGATGGGGCTGACTCTCTTGTAAAAAGAATTAGAAAATTTACAGAAGGAACGTTCTCTAATTTTTTCAACCAACCAACAAATATTTCAATGGACACTCCTTTTGTCGTCTTCGGCATAAGAGATATGGAGGACGAATTAAGACCTATGGCTATGTTTATTGTCATGAGATATATCTGGAACAAAGTCAGATCTAAACTAAAAAAAAGAATCTTGGTTATTGATGAAGCCTGGTCAATTATGCAGACGGAAGATGGAGCATCTTTTCTGTTTGGAATATGTAAAAGAGCCAGAAAATACTGGCTCGGAGTCACAACTATTACTCAGGATGTTAATGATTTTATGAAATCCGATTATGGAAAACCTATAATAACAAACTCTTCTTTACAGCTTTTAATGAAACAAAGTTCTGCGACAATAGACACTGTCCAAAAAACATTTAATTTAACTGAAGGAGAAAAAATGACATTATTACAAGCTGAGGTAGGAGAAGGAATATTTTTTGCAGGTCAAAAACACGTAGTTATTAAAGTTATGGCCTCTTATACTGAAGACCAATTTATTACAACTTCTCCAGAAGATATTTCTAAAATAAAAAAAGCCAAGGAAAACTTGGCAGGACTATAAAATAAGTTAAATATTAAGCTTTAGGTCTTACGACAATTCTTCTTTCTGGGTCTTGACCAATGCTTTCTGATTCTATCCCTTCTCTGGTAGAAAGTTCCATATGAACAATTCTTCTTTCGTAAGCTGGCATAGATGCCAGTTCTTTTTCTTGTTTAGTCAAAATTACTTCGTCAGCAACAGAACGAACTAATTCTCTTAAATAATCTTCTTTTTTTTCTTTATATCCATTTATATCTAAATTAATATAAAAATCTTCTTCTATTTTCTTCTTCAATATCGCTTTTAAAAGATGCTGAATTTCTGCTAAAGTCTGTCCCCCTTCTCCAATAAGAACTTGTGGCTCTTCAGATTTTAGCTTAATTGGAATAGTCTTTTCGTTTTCTGACAAAACTTCTACTTCCACTTCAAAAGTAGTTTTCTTAAAAAATTCTTCTACTGTTTCTTTAATTGTATTAAGCTGTTTTTGGTCCATACATCTAATTCAACTTTATGAAGTTACGGGAGGAGCAGAGACTTTATTTTCTTCATCCTTTTTCCCAAAGACTATCTTTTGCTGCCAGATAGAGAATAACGCTGTTACTATCCAGTAAAGACCTATAGCTGCTGGCATCCTTAAAAGGATTACTACAGTAATTATTGGGAAGAAATAAAGCATTTGTTTTTGCATCATACTAGCAAATTGTCCCTTATTATCATCTTTTTTATTTTGCCCCATCATCATCTTTGTTTGAAAAAACTGAGCTATTCCTGCTATTATAGCCAATATAAAATTTGATTCTGATAAATTCATTATCCCCAGAAACATCGGATCTATAACTCCCGGATTGGGAACAAAAGAATATAATTTTTCCATTGAACCCTCGCTCAATCCTTTCCAAAAAACTCTATAAAGGGCAATTAGTAGTGGAAGCTGAAGCAATAAAGGAAGACATCCTCCGAGGGGATTAAACTTCTCTTTCTTGTAAAGCTCCATCATCTCCTTAGTTTGTTTTTCTTTGTCGTCCTTATATTTGTTTTGTATTTCCTTTAATTTTGGTTGAAGCTCCGTCATTATCTTCTGAGATTTTATAGACTTCATCATCAAAGGATATAATAAAAACCTTATTATTAAGGTTAAAACTATAACTGCTATACCGAAATCTTTCCCAGGAATATACTGATAAAGCAAAACTAATGCATTAAATAATGGCTTATATAAAATTGTATTAAATGCGAGTATAAAAAAATCCATAGTTTATGGTAAGTCTATGCCTCCCTTGTTAAAAGGATGACATTTTAATATTCTAATTATTCCTTTTATTCCTCCTTTTAATGATCCGTATTTCTCTATAGATAAGTTTGCATATTCAGAACAACTTGGGTAAAACCTACAATTACTCCCTAAATTAACGGAAATATATTTTTGATAAAATTTTATTATTTTTAAACTAATCTGTTTAACCATTATATAAGTTTAAGTTTTTCAAATGTTTTTTTAACCATACTTTCTAATTCTTTATATTCTTTCTTCTCTAAGCCGGGCAAAATTATCATTAAGATATCTCTTGATCTATCTTTTTTTTCTTTTAATAATTTTTGACTTATGTCTTTTAACCGTCTCCTAAGTTTATTTCTTATATTCGCTTTTTTGGAAACTTTTTGAGAGATGACGAAGGCAAATCTGGAAGCGCTTAAATCGGTTTCAAGAACTTTTAAAAGCAACAATCCCTCTTTAAAGGTTTTCCCTTTTTTGAAAACCAAATCAATGTCTTTTCTTTTTTGAAGACGATTATTTTGTAAAGCCATTTTAAACTGTTTTCTTTGTTCTTTTCTTCTTTCTTCTTCTAGCAAGAACATTCTGCCCAGAAGTAGTTTTCATTCTCTTAAGAAAACCGTGCTTTATTTTTCTTTTTTTCTTTTTCGCTTTGTAGGTTATAGACATATATTTTATAACACTTTATTATCTTATCAGAAAAAAACTCGTTGGTCAATTTAATTTTTTTCCACAAATTATCCTCATGTTATCAACAAAGGACAAGGGTTTTAGCTTCATTTTCTTTATTTTGACTTTATGCTATTATATTAAATGCATTAATGAAGGTCATTAACTTATGACAAAAGAAGAACTCTGGCAAGCTGTGCTTGCTCAAATTCAGTTAAATATATCTCAAGCTAATTTTTCTACCTGGTTTAAAGATACTGGAATTCTTTCTTATAAAGAGGGTCAAGTTATGGTGTCTGTCCCCAATTCTTTTGCTAAAGAATGGCTAGAAAATAAATATGGAAAAACTATTGCGAAGATTATTTTCAGTTTAGACCAAGAAATAAAAGACGTAAAATATATCTTAGGAAAATCAGAATTAAAAGTCATCAAAAGAAATCCCGTCTCTTTGGCTTCTGTCGGTCAACTTGAAATAGAAGAATTTAAAATAGATAAAGACACTAATCTTAATCCTAAATATACTTTTGAAAGTTTTGTTGTTGGTCCTTCTAACGAACTATCACACGCAGCTGCGTGGGCAGTTGGAAAAAAGCCAGGGGCAGTATACAATCCTCTTTTTATTTACGGAGGTGTCGGACTTGGAAAAACTCATTTGCTTCAATCTATTGGAAACACAATAATTAAAAATTTCCCGGAGAAAAAAGTAAGATACATTCCTGCTGAAAAATTCACTGCAGGAATAATTTCCTCTATTAAGAATCATGATGTCGAAACTTTTAAAAAAATGTACAGATCAATAGACGTTTTAATATTAGACGATGTTCAATTTTTAGCTGGAAAAGAAAAAACTCAAGAAGAATTCTTCCATACTTTTAATACTCTTTACGAAGATAACAAACAGATAATTTTATCGTCTGATAGGCCTCCAAAGGCTATACCCGCGTTAGAAGAAAGGCTCCGGTCTAGGTTTGAGGGGGGAATGATTGGAGACATAGGGTACCCAGACTACGAAACAAGGATGGCTATTTTAAAAACTAAATCTCAAGAGAAAGCATTAAATTTTT
>CAZEZZ010000011.1:0-12946 GCA_964515885.1 uncultured Candidatus Saccharibacteria bacterium
TTTTACCTCTTTATTAACACTCCTTGACTTTCATAAATAAGTATGCTATGATGAATAATCCCCAGAAATGGGGTTTTTAAATGAAAACATACAACAAATCAAAAGAATCAACTATATTTTTACTGGGTATTTTGTTTATATTTTTACCCTTTTTAGGTTTTTATACAGATCAATTAAAAGCCAGTAAAGTTATAAATGAAGAAAATCTTTTTGACCAAGAGAGGCTGACTATCCTGGGGAATGATTCCCTTTTACCGATAGCCGACCCATCTCCAGAGCTTAGGGTAGTTAAAAAAATGAATGTAGTTATAACTGCTTATTCTAGTACCGTTTGGCAAACAGATGATACTCCCTTTATCACAGCTTCTAACACCCGTGTCAGAGATGGAATAATAGCTAACAACTATCTTCCCTTTGGAACTAAAGTTAGAATGCCTGAAATATATGGAGATAAAATATTCATAGTAGAAGATAGGATGAACAGGAGAAAAAGCAATTATCATATAGATATTTGGCTTCCCTCTTACTCGGAAGCTAAAGAATTTGGAGCTCAAAAAACATATATAGAAGTATTAGAAAGTTAAAATAAAACAGTCCCGAAAAGGGGCTGTTTTTTTGTGCCGCGAGTGGGACTCGAACCCACACGAGATTTCTCTCACAAGATTTTAAGTCTTGCGTGTATACCATTCCACCACCGCGGCATGATTGAGGCCAGGACGGGAATCGAACCCATGTATAGTGCTTTTGCAGAGCACTGCCTTGCCACTTGGCTACCTGGCCACGCCACTATATTATCTTAAAATAACGCTGAATTCAAGCCTATCTTTTTCTTTTTATTTTTAAATTTTCTAATAATTCCTCAACTTTTCCAGCTCTAACTGTTTCTTTTTCAGCCATAAATATTATTTTAGGGATAGGTCTCATTCTTAATCTTTTGTTTAATATCTGCTGAATAAAATATATTATTTTATTTAAAAGTTTAAGTACTTCTTCTTCTCTACTCCCGGGCATAACACTAATATATACCCTACTTTCAATAAGATTTGCTGTAGTATCTACCCTAGTTAAAGTGACTAAAACTCCTGGAGGAAATTCTACCTCTCTAAAAATTATCTTAGATAATTCCTCTTGTATAAGATTATTAACTTGTGGAACTCTATCTGTCATTTTAAAGACTTTTTCTTTTTTCTTCTTTATAGAATGATAATACGTCCCCTTCTTCTATCTTAACATTTCCCTCAAACAATATTCCACATTCATCTCCCTTAGATACAAGGTCGGATTCTTTTTTATTCCTTTGTAAACTAATCATTCTACCTGCACCAATAATTTCATCATCCCTCAAAACTTCTATTTTACTTCCTTTTTTAATCTCTCCCTCTGTTACTCTGCCACCAATAATCTGTCTATTTTTATTATCTAAAAATTTAGCTAGCACTTTCATTTTTCCCAAATCAGTTCTAATATCCTCTGCCACTACTATTCTCTCCATCAATCCTCTGACAGCTTCCAGCAATTCATATATCACATCAAAAGTAGCTACTCTTATACTTTCCCTTATCAATATCTTCTGAGCGACAGCATCAGCCTTTACTTTGAAACCAATTATTTTAGACTTTCCAGTTAAAGCTAACTTAACATCACTTTCATTAATATTACCTACTTCTGATTTTAATAATCTTATTATTACCTTATCTTGAGGGAGTGATTTCAGAATTTCTTCTACCGCTTCTAAGGATCCTAAAACATCTGCTTTTAAAATTATGTTTAAAACTTTTTGATCTTCTCCTAATTCTCCTAATTCTTCTCTCTCCTGATTTACTGATTTTGTATGTTCTTTAGCTTCGTTTATATCTTTAAAAGATTTGAAAGTTTCTCCAATCCTAGGAACTTCGTTGAATCCAAAAACAACAACTGGAGTTGAGGGCAAAGCTTCTTTAATCTGCTTTTTTTGAAAATCTTCTAAACTTTTGATTTTAGTACAAGCTGTATTAGTTCCTATTATATCTCCTGTTTTTAAAGTTCCATTTAAAACCAAAAGAGTAGCAGTGTTTCCTCTAAAATTATCTAAACAAGATTCTATAACTATTCCTTCGGCTGTTTTCGATTCATCTACTTCCAAGTTTTCTAATTCTGACACCAATAATATTATTTCTAATAATTCAGGTATTCCTTTTTTCGTCTTAGCTGATACTTCCACAGATGGTATTTTACCTCCTACAGATTCAACAATTAAGTCCTCTTTCATTAATTCTCTTTTTACTTTTTCAGAATTAGCATCTGGTTTATCTATTTTATTTAAAGCAACAATTACTGGCACTTCTAAGGTTTTAACAAGAGATATAACTTCTTTTGTTTGATTCTTTACTCCTTCTGAGGCATCAATAACCAAGACAGCAATATCCGCTACTTTAGCACCACGAGATCTCATTTTAGAGAAAGCTTCATGACCTGGAGTGTCAATAAATGTAATTTTCTTTCCCTGTTCTTCTATTTGATAAGCTCCTATATGTTGGGTTATTCCACCTGACTCTTTAGAAGTGATTCTGAAGTCTTTTATAGCTTCTAAAATAGAACTCTTGCCATGATCGACATGGCCCATAACAACGACTATTGGAGGTCTTTTTTTTGAATTATTCTTCATAGTTTGATTGTTTAGCTTTTTCTATGGCTTTTTCTTCTTCTTTAGATAATGTATGTTCTGAAATTCCGTTGTTTATTGATTTTCCGTAAACTCTATTGCCTTCTCTAGTGTATAAACTAGTTATTGTTACTCCAGAATTATTCTTGTCCAATAATGCTAAAGTGAAACTTTGATTGCCACCAACTTCTTTAAAGGGATTAAATCTTATTAACCCTATTTTCTGAACTGAAAAAGTTTGATTATTTTTTAAATCAGTTAACTCTTTTATTGTTTTTTCTAATTTAGAATCCAAAGAATTAAGTTCTTTTAAAACTTCTTTCATATCTTTTGGTTGTTTCTTTTCTTTTTTCGAAAAATTAAACATAAAAAATATCTATTAAAAATTAAATATCTTGCGGAGGAGACAGGACTCGAACCTGTAAGGGTGAAACACCCACGGCTTTTCGAGAGCCGCGCAATAGCCTTTCTGCCACTCCTCCAGACTATTAAATGTGGACTCGAGGGGATTCGAACCCCTAACCCCCTCAATGCCATTGAGGTACTCTACCGTTGAGCCACGAGCCCATAAAATGGTGAGAACTTTAAAAGCTCTCACCTATCCAATAAAGCTAAAGCTGTTTTCTGGATCACCTCGTTAGCTTGATCCTTATTGAGATTTGATAGTATCATTCCCTCACTATAAGTAATTATTATCTTTATTTTCCCAAGCAGGAGAAATTTAACAATGAAATTATAGTAAGAAAATTTAGATTTAATCTCGCCATTTTCCCGAAATTCTTTATAAAGTTTGTCTGTTCCTTCAATGCAGCAAACAACAATTTTAACCCCAGGAGTAGTAGCAATAAAACCAGGGAGCTTTGTGAACATTCTAAATAGTTTTCTTCTCTTGGGACTAAAGATTATTTCATCTTCACTCCCCCTAAAGTCCCTACCAGCTGGTCCAGCTATTATAATATTATAGTCGTCTGCCAAAAGAGTTTTTATTTTCCTAATATTACTCAGCAATCTAGAATGTTGCCCTTTTCTGTTAATAGAAAGAACAAAAGTAAGCTTTTTCAAAATTTTTAGAAAAAAAATCTTGTTTACGCTATCTTCTGCCACAACCACATAAGGAAATAAAGTTGTACCCCAATGCGGAATTCTAAGAGCAACTATCAAAAATTGGTCTATCCAAGAAGGATGATTTGTGACAATATAATGTCCTCCCTCTTCCCAGATATGATTGTCTCCCAGGTTTATTTCCCTAATTCTCTTAGATACCTTCAAAAAATAAAGAAAGATAAATAGAGAAAGAAGAGAAAAAACTAAAAATATGACATACGCTACTTTTACAAAAAGATTTCTCAATTTGTCCTCCTTTCAATTTATTTTAAAGAGCTAATCCTTGTGCCCCCACCAGGAATCGGACCCGGATCTAGAGCTTAGGAGTCTCTTGTTCTATCCATTGAACTACAGGGGCGATTTAACGTAGTTCAAAAGTATATTATCAATTTTTCCGCTTGATTACAAGCTAACTTATGATATAATTTTATAATATGCCAGAACAATCACCAGTTATAAAAATAGCTAAAGACGCTTGTCCAGCTGTAATAACTATCATTATGTCTAAAGATCTTCCTAAGGTAGAAGGTTTTTATCTTGTCCCCTTCCAAGGAAAAAATATAATGATGCCGAGGACGAGTGATAAAAAGAAAGAGAGAACAAAAGTGGGAGGAGGCTCTGGTTTCTTTATTTCAAAAGATGGATATGTTATCACTAGCTGTCATGTTGTAAGTGATTCAGATGCAGATTACACTGTTGTCCTTGAACCAGATAAAAAGCTCAAAGCTAAAGTACTCTCAAGAAATCCAATAAATGATATAGCTATTTTAAAGGTAGATGAAAAAGATATGTCTTATCTTGAATTGGGAAATTCAGACGATATTCAATTAGGAGAAAGCGTTGTCACTATTGGTAACTCTCTTGGAGAATTTAACGACACAGTAAGCACAGGTATTGTTTCGGGCTTAAGTAGATTTATTACCGCCTTTGCCGGGGTAGGGCAAGAATCAGCCATGCTTCGTGGTCTTATTCAAACAGATGCTGCTATTAATCCAGGGAACAGTGGTGGACCATTAGTAAATATGAATGGAAAAGTAATAGGGGTTAATACGGCCGTAGTAATGGGAGCTCAAAATATAGGTTTTGCTATACCTATAAATTATGCGAAACAAGATTTAGAGGAAATCAAAAAATATGGAAAAATAATAAGACCATTTTTAGGAGTAAAATATATACTTTTAAATAAAGAAATGGCGCAAAAAAATAAATTGCCAGTTGAAAATGGAGCATTGATAATGAGAGAAAATCTTGGAGAATCAGCAATAATAAAGGGAAGTTCAGCTGAAAAAGCAGGACTAAAAGAATTTGATATTATTATAGAATGCCAAAATGAGAAAATAACAGAAAAAAATCCTCTGTCTCATATTCTCCAAAAATTAAAAGTTGGAAGCCAAATTATTTTGAAAGTGCTTAGAAATAAAAAAGAATTGAAAATAAAGATAAAATTAGAAGAGAAAAAATAAAGAAACAAAAAACAGCTTCAAGTTTAGCTGTTTTTATTTGTGCCCCCACGAGGAATCGAACCCCGATCTAGGCCTTAGAAGGGCCCTATTCTATCCGTTAAACTACAGGGGCGTAGTCCAATCTTAAAATTCTAACCCAGAAATTAAGTATAGTCAATTAATTAAAATGGGGACGAATATTCTTTTTCGTCTATTTCAGAAATATTTTGATTCCTTATATCCCATTTATCTAAAACTTTCTGGTAAGTAGTTTGATCAAATTCAAGAATTTCTTTGTCTGCCACTTCTAATTCTCCCTCAATCGTTAAGGCGCTTTGATAAAAAATGACCAACCCCAATAAAACAGAAATAAAGGAAAGCCCGAGAAAGGTAAAAAAATAATTCTCGGCCAAGTTTCTAGGAAAATTTCTACAAGAAGATTTAATTTTTGATAATCTTATTTTTTTAAATTTAAACATATTATTTAGCAAAAACTTTAATTGAAAAAGTTGCCCTAATATTTTCATTTTCAGCTTCTCTTATATTAATATTTGTTATTTCTATAAGATAAGGAGAGTTTTCTATGTTTTCTAAAAATTTAACTAAATCAGAAAAATCTCCATCTGCTGTAGCCTGAAATATTATGTATGGCCAAGGATTAGGATCGTTAACATAATTGTTAGCAGAAGATATTTCAAAATTTAAATTCAGCTGTTGAGCTTCGTTTTCTAAAAAATTAATAAATCCTACAGGAACCTCTAAATTAACAAATAAATCATCTATTTTCTTTAAATCTCCCTCTAATCCCTTGTAAATCTCCTTAAATCGTTCTAGTCCATCTATTTTTAATTGAAGTGTTATCAATTTATTTTCTTGCAAACTTAGCTCTTCGGCACTACTTTGAATGTCCTTAAGCAAGGGAGAGATAACAAGAAAAAAAGTCAAAACAAACACTATTAAGGAAAAAGCTATAGAAATATTATTTTTTTGCTTTATGCTCATCTAATTTTAAAATTAATATTGAAATTTATATCAATCGGCTTAACCCAATTTGAAGGAGGGAAATTTATCTCTTCAAAATTTTCTTCTTTTTCTAAATTATCTTTCAAAATTAACAAAGTATCTCTATCTGGAGAAAATCCTGATATACTGCAACCTGTCTCATCCAATTTTTTCCCTGATCTAGAAATAGATAAATTAGTGAAACGAATGCCCATTGGAACTATTGAAGAAATCTGAGTTAAAATTCCTGCTGAAGTGAATTGTTCTTTATAAAATTCATCTATCTGAAAAAAAGAATTATTAAAATTAATAAGACTACTTTGTAAATTGTGGCGTCGAGGATTTTCTAATTCACTCTCTCCTTGTTCTAGTAATATTCTTTGTGATTCCGATTCCCCACTAATAAAATTTTTAACGGATAATAAAATTAAAGAAAAAGATATAAAAAATATAACAACAAGAAAACTTAAAGTTAAACATAACTTCCAATTTTCTTCTTCTTTTAAATCTTTTCTTGCCTCTGGTGGTAATAAATTTATCATCATAAATTAAAACAAATTTTTAATTAATCATTCTCTTTTTATCCCTCTTAAAGCCAAACCAATCGCGGAAGTAAATAAAAGTGATTTTTGGATAGGAAAATTATTATCTACTTTTTCTCCAGGAGAAATAATATTAACCCAAGGATTACCAACTTCTACTTTAATCAATAGTCGTTCTGAAAGTATTTTGGGAAGATTTTTAAGAGTAGCGTTTTCCCCGGTCAATAATATTTTCTTTATCTCATTATTCTCTAAAGAGTCGTCATTATGACTCTGATAATAATTGAGGTGTTTCTTAATTTGTTCTACTAAATCAGTAAGAATTGGGGCTAAAGAATCAAACACCTCTTTTCCCTCTTTAGACTTATTATCTAATCCATATTTAACTTTTAACTCTTCGGCTTTTTTGGGATTAACACTTAAATTTTTAGCTATAGCGGAAGAAAAATCTTTAGTAGAAATAGGAATAGTGAGAGAATCTCTTAGGGATCCACCTGAAAAAGTTACAAAAGCTGTTCTGGCTAAACCCAAATCCATAACTGCAATTGGACTTTTTTCAGCCTCAGCCCCTATTAAAGCTCTTGTCATCGAAAAAGATTCTATCTCTAAAGCCGTTGGGGTAAGTCCAGCGCTTTTTAACACAGAAAGATAGGGATCAACTGTCTTTTTTGGAAGAGCAGCTATTAAAACATCATAATGATCTTGTACTTTATCTTTTGCTTTTAGTGGAGGGATAATTTGAGAATCTAAATAAACATCGTTGGTAGGTAAGGGAATATAATTCTCTGCTTCAAAAACTACCGCAGCCTTTAAATCTTCTTCGGGTAAACAGGGCATATGGATAGTCCTCAAAAAAGCTTTTCTCTCTGGCAAGGAAGCAATAACATGTTTTGTCCCAAGCCCTTTGCCCTTAACCGAGGAAATAGCTTGTTTAATAAGGTCAACTAAAGCTTCTTCATTTTTGATTTCTCCATTTCTAATAATTCCCTCTGGTAAAGATATCTCATTGAAAGAGGCTACATTAAACCCCGCTCTACTTTCATAAAGTCTTATTAATCTTAAAGAATAATCTGAAAAATCTAATCCGAATGATTCTGGTTTTAAAGATAAAAAATTAAACATCGATATAAATTTTAAATTTCAATAATGTTTTGCCTAGCATTTTAATTATATCTAATATAAGAAACTTATTCTACCTCTTCCCAGTTAATTGTTTGAAATTCTGAACTCACAGAAGAAACAAATGGGGGTGGATAATATATTAAACTAGAATCATTATAGTTTTCTCTTTTCGTATAACCAGATACTATTTGACTCCCAGACGTCCATTGAGTCCCAACCCTTCCATTACTGACAATAGAACCATATATTTCTAAAACATCTCTTATGTTATTATTATAATGATTTCTGCCAAAATGTCCCTTCTGAGCAATAAATATTCCTCTTATCTCCATGTTATCTGGAGAATTTGGTGAAATTAAAATATTTCTCTCAGCAAGGACCCCTAACCCATCTGATCCATCTAGTGTTGTATATTCTATGTCATTTGAAAGAATAATATCTGTTTCCCCGTTAGGATTAATTAAATCTGCAGAAGCGATAGTAACTTTTCCATTTATTTTTCCATCTAACCAAAGGTTGTCTTCAATAAAGATAACAGGACAAGAACTATTTACAGTTATTGGAGGAAGATATCTGTATTCATCACCAATAGTAAAATAATCGTAATGCCATCCTTCTTCTTCGCTATAAGCATAAGTTCTATCTAGGTCTGTTATTATCCAGACCTCAAATGTCCCATCATTTAAAAATTTTATATGATATCCCTCTCCGTTTGCATTAATATCTGTAACTGGTGGCCAATAATATTGTTGAGGACTCCCTTCAACAATAGACTTAATATCGGCTAAATCTATAGTTATCCCATCAAAATTAAAATAATCAGCAGGATAACTAAATAAATCTGGCTGTGCATTGTCGGTAGTAGTAAATACCCCAGGACATTTACATTGTCTAGACTCATAAACACATCCGTCTGAAATAGGACAACTATCACAACCGAAAGAATCTGTGCAAACCCATTCACCGTTGGGGGAAGCTGAAGAAACTATGGATTGATTTTCTCCATCCATCCTGATTCCTCCATTTGAATGATAGAAACCTTTAATCTCTCTATCTGCTCCTGCCCAAACATTATCGTTTAATAAATAAGCAAAAGTTCCAACAGATTCCTTGCCATATAATAATTTAATTTTTCTATCAACATTTGGCATTTTTTCTGTTTTTCCGATAGAAACTATTTCTCTAGAAGAAACCACTCCACAATATGTTTCTGAAATTATTTCTAAAGAAGCTGTTCCAATAATGTTTCCCGAAAGATCTTCTATATTTATTTCTGTCTGACAATTATCTTCTATCTCATTATTAAGACACCACTTATAATAGTCCAACCCAGCTTCAGCAATTTCCAAAGATTGATTCCACGCTACTTTTTGTTCAGATTGCTTCATTTGCAAAAGAATAAAAGTTAAAAGACCAGAAATAATCAATAGAAAAATTGCTCCAAAAACTAATACGTAAGTTGTAATTATACCTTTATCTTTCATTTATTTTTCTTTTAAATTTCTTAACTGTACTGCTGATTTTAATTCAAAATCTTGTGGAGCACGAGCCTGATTAATGTTGATTATTAAATAAACTTCCATCATTTTAGTGTCAATTAATCTAGCTGGATTTTCTGTAATTTCTTCTCCATCAGAATCAAAATAAGTAAAAATTGGTGGAACATTCCTAACATAAGAAGTCAAAACAAACACTTCTTCTTGGTCTGCAGGATAAGTAGCTGGGGAACCTACTGGTTCCGTTATTCCTTTTTTAAATTCATGTAACCCTTCTGTTGTTTCTCCTGTCCATGAAATTTCAAAATTAGCATTCATAGCATAAGAACAAATAGGATCAACTTTCCAGGTAGTGTCTATGGTAAAAACAACTGATCCGTCTGAAAGATATTCTGCAATGTCAAAAGTTTCATCTCCTTGTAATTCACCGGCACAATCATAACACCCTACACCACAAATTCTACCGAGATAATTTCCGTCAGCATAAACTTCTGCATATTCTCGATTATTTTGTCCAAAATCTCCATCAACAGAAATCTTTACTTCTGCGGTTAAGATTTCCCCCACTAAAAAATCGGAAAAGGTTACGTTACAACTCCCCCCGCTAATAAAAGTCTGACATTCTTTTGTTTGTTCTCCAGAACCAACTGCTCCTAAAAAATATCTTACTCTTTCAATACTATTATCTTTATCAATATCTGAATAAAAAATAAATTCTTTGTTTTCTGCTTTTTCTATTGGATATGCTCCATCCTCTCCATATCTAGCTTCTCTTATTTCTTCAACCATTGTTTCTATCCCTCTCCTAGCTTCATCTATGGCAATAGATTGTTGCCAAGTGTATCCTTGAACTCTATAAAGAAGCGCTATACTTCCAAAAACAGCACCTGATATTAATGCAAAAACACCTATCGTAACTAATGTTTCTATTAAAGTAAATCCTTTCATAATTATTCTACTTGTTGAAGTTGAATTGTTTTAGTTACGTCTCCTGAGATATAAACAGTAGTAGAGGTAGAAAGATATCCTGAAGCTCCTACTAATACATTATAAGTTAATTGGTCTAAGGGAATATAATAAACTTGCCCCTTAATGTCTGTATGTTGATTTGTGGAATAACTCAATCCTAAATTATAAAGAGTAGTGCTAGCAGAAAAAACTGGCTCTAGACTAACAGAGTCTTGAATGGTTAATAAAACAGAATTTTCTGCTTCAAGATATAAATCAACTTCTATATTTTCTCCAGGACCAAGATCAACTGGTTGTGGAGATGGTGAAATTTCTATTAAATCTAAATTTTCTCCTGGATCAATTGAAAAATTATATAAATCCCACTCTAAATTAGGGACATCTACATGACCAGAAGAATTACTAACAACAGAACCATCGTATTTATATACAGGCTCTTCTTCGCTATCTGTGCCTAATAATTTATTTCCTCTTAAAGAAATGTTTACATTGGGAATAGGTGTAGCTTCGCTTGTAACCCAAGACAATTGCCAATCTTCTAGGGTCGGCGTAGTGTTTGTTGAATCACTTAATAAATTAGCTTTTATTTTTAAAGCGGAATAATCATTTACTGATAAAAAAGATATATCAATTGGGGAAATATCAAAACCTAAATTATTTCCAGATAAATTTTCTTCTGGAATAACATACCATTGAGTTCCTGAAGCATAATATATTTGATAGTTTAAATCAGTATTTATTGTTTCAGAATCATTAAAGGATAATTCTTCCCAGTTTAAAATACTTGTTGGAGTAATGGCATCAGAAATAATATAACCAGGAGAAATATATCCTTGTGTATCTGTGGCTAAAGTAATTTCTCCATTATTAACTAGCACATTTAATGATTCAAAAATTTTACTTATATCATTAAAAGAATCGAAAAAACTATCTCTACCCCAGGGAGATAAAGTATCAACAGCAAAAGAACTTATTTCATCTATAGATAAACTAATTTCAGTTTCTCTTCCTTCTACAATAAAAGGATGTGATTTTTCTGGAGTTGCTATTTCATCTATTCCGTAAGTGCTTTCTATCGTATAACCACTACCTTTTGAAGCTACTACTTTGTAGGTGGAAGTGGCTAATGGAAAACTATATTTTCCATTAACAGGACTATAAAAATCTATTAAAGCTTCTGTTTCTGGATTAAAAACTTCTATCAAAGGAGATTCTATCATTTGACCGAAAGCGTTAAAAACAGAGATAGAAAGGACCCCCCCTGGTTGAGATTCGCAAGAATTTAATTCTTCTACTTTGTCTTTTGGAGAAATATTTGTAACAAATTTAACATTTCCTTCAAATTTTCCTTGCCAAGAAACAACTATTTCTGCTTTTTTATAATCAAGATCGCAAGTATCATTTATACCAGTTCCATCAGCCGAATCAGAAATATATTTCACAGTAGTATCAATTAAAAATTCTAAACCATTTAAAATGGTTGTGGTAGAAGAATCTAAGATTCCATTAACAAAAGGTAAAACCGCATCTTTAGTTCCCATAGACTGATAGGGAAGATTTCTCATCATCTCCATTCTTCCATTAGCGATGGCTGTCGCTGAAATTTTATTTTTACTTTGAGTTATTACTTTTAGCCCCAACTGAAAAGCGGCGAAAAGACCAATAAAAACAATGAGGAACAAAGAAGTTCCTACTAATACATCAATAAAACTAATTCCAGTTTCCTGAGTTTTTTTAAAAATAATCATATCGACTCCAACATTGAATACATTGGCTGAATCATAGAAATGGCAAAAAATCCTATAACAGCTCCAACCACCAACATAAGAATTGGTTCTATTACTGAAGCCATATTTTTAGTTGCATTCCCAACTTCTTCTTCAAAAAAATCTGCTAATTTAGATAGAATGTCTGCAGTTTCTCCTGTTTCTTCCCCTACTCTTATCATCTGTACAACTATAATAGGATATATTTCTTTATAGTGATCAAGTGCATCTGAAAGCTTTCCTCCTTTTTTAACTTTTTCACTAGCTTCTGATAAAGCTTTCTTATAATAAAAATTACCTAAAGTATTTGATACTATTTCTAAAGATCTAACAATGGGTATTCCGGCTGAAATTAAAGAACTTAATGTTCTGACCGTAGTAGCAGAATTAGTTTTTTTTATTAGCGCTGATACTATGGGAAGTTTTAATAATATTCTATCAATCTCCTTTTTAATTTTTTTAGATTTTAAACCAAACCAAAGAAAATTAACGAAAATAATAGTGCCAATAACGGATAAATACCATTTCTCTGCCAGAAAGGCTCCTAATCCTATAATAAATTGAGTAGTAGCTGGTAATTCAGTTCCTAAATCTTCGAATGTTTCAGCAATACTAGGAACAACCATTACCAACATTAATATGCCGATTCCTATCATGGCAATGATTATTATCGCTGGATACATTAGGGCTCCTATGATCTTAGATTTTAATTCATGCTCTCTATCCATCTGTTTAGACAAAATTCCTAATACTTCTTCAAGGTTACCAGCTTCTTCTCCTACTTTTATCATGTTCTGAAATAATTCAGAAAAAATATTAGGATATTTTTTTAAAGAATCAGAAAAATTATGACCCTTTATAA
>CAZEZZ010000012.1:0-12892 GCA_964515885.1 uncultured Candidatus Saccharibacteria bacterium
AAAGTTTAACTATTCCCATCACCAAACAAACCCAACCAGCAATTGCTACTCCATATAATAATGCCTGTAATATAATGATGTTTGATTCAACAAAAGAGCCAATTATTATAAAAACCAATCCTCCCATAATCCAATTTTGAGGTTTATCTTTTAAAAACATATTATTTTTATTTTTTTATTTTTATATTCGGCCTTTGCTTTCATAAATTTATTATCTATAGACTTTGTAACCACATAACTCCTCTGCGTTTTCAAAAACAGAGCACTCAGAATCTTCATAACTCATACATTCCCTTAAGTTTTCTTTCTCAATTTCTACACATTTATTATATTTATAATCATCTATCAGTATTAAAGAAACACCAAAAAATATAATAATCAATATCCACCAATATTTCTTAATTAGTTCTTTCATAAATTTATTTAGTCTATAATTTTTACGTTGTCCCAAGATTCTTTTGCTCCTTGATAAAATCCGTTAATAACATTCATTATGTGTCCTAACGGCTTATCATTTAAAACTTTTTGAATTTTATCATCATCAAAACCTAAATTTCTTAACATAGTAAAAGATAAAAAGTATAATATGCTATAATTTTTCCAACCCTTTTCTGATTTTATACGCATACCAACTCTAATAATAGTTTCTTTATATTTTTCCTCCTCATCCCTAGACTCGGCCTCATTTAAATTAAATTTTTCCTCTAAATATTTAGTAATCATAGTAATTCTATCCGAATCTAATTTTTCATTATCATCTTGACTAACACAAATAGACTTTCTAACACCGCTACCAATCGCAGCATTATAACGTTTCATTTTTTCCCAGACATCCTGTTTATTTTTTTCTTCTAAAAAACGCATAGTAAAAATACTTTGATTGACAGACATATATTCTCCAAACGAATGAGACCAAGCAAGTGCAAATAATTCAAATCTAAGTATCGTAAATTGCTCTTTTAATTTATCGAAATTAACACTTGAAAATTCTGGGAACACTTCTGCGATAAAATCTTTAAAACCCTTATAGAGTCTTGTATTAACGTCTACTCCATACATAGTTCCATCTAAAATATTTTTATCATAAAAATTACGACAAAAATCTTCTAGGGTAACTTCTTGTTTTTCACTAAAAAATCCCATAAATTTATTTATTCTTCTTATTCTTTTCTAATCTCGTCAGCCAACTCATAGGTTCACGGTTTTCTTCTAAAATCTTTTCCAACTGAATTAAATACATTTTTAACTCTTGAAAGTTCTTTTTTTTTGAGATTTCTTTACACATAACCTCCATTAAATCTCCGTCTCTCCAAAACCACCCGTGAAGCATTATGGTTTCTTTTCTCGGCATAGACCAAAGCAACTTTATTGGTATATACCATTTTAACTTCCATAATCTAATGCCTAAATATTTCCCATTATCATAATTAAAAAAAATCGCTAGCCGAGTACCGTCGCTGAGTTTTATCCTCGCCCTTTTATGTTCCTTTTTCGACTCTATCACAGATTTATTTTCCATATTTTTCTCCACACTCTGCTCTGCAGATTTTATATTCCTGTGGTTGGTCAACTCCTAAAAGTCCTTGCAGTCCTGAAACATTATGTTTGGTACGACACACTTCTGAACAAGCCTGATATTGCCTTTCTGCCTTTTGATAGTCTTGGACAAACCAAACTACAGCAATAATAAGTATTAAGATAATCCACCAATATTTTTTAATTAGTTCTTTCATAATTTTTTATTTTAAATATTGATATTAAAAATATAATCGCAACAATAACATCAATAACTTGCCAAATTTCTCTTGAAAGATAAAAAGGAAAAATCGGATTAAATAATAAAGTAATTAAAGCAAAAGTCCACATCCATATTTTATTTTCAGAATTATAAGCTAGATAGGTTAAGTATGCCCCAATAACTACAATTACCCATCTTAAAAACTGATAATAACCATAATCATTATCACCCAGAGCTCCTAATAATAGTAGTAGTGCTAAAATTTTAAACCAATTATTTTTTAACCATTTCATATATTTATTTTATTTTCTTTTTCTTCTCCTATATTTCTTATTATCTCTTTATATTTTTTCCCTGCAAGCATTCCGCCAATAAAAATAGATAAAAAATACAAAATCATTATTATATACCAAGCAATTTCATTAAAAATTAAAATAAGTAAAAAAATTATAATACTAACTGCCACATATAAGTTTGGATGCTTTAAAAATCCTTCTGGTGTCTCACTCTTAAATCCTTGTTTCGAAATGGAAACCCAATAATAAACTTTAATATTGATAATGAATACAACTATCAATAAAATATAAATCAAATAAGACATAAATTTATTTATTGGAATAATTTTTTACTTCACTTCGCGCTAACTCAAATGCTTCTTTTTCATTATTTCCATCTTTTATATATTCTTTTTTTGCACTATTTATGGCTTGAGATATTGCTATCTCTCTTAAAATAAACAGGATAACGATTGGAATAAATATAAAATACCATTTAAAAGATAATAAAATTAATCCAAACCAAATTATTGTTGAAATAACAACAATTAAATCTCCAATGCCAGACCGATAAATAGAAGGGCGATTAAGTCTAGAGTTAAATACGCACCATTTATAATAATGCCAATGTATTGGCAAGGAGACTATAGTTAATAATATTACGAAAATTACCTTCATAAATTTTTTTATTTTATTAGCTGGAAGGCTAGGATTCGAACTTACAAAAAACTCCACCCTTTCGGGCGGAGTCTTCTAATTACATTTTTATTTCGATGTCTACACCAGCAGGTAAATTCAAACTCGTAAGACTGTCTATTACCTTCTGATTAGGGTTTAAGATGTCTATCAACCTCTTATGAACCCTCATCTCGAACTGTTCTCTAGCATCTTTGTGTACAAAAGAAGAACGGTTGACCGTATACTTCTTTGTCTCTGTGGGCAAAGGTACAGGTCCTAATATTTCAGCTCCATGACGTAAAACTACATCGATAATCTGTTTTGCAGAACTATCAATAACTTTATGGTCATAAGCCCTTAATTTAATTCTAATCTTGGACTTTGTTTCCTCTGTAGTTTGCGAAGCTTTTTTAACCATTGTTCTTATTTTGAATAGATTATACTGTAATCTTTGTTACCACTCCTGAAGCTACTGTTCTACCACCTTCACGGATAGCGAACTTTTGTTTTTCTTCCATAGCTACTGGAATTATTAATTTAATCTTTAAACCTGAAACTGTATCACCAGGCATTACCATCTCAGTACCTTCTGGTAATATTACATCTCCAGTTACATCTGTAGTTTTAAAGTAAAACTGAGGTTTGTAACCTTTAAAGAATGGGGTGTGTCTTCCACCTTCTTCTTTTGTTAAGACGTATACTTCACTTTCAAATTCTGTATGAGGGGTTATTGATCCAGGTTTGGCCAATATTTGTCCTCTTTCAACATCCTCTTTCTTAACTCCACGAAGTAAAATTCCAACGTTGTCTCCAGCAATTCCTTCATCCAACATCTTGTTGAACATCTCGACAGATACTGCAATTGTTTTAGCAGTAGCCTTCATACCAACGATTTCAACTTCGTCATTAGGATGTACTATTCCTCTTTCAATTCTACCAGTTGCTACTGTTCCCCTACCTTCGATAGAGAAAACATCTTCAACAGCCATTAAGAAAGGTTTATCAATTTCTCTTATTGGTTCTGGAATATATTCATCACAAGCTTTTACCAATTCGTAAATAGGTTTTAAAGCTTCGTCATCCTTTGAAGTAGCTTCTGTAGCTTTCAAAGCTGAACCTCTGATAATAGGAGTTTCATCTCCAGGATAACCATACTTCTTAAGTAATTCCCTGATTTCTGACTCAACTAATGAGATCATCTCAGGATCATCTACTGCATCGCATTTGTTTAAAAATACAACCATAGATGGTAATCCTACCTGTCTAGCTAACAAGATATGTTCTCTTGTCTGTGGCATAGGTCCATCAGCAGCTGATACAACTAATACTGCACCATCCATTTGGGCGGCACCAGTGATCATGTTTTTGATGTAATCTGCATGTCCTGGACAATCTATCCAAGCATAATGCCTTTTTTCTGATTCAAACTCTACGTGGCAAACATTGATGGTTACCCCTCTTTGTTTTTCCTCGGGAGCAGAATCAATCTGATCGATTGATTTTGCAGAAGATCTAAAGCCAGCTAAATCCTGGGCTTTTAAAACAGCTGCGGTCAAGGTAGTTTTTCCGTGATCAACGTGGCCAATAGAACCAATGTTGACATGAAGCTTACCTCTTTCAAATTTTTCTTTTTCTGCCATAATTTTAATTATTATTTATTAATTATTTTTTGACCTGTTAATTTTTACTTAAAACTACATGTATTACTATTATATTCATTTTAAGAGGAATGTCAATATTTTATCTCCTCGTCCCATCAATAATCTCTTGAGCTATATTCCCTGGTACTTCTTCATAATTATCAAACTCCATGGTGAAGTTTCCTCTTCCCTCAGTTAAGCTACGAACAGAAGTAGCATATCCAAACATTTCAGATAAAGGAATCTTAGCAGATATAACTTTCAATTGCATTCTATCTGAAGTTTCTTCTATCTTTCCTCTTCTAGAAGATAAATCCCCTATAACATCTCCAAAGAATTCTTCAGGAATTACAACTTCTAATTTCATAACAGGTTCTAATATAATAGGTTTAGCTTTACGAACTGCTGTTTGAAAAGCCATAGAACCTGCTATTTTAAAAGCAATTTCAGAAGAATCAACATCGTGGAAAGATCCATCAGTCAAAGTAACTCCTATATCTATTAAAGGATATCCAGCTACTACTCCTTTATCCATTGCTTCTTTAACTCCTTTTTCAATAGCAGGAATATATTCTGAAGGAATAACACCTCCTTTAATTTTACTCGTAAATAAGAAGTCTTCTCCTCTTTCTCTAGGATCTACTGTTAAGACAACGTGACCATACTGACCACGACCTCCAGACTGTTTAATATACTTCTCTTCTCCTTCTGCAGATCCTTTAATAGTTTCTTTGTAAGCTACTTGTGGTTTTCCAACATTAGCTTCTACATTAAACTCTCTTCTCATCCTATCTGCAATAATATCTAAATGTAATTCTCCCATTCCAGAAATAATAGTCTCCCCTGTTTCAGGATCTCCTTTAACTCTAAAAGTAGGATCTTCATCCATAAGTCTTCTTAGGGCAACACCCATTCTTTCTTGATCCCCCTTAGTTTTAGGTTCAATTCTAATAGAGATAACAGGTTCTGGGAATGTTATTTCTTCTAATATAATCTGAGCTGTTTCATCACACAAAGTATGACCAGTAGATGTATTCTTTAAACCTACAGTAGCTGCAATATCTCCGGTAAATACTTCTTCTACTTCTTCTCTCTCTGCTGAATGCATTCTTAACATTCTACCAATTCTTTCTTTTTCTCCAGTAGTTGTATTTAAAACATAAGATCCTTTTTTTAAAGTTCCAGAATATACTCTGAAATAAGTAAGAGTACCTACGTAAGGATCAGTAGCTACTTTAAAAGCTAAAGCAGAAAACTTTTCATCATCCTTAGCTTCTCTAGTTGTAATCTCTTCTGTCTTAGGATCTTTTCCTTCTACAGCAGGAAGATCTGCTGGTGATGGTAAATAATCTACAACTCCATCCAACATTTGCTGAACTCCTGTGTTCTTTAAAGCAGACCCACAAAAGACAGGAATTAATTTTCCTTCAATAGTAGCTTTTCTCAAAACTATTTTTAAATCTTCCAAAGGAATTTCTTCTCCAGCTAAATATTTTTCCATTAAAACTTCATCCTCTCCAACTATCTTTTCTAATAATTTTTCTCTCCATTCTTTTGCTTTCTCTACCATGTCAGCTGGTATCTCTTCTTCTTTCAACACCTGTCCATGATCTCCTCCATATTTAACAGCTTTCATTTTCAAAAGATCTACTGTTCCTTCTAGCTTATTTTCAAGGCCAATAGGAAGTTGTAGAGCTACGGCAGTAGCTGTAAGTTTCTGCCAAATAGAATTTAAACTTCTTTCAAAGTCAGCTCCCGTTCTGTCTAACTTATTTATAAAACACATTCTAGGAACGTTGTATTTATCTGCTTGATGCCAAACTGTTTCTGATTGAGGTTCTACTCCAGCTACTCCATCAAATACAACAACAGCTCCATCTAATACTCTGAGGGAGCGTTGAACCTCCACGGTGAAATCAATGTGACCGGGAGTGTCTATGATATTAATTCTATATTCATTCTCCTTTGCTTTTTCAGCATAAGTAGGAGTCCAAAAACAAGTTGTAGCAGCAGAAGTAATAGTAATACCTCTTTCTCTTTCCTGCTCCATCCAGTCCATAATAGCTTGTCCATCGTGCACCTCTCCTATTTTATGAGAGATTCCTGTGTAAAAAAGGATACGTTCTGAAACCGTAGTCTTTCCTGCATCAATATGGGCAATAATACCAATATCTCTTATTCTGTTAATGGGATAAATTCTAGGCATAATTCAATATTTCTTACCAAGCAAAATGAGCAAAGGCTCTATTAGCTTCTGCCATTCTGTGCATGTCTTCTTTCTTCTTAATGGCAGAACCTTCGTTGTTAAGTGTTGAAATTAATTCTTCGGCTAATTTTATTCTCATTGGCTTTCCTTTTTTCTTTTTAGCAGCAGCAATAATCCACCTCATGGCCAAAGCAATTCTTCTATTCCCTGTTACTTCTCTAGGAACCTGATAAGTTGCTCCTCCAACTCTTTTTGCTTTTACTTCCAAAACTGGAGCTGCTTTTTCTAAGGCCTGTTCAAAAACTTCTACAGGATCTTTTTTAGTTTTTTCTTTTATAATATCAAAAGCATCGTAAACTATTTTTCTAGCTACTGATTTTTTACCCCTTTCCATAATCTGATTTATAAACTTAGCAACAAGCTGATTGTTATAAATAGGATCTGGTATAATTATTCTTACTGGTGTTTTTCCTCTGGCCATAATTATTTAGCAGCAGCTTTAGCTGCAACCTTTTTAGCTCCGTATTTTGATCTTTGTTGTTTTCTTCCTTCTACTCCACTTGAATCTAATCTTCCACGAACAACATGATATCTAACTCCTGGTAAATCTTTAACCCTTCCACCTCTAATTATAACTACTGAATGCTCTTGTAAGTTATGTCCTTCTCCTGGGATGTAAGCCGTAACTTCCATTCCGTTAGTCAATCTGACTCTACAAACTTTTCTTAAAGCTGAATTAGGTTTCTTAGGAGTAATTGTGAAAACTTTTTGACAAACTCCTCTTTTAAAAGGTGAAAAAGAATTCTTAGGTCTGTTTTTTAAAATATTAAAACCAAAAGCCAAAGCAGGACTTTTGTCCTTTCTTGTTGATTTTTTTCTTCCTTTTTTTACGAGTTGGCTTATTGTCGGCATAAATTAAATAAGAGCCCCTTGCTCAACAATTACTATAACATATACATATTAGGAGGTCAATTAAATAGCAAAATTTAATCCAGAAATCATGGAAAAAATCTTTAAGTCTATATTAATTAATAATTGAAACCCTCCAAAGAAAAATAAAAGAAAAATAACAATAAAAAATCCGTATTGGCTTAAAATCATTTTAAACTTAAAGAATCGGTAAGGTAAGAAGGAGAAAAGAATATGTGATCCGTCTAATGGAGGAATAGGAATTAAGTTAAATAACCCTAAAAGAATGTTGTATATACATATTATGCTGAACAAATCTATTAATTGCCCTGATAGGGGGAAAAATCTTATAACTAATCCAAACATGATAGCTATTAAAAAATTAGCTGCTGGACCTGCAATAGAAACTTTCAACTCTCCCCATTTTCTATCACGAAAAAGATTTGGATTTACAGGTACAGGTTTTGCCCATCCAAAAATAGGACCATGACCAGCTGTCAAAACTAAAAGCAACAGAGGAAGTAAAATTGAACCCATAGGATCTAAATGTTTTATTGGATTTAATGTTAACCTGCCTGCGTACTTAGCAGTAGCGTCTCCCTGAGACAAGGCAACAGAGCCATGAGCTACCTCATGAATCACAATTGAAAACAATAAAACGATAAGTGAAAATATAGTAATTAACATAGTATTATCTTAACACACCTTGATTAATTTTAAAAAATGTATATTATATATATGTAATATTAATATATAAAAATTATGGCAAGAGTTTGTGCAATTTGCGAAAAATCTTCGAGAATGGTTGGGAAGCTTGTAAAGCTTAGAGGAAAATACAACCCTACTATTAGATTAAGAAAGCAACCCAATCTACAATGGGTTAAGTTGCCTTCTGGAAAAAGAGTTAAAGCTTGTACTAAATGTATTAAAGCTTTAGCAAAGAAGAATAAATAAAAACCGGAATATAGTACAGCAGTAATATACGTCCGTAAAATGGGTGTGATTAAAATTAGAATCTCAGCACTCAGATAAAAAAAGAGAGCAACTGTTTAACGGTTGCTCTTTTTATAGAAGAATAAGGGAGATTTTTTGTTAAACAGAATGGAGTACCTTCTCAATGGCGGCGCAAGTAAGCTGTTCGCTCTGTTTAATTATTCGGGGCATCTTCCGTAAAAGAGGAAGTTGTTTCCTTTTATTTAACAAAAAGCAAAGTTTAACCGTAGCTGGATTACCCTCATAGATCCAGCAAAGACCTCTATATATCAGAGTGTCTTCGACATCAGCTAAGCCTCCCAAACAGAGATATGGAGCACCATCAAGATTAGTGACAAGAGTCAGCTCGCCCTTTTCCCAACTTCTGTTGGAAAAAACGACCCCAGACATGTCTCCTCTTATAATTACAGCTTCTGTCTTTGACTTCATAACAATACCGAACGGAGCCTCAACGTGGTATTTGATCTGAGCCACGGGGTATCCCAGATCCTTTAGCCGCAACAGAGCATTTCTAACTTCATCCACGTCTCCGCAAGAAATATTTTCCTTAAAACGGAAACGCTTCATCTCCTCGGACATTCCAACAACAACTATTTTTTCCATCTAAACACCTTCCTTCTATTTACTATGGTTACATTATAAATATATTTTACGGACTGTCAATAAAATAACAAAAAATCTCCTACAAGAGAAGATTTTTTATAGACTCCAGTTTTCTAGGTAAATTATCGGAAAAAAATTTAAGTGGGACTCTAGGTCTTACCCCACGGGGCAAGAATCATAGCCGAATCCCTTTTCCAAAATTTGTACCAGATTTATCTAGAATAACCGGGGTCTAATTTGATTATACATCCGAGCATAAAAGTGTGTCAAATGGAATTAAAGACCCAACACCTTTACCATCTGTTTTATCATTGAAAGCACAACAGGAGGAGGAAGCAAGCTATAAGATTGCTTTCCTTCATCATCAGGAACCAACCAAGGTTTTTCTTTTACCTCTGCTTTCTTTGTTTTCTCGTTCCAAAGATAATAATACCCTGGAGTTATTTCATAATCATCAGCACTAACTTTAATTTTTGTTTTAGGAATTGAATTTCTTAAGAATATTTTTGGAATTCCATATAAAGAAGCAGCTTCTTTTACTAACAGATCATCTTTCTCTAATCTTTCTCTAATAGGTTCTATACCAAACTCATCCCCTTCTTTTGGTTCTAGTCTAATTTCTTTACACTTTGGATTATCACACAATAAAAAGAATTCTTTTTTCTTTTCTTCATACCCCACTTTAGAAGTAGGTAACAATCTCAAATTCCTAGATGTCTGACAGTTAGGACATACTCTTCTTGATTTTATTCTCTCATCTATAATGTTCGTAGGAACACTTATTAAAACAAACAAATCAGGATCTGTTCTGTAATCTATCAAATCTCTAAAGAATAAAGAAAAATTAATTTGATCTAAGTCCCTAGGAAATCCATCTATAAAGATAGTTCTTTTGGGTCTTTTCTGTATTTCTCTTTTAACTAAAGTAAGAAGTAATTCTGTTGGCAATAAAAGCTTAGTACTTCTTTTTTCTAAAAGCTTAATAAGTTCTTCAACAGAGGTCCATCCTCTATAATTCTTTTCCAAGAACTCTACTAATTCTTTTTTCTTTTTCTTATCTTTAAGTTCTGCGTCTATAGACCTAATCATATCTCCCACAGAAAAATGTTCTATTTTATCTGGAGCTACTATTTCAGCAAACATTTTAGAATAAGTCCCCTTTCCAGAGCTCTTTTTCCCGACTAAATAAGCAATAAAGCTATTGCCTTTATTAAAATAATTTCTGAGCTTCTTTATGTCAGCTCCAGCTTTATAATTAAAATAAGCTTCCCTCTCTTTGGGATCGTTTAGATTAAACTTTTTGCTCTTGCCTTCTATTTTTGTTTTAAATATCGGAAAATCCATATATTTTACTTTTGTCTGATATTAATTTAATGTCGCCATTTAAATCTGTTCTAAAAATATTTATACCATATTTATTCAAAAGTTCCAAAACTTCAGGACGTGGATGACCATAGGAATTATCTTTCCCAGAAGAAATAACAACAACATCGGGTGAAACAGCCAATAAAAATTCTTCTGTGGTAGAATCTTTGCTCCCATGATGAGCTATTTTCAAAACATCTGCATCAACATTAATATCTTTATCTAAAATATCTTTTTCTATTTTTTTAGATATATCTCCTGTGAACAAGAAAGAAGTTTCACCAAAAACTAATTTAAAAACAACAGAAGTATCATTGGCCCCTTTAACCAAATCCCCTTCCAAAGATTCAAAAGGATGTAAAACATTTAAAAATTCTGATTCTCCAAAATATATTTTAAAATCTTTCTTGGCAATAAAAACTTTAGCCCCTTCTTCTTTTAATAAATTATTCCATTCTTTTATTTCACCAGAATCTCTATCTACTCCATTCCATAATACATGTCCTACTTCATACCTTTTCAAAACTTCTATTAGCCCTGCCATATGATCATGTTCTGGGTGAGACAAAATAATTAAATCAATTGTCCTATCGAAAAAAGACATTTCTTTCTCAAGTTTTTCCAAAACCAAAGAGTCTGGTCCTCCGTCTATTAAAATCTGATGACCATGAGACGTTTCTATAAAAGCACTATCTCCTTGTCCTACATCAAAAAAAACAACCTCTAAATTTCTAGGTTGATTAATATTTAAAACTATTAAAGACAAAATTAAATTTAACAAGAGTAAGCCTCCTAAGATTATACTAACTCTCTTTTTATTCATCTTCTATCTTATTATTCTTATAGCTTCTCCATTTACTAAAGCCTTTGATACTTTTTTATGGGCTAAAGATAAAATTCTTTGAAATGTACTCTGAGAAGTTTTCATTTTTTTAGCTGAATTTATTTGATCTAAATCCTCTACATCATTCAATCTTAAAGATTCCATTTCTTCTATAGTTAAATCAACCGCTTTTAAATTTCTCATAGGAACACCTTGAGGTTTAAAATAAGTTGAGTTTGGGTTAAAGCTTATTCTTCTACAAAGTCTTGGTCGTGGCATATTATCCTCTTTTCAAGTTTAAATTACATTTGGGACATTTTAAATTAGAACAAGGAACTCCTTTTTGGTGTGGTGTACTATATCCACATTTTTCACAAACGCAATGACCATCTGGACCTTTGCCTGTTGCTTCTTTCGATTCATCTTTAAATCGTCCCCTTCTTTGCCAACCAAAACTAAAACCAAAATCTGGTTTATAAAAATTGGTTTCTACCTCGTGACTCATAATCTGAATAGCAACATATTGTAAAGATTCTATTTCATTTATTAATTGCTCCCTTAGTTTTTTTGAAAGTTTAGTTGCTTCTTCAACTTTTAAATCATTCGGCAATTCTATTTCTAAATTGGCCATTATAGCTGAACCCTTTTTTTGTGTTTTTAAAGATTGAATTTCAATATTTTGAGATTTAGCGATTGATTTTATCTCTTCTTCTATTTCTTCCCCAGCTGAAACATCAAGTAAAGAATCTATAGCCTCTTTTCCTAAAGAGAAAGACTCTTTAATGATATAAATACCTACTAATAAAGCTAAAAATGAATCTGTGTAGATCCAATATTTAGTGAAAAATAATCCTATTAAAATAGCTAAAGAAGCAAAAACATCAACTCGAGAGTGAACTCCATCCGAAAGCAAACTAATAGATTTTTCTTTTTTTCCATAATGAAGTTTTAACCTAGCCATTATTTCATTAACAATGACTGAAAATGCCATTACTCCAAATGCTAGATATCCAATTGTAATTTCCTCTGGATTTAAAAAACCATTAAAAGAATTATAAACAATCCCCACACCAGTTACTAAAAGGATTAAAGTAATAATAGTGCCACCTAAAACTTCAAATTTATAATGACCGTATGGATGTTTTTGGTCACTAGGTTTATTCGATATTTTAATTCCTATATAACTAACCATTGAAGAAAAAATATCCATAAAAGAATGGAGACCTTCCGCTAATATAGCAGCAGAATTTGAAATAACGCCAACGGTAATTTTACCTCCAGCTAAAACAACATTTGCTAATATTGAATTTAAAGCTATTTTTTCTTTCATTTTGCTAATAAATTTATTTGTTTAATAATGTCTTTAAACAAATTTTGATAATTTGAATTTATTTCAGTTATTGGTTTCATTTCTATGGTTGAATCGACAAAATCTTTTTTATATGGAATTTTTCCAATAATTTTAATATTATTTTCTTTAGCAAATTTTTCTATTTTTAAACAAAACTTTTCTGCTAAATCGTATTTATTAATAATAATTCCATGTTTAATCTGAAAATGATCAGCTAAATATAAAACTCTTTTTAAGTCATGTAGGGCAGACGGAGTTGGTTCAGTAACAGCTACTATATAATCAGTCCCAACTAATGAAGCAATTACAGG
>CAZEZZ010000013.1:0-12619 GCA_964515885.1 uncultured Candidatus Saccharibacteria bacterium
TAGTACGAGAGGACCGGAATGAACTGACCTCTGGTGTACCAGTTGTTCCGCCAGGAGCATCGCTGGGTAGCTAAGTCGGGAACTGATAAGTGCTGAAAGCATCTAAGCACGAAGCAGACTCCAAGATAAGAATTCTTAGATTTCCCGCAGACTACGGGATTGATAGGCTACAAGTGTAAGCCCCGAGAGGGGTTCAGCTGAGTAGTACTAATAAATCATTTTATTTTATTTACTTGCTCTCCAATATTTTGGGAAGTAGAATTTGGATTGAAAAGACGTTGAAATGGCGGTTATACTGGACTTGCTCCACCTGTTCCCATCTCGAACACAGAAGTGAAATAGTCCAAGGCCGATGATAGTCCTTATGGGCAAAAGTAGGTAACTGCCATTTCAGCGTCTTTTTGTTAACAACAAAAAACCACCCTTTTTAGGATGGCTTTTTTGTTTATATTACTTCTTCTTCGTCATCATCCGCTAAATCTTCTTCCACTTCTTCTTCCTCCTCTTCCTCCTCTTCTTCGTCGCCTAAAATAGGAGAGATGTATTTTGTGTCTTTTATCATGATTGTTTTAAAGACAATTTAATTAAATTGTCGGACCTTTAATGATTATTTGTCTTTTAGACATTTACTCATTAACTATTATATCTATCCCAAAACCCCTGTCAAGAGGTTAAAGTATGTGATAAAATCAGCTAATGAGGAAACTTTTTATCTTGAAATATATTGTTATTTTTAGCTTGATTTTAGCTATTTTTGTTGTTTTTAATTTAACTGGATTTTCTAAAAATATAAAGAATTCTTTTTATTCTCTATCTTCATCTTTCCAAGAAGAATTATTGGAAACAGGAAATAATGCTTCTAATTTTTTTGGTGGATTTTTAAATAGCGGAAAAATAAAACAGGAAATGGATATTCTTATAGAGGAAAATCAAGAACTATTAAGTCGTTTAGTTAATCTTGGTATGTTAGAGCAAGAGAATACTTTTTTAAGAAGTGCTATTGAATTAGAAAAGAATAATTCTTTTAAATTACAGCCCGTAAGAATAATAGGGAAAGATATTTCTAGAGACTCTATTTTAATAAATAAAGGATCAAAAGATGGTATTTTGTCAGATATGCCAGTAATTACCGTACAAAAGTTATTAGTTGGGAAAATATCTGAAGTATACGAAGACTTTTCTGAAGTTATTCTTTTAACTAATAAAGATTTCTCTTTAGCTGTTCAAATTTTTGAAAAAGATATTTATGGAGTAGCCAAAGGAGAAGGATCTCTAGGTCTTTATATTGATTTAATTCCAAAAGATAAAGAAGTTATTGCCAAAGATATTGTTTTGACTGCTATTTTAGGAGGAATATTCCCAGAAGGCTTATTGGTCGGTGAAGTTCAAAAAATTAATAATTCTGACGTAGAATCATTTCAGAAAGCTATAATTATTCCATTTTTATCTTTAGAAGAATTAGACGAATTATTAATTATTAATGATTTTTAAATGATAAAAAAATCTTTATTCCTTTTAATTTTTATATATTTTTTGGCATTATTCCAAACTAGTTTTTTATTCCAGTTTAATTTTTGGGGTATAGTTCCTAATTATGTTTTGTTATTTGTGGTATTTGTAAATATTTTTGAAAAACCAGAAGGAAAAATTGGATTAATAGCAGCTTTATTCGGTGGGATCTTTATGGATATATTTTCTTTCTCCTCTGCTTATTTTTTTGGATTTTATATTATTATATTCCTATTAGTTTATTTAATTATGAGATTCTTTTTAAGAAATTATGTTCAAGTTCCGATCATCAAACAAATTTGAAGACATCGAACCTCACGAAGTAATTCTTGATTCTTTAGCTCAAAAAAGGGAAGAGGAAATGGGAATTACTGGTAATAAATTTGAAGTTCCTATTTTAAGAAGAATTCTTCAAGTTTTTTTCTTTTTCTGTGTTTTAATTATAATTATTCTTTTTGGAAAAACATTTCAGCTACAGGTTATAGAAGGAAAAGATTTCGTTCAAAAAGCAAACGAAAATAAATTTATAATCAGCAGAATTCAAGCGGAAAGGGGAGTTATATATGATAGAGACATGGAGCAACTGGTTTATAACAGTTCTAGTTTTGACTTAGTTTTTTATAAGAATTTTTTGCCAGAAGACGAACACGAATTTGATAGGTTGTTAAAAGAAGTTTCTGAAATAACTGGAAAAACTCCAGAAGAAATGAAGATTATAATAGAGGAAGATTCTGGTCAAGAAGTATTGTTGGCTGAAAACTTAGATCATCAAAATCTTATTTTAGCTGAAACAAAAATAAAGGATTTAGACGGTTTTTCTATTAAAAATAATACTGTGAGAGAATACATGGAGGGAAATGTTTTTTCTCATGTTATAGGATATACAGGGAAAATAAAGATGGAAGAATTTGAAAGTGCTAGGGAATATTATGCTATTGCTGATTATGTGGGGCGGACTGGATTGGAAAAATATTATGAAGAAAGCTTAAGAAAGAATTCTGGAGAATTTAAAAAAGAGAGAGATGCTTTTGGCAATATTTTGTCCCAGGAAATTATTACTCAACCTCAATCTGGAAATAGTTTAGTTTTGTGGTTAGACGCTGATTTACAAAGGAAAATAGTATCTGAAATGGAAGCTGTTTTAGAAAGGATCGGTAGTAAAAAAGCTGTGGGGATAGCAATGGATCCACAAACAGGAGGAATCTTAGCCTTAGTTTCTTTTTCTAATTTTGATAATAATCTCTTCCAAAAAGGAGCAGATCCTAAATCTTTACAACGTCTTTTAGATGATAAAGCCCAAATAGAACCCTTGTTCAATAGAGCTATATCAGGAAGATATCCTACTGGTTCTACAATAAAACCTTTAATTGCTTCTGCGGCTCTAGAAGAAGACATAATATCACCGACTAAAAACTTGTATTGTAGTGGAGATATTACGGTTGCTAATGAATATAATTCTGAGATAGAATATAAATTTACCGATCTTCATACTCATGGTTGGGTTGATCTTAAAAAAGCCATTGCTGAATCTTGTAATGTTTATTTTTATACTATTGGAGGAGGATATGGAAATCAGAAAGGTTTGGGACCAACTAAAATAAAAGAGTATTTGGAATTATTTGGCTGGAATGGAACAACAGGAATAGATCTTCCAGGAGAGGTATCAGGATTTTTACCAGATAAAGCATGGAAAAAGGAAGTTTTAAATGAAGGATGGTGGGATGGAGATACTTATAACTTTTCGATAGGCCAGGGATATCTTTTAATAACTCCCATAGAAGTTATTAATTCTTATGCTTCTATTGCTAATGGTGGAACATTATATAAGCCTCAGGTAGTAAAGCAGATTTTGGATGTTTCTGGGACTACTCCAAAAGTAATAGAAGAGATAGAACCTCAAATTATTAGAAATAATCTTATAAGTCAGAAAAATTTAAATGTTGTTAGAGAGGGAATGAAACAGACTGTTACTGGGGTGAATAGCTCTCAGGCAACAGCTTTAGATTTAAATTATCTTCCGGTATCAGCTGCCGCAAAAACAGGAACAGCAGAAACACATAAGGAGGGATATTATCATAATTGGATTACAGCTTTTGCTCCGTATGATAATCCTGAAATAGTCTTAATGATAATGATAGAGGACGTAAAGGGAGTCCAAAGAGCAGTAACGCCCTTAGCTTATAACATTTTAAATTGGTATTTTTCAGAGGAAAATTAGCTTGAATATATGCTAATTTGGAGTTAAACTTATATATATGAAAACGATTAAAGAAATAAGAAAAAATAGACTAGAAAAGATTGATAAAATAGTTAAAACACAGGGAACGGCCTATCCTGAAACGACCAAAAGAACTCATCAAATAGATGAAGCCTTGGTTGGTTTTTCTTCTTTATTTAAATCTAAAAAGGAAGTTATATTAGTTGGGAGGATAAAATCTTTAAGAGGACACGGAGGATCTACCTTCCTAGACATAGAAGATGGGACAGGTAAGATTCAAGCTTTTTTGAAGAAAGATGGGATTGGAGAAAAAAAATATGATTTATTCTTAAATTCTTTTGATGTGGGAGATTTTATAGAATTAAGGGGTATTTTTTTTATTACTAAAAAAGGACAAAAGACTTTGGAAGTTGCAGATTATAAATTGTTAGCAAAAAGTTTGTTGCCTTTGCCAGAAAAATGGCATGGTTTGAAAGATGCAGAAGAAAGATTTAGAAAGAGATATTTAGATTTAATCTTTAATGAAGATGTTAAAAAGAATTTTAAAACACGTTCTAAAATAATAAAAACTATTAGAGATTTTCTTGAAGGAGAAGGATTTTTAGAAGTAGAGACTCCTATATTACAACCTCTTTATGGGGGCGCAAAAGCTAAACCATTTAAAACTCATTTGAATGCTTTTGATATGGAAATGTATTTAAGAATATCTCCAGAACTTTATTTGAAAAGATTATTGGTTGGTGGGTTTGAAAAAGTGTATGAAATAGGGAAGTGTTTTAGGAATGAAGGAGTAGATAGATCTCATAATCCAGATTTTACCATGTTAGAATTTTATTGGGCTTACTCAGATTATAAAGAGTTAATGAAACTAACAGAAAGATTATTTGAGAATCTTTTAAAAAAGATTTATGGTAAAACAGAAATAGAATATGAAGGGAAAACCCTTAGTTTTAAAGCTCCCTTTACTAGGATAGAATTCGATAAGTTAATTAAAAAATATACAAAAATAGAGCTAGATGAGATTAATGTTTCTGCCTTAGGTAAAAAAGCAAAGGAATTAGGCGTAAAATTCCGACCAGAAGCAGAAAAAGAAGAAATAGCAGATGAAATATATAAAAAATATTGTTTACCTAAAATTATTCAACCCACATTTGTAACTAACCATTCCGTTGGAACATTTCCTTTAGCAAAAGTTACCGAAAAAAATCCTAAAAAACTTGCTAATTTTCAATTAATAGTTGGTTCTTGGGAATTAGTAAATGCATTTTCTGAATTAAATGATCCAGTGGAACAAGTAAAAAGATTTGAAGAACAAGAAAGTTCCTATAAGAAGGGCAACAAAGAAGCCCAGAGACTAGATAAAGATTTTATTGAATCTTTAGAATATGGAATGCCACCAGCAGCTGGCTTTGGAATGGGAATAGATAGATTAACTGCTTTTCTAACAAACGCTCATTCTTTAAGAGAAGTTATATTATTTCCAACAATGAAAAATAAAGAATAATTATATGTTAGACATTAAATTTATTCGTCAAAACCCAAAAGAAGTTAAAGAGGGAGCCAAGAAAAAAGGAATTGATATTGATGTTGATAAGCTTTTAGATATTGATAAGAAAAGAATAGAGGGGATACAAGCATTAGAAGATATGAGTGCAAAAAAGAATAAGGCTTCCAAAGAAATAGTTGCAGCGATTGATGAAAACGAAAAGAAAAGAATAATTATGGAAATGAAAGAATTAGATTTTAATAATGATAAATTAGACGAAAAGGTTAAGGGCTTGGAGAAAGAGTTTAATAAAATGATGCTGGAAGTACCCAATCTTCCCTTGAAAGATGTTCCTGTCGGGAAAGACGAAACAGAAAGTGTTGTTATTGAAACAATTGGAACTAAACCAAAATTTGATTTTATACCAAAAGATTATATGAAATTGGGAGAGTCGCTTGATTTGATAGACGTTAAAAGAGCGGCTAAAACTTCTGGTAGTAGATTTGGATTTTTAAAAGGTAAATTAGTTTTAATGGAATTTGCTTTGGTTAATTTAGTATTTGATAAATTAATTAAAAAAGGATTTACGCCTATTATTCCTCCCGTAATGTTAAAGCCTGAAATTGCTGAAGGAATGGGTTTTTTAGAGCAAAAAGACGACGAAGAAGCCTATTATCTACCTAAAGATGATTTATATCTTGCCGGCACATCAGAACAGTCTTTGGGAGGCATGCATGCTGGAGATATTTTTGAGGTTAAAGAGTTACCAAAAAGATATGTTGGTTTTTCAACTTGTTTTAGAAGAGAAGCAGGATCTTATGGAAAGGATACAAAGGGAATTCTAAGAGTTCATCAATTTGATAAATTAGAAATGTTTAGCTTTACAAAACCAGAAGATTCTGTAAAAGAGCATAAACTTCTTTTGGAAATGGAAAAAGAATTAATGAAAGAATTAAATATTCCTTTTCATGTTCTTAGAATAGCTAGTGGAGACCTAGGTGTTCCAGCAGCAGAGAAGTATGATATAGAGGCTTGGATTCCTTTAGAAAATAAATATAGAGAAACTCATTCAACTTCTAATTGTACTGATTTTCAGGCTAGAAGACTTAATATTAGATACAAGGAGAAAGATGGAAAACTTAATTTCGTTCACACTTTAAATGGTACAGCCTTTGCTATAGGAAGAATATTAATTGCTATTATTGAAAATTATCAACAGAAAGATGGAAGTATTAAAGTTCCTAAAGCTTTGCATAAATATTTAGATTTTAAAGAGATAGCCCATGTCAATGGGCGAAGCTGGAAAAGAGAATGAAATTCTCTTTGACTCATTTTTTATTACCGATGAATTAAAATTCATCTTGTATCTCGTAAATTAATTTACTTCGATGAGAGAAGAAACAGTATTAATAAAAGGACTAAAAGTGAATTATAAGATTGCAGGAAGGGGTCCTGCGATTTTAGTTTTACATGGATGGGGAGGATCTTCAGACTCTTGGCTTGAAGTTCAAGATATTTTATCTAAACAAAATTATACTATTTTAGTTTTGGATTTTCCTGGATTTGGTAAAAGTGTTCCTCCCAATAGTCCTTGGTCTGTTGGAGATTATATGGAATTTTTATATTCTTTTATCGGAGAGGTTGAAAAGAAAGAAAAAGAATTTAAATCACCTTTCTTTTTATTAGGGCATTCTTTTGGTGGAAGAATATCTATCAAATTTTGCTTAAAATATCCTGAGAAAATTAAAAAATTCATTCTTTGCGATTCAGCTGGAATAAGACAGAATTACGATTTTAAGGGATTTTTAATTTTCTTAATTGCTAAAATAGGAAATGCCCTTTTTACACCCAAAATCATGGTCAGGTTTAAAGATGGAGTTAGAAATCTTTTTTATAAACTAATAAGAAATAGAGACTATGTAAAAGCTAAGGGGGTTATGAGAGAAACCATACAAAAGGTTTTGGCAGAGGATTTGTTTCCAGAGATACAAGTAATCAATCATGAAACTTTAATTATCTGGGGAGAAAAAGATAAGATGGTCCCTTTAAAGTACGGTCGTATTTTAAATAAGAATATAAAGGGATCTAAATTAGAAGTTATTAAGGGAATAGGGCATAGTCCTCATTTAGAGTGTCCTGAAAAGCTTGCTAAGTTAATGAGTAATTTTTTTGCTCAATGAAATATTTATTTCATTTCGGTGTCCGAGAGATAAATATAAATTGAGCGAAAGATGAGATTTATCTCATCGAACTAATTATGAAAGTAGAATTTATTGAAAATTCAAAAAAAGATTATTGGAATCAATATATTCTTGAAAATAAAGGAAGTTTCCTCCAGTCTTTTGAATGGGGAGAATTTCAAGAAAATCTTTCCAAGAGGGTTTGGAGGATTTTAGTAAAGGAAGAAGAAGAAATAGTTTTAGCCGCTCAGGTGATTGAGGAAAAGATGAAGTTCAAAAGTTATTTTTATATTCCTTATGGTCCTATTTTTTATTCTGGGGTTAAAACAGATTCTTTAGAGTTTTTATTGAAAGAAATCAAAAAATTAGCGAAAAAAGAAGGAGCTGTTTTTTTAAGAATAGAACCAGTTGCTGATCTTCCCAAGACTGATATTTCCTTGAAAAATTCAACTAAAAGATTGCAACCTGAAAAAACAATGTTAGTTGATTTAAATAAAGGAGAAGAAGAATTAATCCAAGCTTTTGAAAAAAGAACTAGATACAATATAAGATTGGCGGAAAAAAAAGAAGTTAAAATTAATATTTCAGATAGTTATTCTAAAGATTTTTACAGTCTTTTGGGAAAAACAAAAGAGAGACAAGAATTTAAATCTTATCCAGAGTCTTATTATAAAAAACTTTTAGAGACAAAAGGGAATGATTTTCAGACAAAAATAGTTATGGCTGAATTTGAAGGAAAGCCAATTGTAGCTACTTTAGCTTTATTTTTCGGAGATAAGGTCACAACCTTGCATACTGGGTTTGATTATCGTTATAGAGCTCTAAAAGCCCCATATTTAGTCCGTTGGAGTATAATATTAGAGGGGAAGAGGTTGGGTAAAAAAGAGTGCGATTTCTGGGGGATAGACGATAAAAAGTGGCCAGGAGTCACTCACTTGAAAAGGAGTTTTAAGGGCAAAGAAATAGAATATGGCAAGGGGAAGGAAATGGTTTTTAATCATAGTTGGTATTTTTTATATAATATATTTAGAATGCTGAAGCTATAGCTGAGGCAGAAGATGAGATTTATCTCATCGCCATTACAAATTAAAATTTAATGCTTAATGAAACTAAAGTTTCATTTCGAGCTTCGTTTAATAAATTAAACTTACTTTATGAGTTACATATATTTATCCATTATATTTTTTTGGGCTTTCCATATTTTACAAAGAGTTTTTCATTCTCTTTATATGTGGCAGTTAAAAGAATACAGAATAGATAGATTTAGGGAAGAGACGACTAGAAATAAAAATATTATCTTCCCTGATATTGTTATAGTTTCTTTTTTATTTTTAGCCACAGTTATGTTTGGAACAATAAACCAATGGTTTTTAAACGCTTTGCTCATTTTTTATTTCTTAATTGGATTAAAATCAATTTATAGCTTAATGAAGAAAAAATGGAAGTTCCCAATCTTAACCAAGAAGATGATACTGTTAATAGGTTTAGTTTTTATTATTTCAGCATTTTTCTTTTATATCTTTCTAGATAAATTTCCCGTAACAATAATAATTTTCGAAATATTAATTCCTATTTTATTATTTTTAGCTGTTCTATTATTACAGATACCAACTTTTTTTGCTAAAAGATACATATTTAAACTAGCCAGAAAGAAAAGAGAAAGTTTTAAAGATTTAATAGTCGTTGGAGTTACCGGCTCATATGGAAAGAGTTCTACTAAAGAATTTTTATATACTATCCTTTCTGGAAAATATAATGTTTTGAAAACAGAAGGGAATATCAATACTGAAATGGGAATAGCTAATACTGTTTTATCTAAGTTAACCAACGAACATCAAATATTTATTTGTGAAATGGGAGCTTATAAAATAGGGGAGATTAAGAGGTCTTGTGGTATCGTTAAGCCTAAAATAGGAGTTTTAACTGGTATAAATCAACAACATATGGCTCTTTTCGGATCTCAAGAAAACATTATTCAGGCAAAATACGAGCTAATAGAATCTTTACCCTTAGATGGTATGGCGTTTTTTAATACTAATAATGAATATTGCCGTAAGCTTTATGATAAAACTAATATAAAAAAAGAGCTTTATGGAGAGAAAGCTGAATTACCAGGTGAAGAGAATATTTGGGGGGCGGTTGCTGTAGCTAAATATTTAGGTATGACGGAAGAAGAAGTATCTAGGGGATTTGAAAAGATAAAAGATAGGATTGGAGGTATAAAACTTAAAGAAGGAGCAGATGGTCTTACTATACTGGATGCTACTTATTCTGCTAACCCAGATGGAATTTTAGCTCATCTAGAACACATAAAAAAGCTTCCTGGGAAAAAAATAATGATCATGCCCTGTTTAATTGAACTAGGGAAAGCTTCTTCAGAAGTCCATCAAAAGATCGGAGAAAAAACAAAAGGGGTTTGCGATTTATTAATAGTTACTAGTAAAGATTTTTATAATGATATCAAAAAAGGTAACCCAGAGGCAGTATACATAAAAAATGCTAATGAAATATTGAAAAAAATAAATGAAGCTTCCACTTCAGGAGATGTTGTTTTGTTAGAAAGTAGAGTTCCAGAAAAATTAAAGAAAATGTTAATAAAATGAATTTAAAACCAATATCAATTTCTTTGTCACCCAATACAGAGAAAGACGATACTTTTCTTGCTTTTAAGTTGTTATTTAAACCTTGGTCTTGGGAAAAGGGAGCGGCTATTAGAGAACTAGAAAATAAATTTAAAGAATATTTAGGAATTAATCATGCTATTTCTTTTAATAGTGGAAGATCTTCTCTTTTGATTTTATTGAAGGCTTTGGAAATAGAAAAGGGAGGCGAAGTATTAATTCAAGCTTTTACTTGTAATGCAGCTTCAAATCCTATTATCTGGTCAGGATTAAAGCCTGTTTATGTTGATTGTGATGAAGATACTTTTAATATTGATTTTGAAGACATAAAGAAAAAAACAAATTCAAAAAGTAAGGCATTAATAGTTCAGCATACTTTTGGTTTAGCGGCAGAAATGGACAAAATAGTAGAGTTTTGTGAAGAAAATAACTTAATTTTGATTGAAGACTGTGCACATTCTTTAGGAGCTACATTTTCTGGGAAAAAAATAGGAACATTCGGAAAAGCAGCTTTTTTTAGTTTTTCCAGAGATAAGATCATTTCTTCTGTTTATGGTGGAATGTTGGTTACTAATGATTCTATTTTAACTGAAAGAATATATGAAATTTACAAAAATGTAAAGTTTCCTACATTTTTCTGGATAAAACAACAGTTATTGCACCCTATTCTTATGAATATTTTAATTCTTCCTACTTATAGGAGGCTGGGTAAATATTTATTAGTTTTATTTCAAAAATTAAACTTACTTTCTATGGCAGTTCATTTTAAAGAAAAGAAAGGAGAACTTCCTGGATATTTTCCAAAACGTCTTCCTAATGCCTTAGCTGCTCTGGCCTTAAATCAATTTAATAAATTAGAAAAGTTTAATGCTCATAGAAAAATTATAGCCCAACTTTATAGGGATGATTTAGAAGAAACTTATTTTAAGGTTCCTGTTTCTGATAATCAAATTTATTTAAGATTTACTTTAAAACATCCCAAAGCTCATGAGATTATAAAATATTTTTGGAAGAAAAATATTTTAATAGGGGATTGGTATACAAGCCCTTTAGCCCCTAAAGATACTGATTTAGAGAAATTACAGTATGAGAAAGAGTCTTGTCCTAAAGCAGAAAAATTAGCAAGAACTACATTTAACCTTCCTACTCACATTAATATATCAGAGAAAGAGGCGAAGAAGATAGTTAATTTATTAAAAGAATATGGAAATAAAGGAGATACAGAATAAAGATACTTGGGAAAATTTCTTTTTAGATTATAAAGATAAAACTTTTTTACAATCTTGGAATTGGGGAGAGTTTAATTTAGAAATGGGGAATAAGATTTGGAGGTTAGGGATTTTTGATGAAGAAAAATTAATAGGCGCAGCTTTGATCTCAAAGATAAAAGCTAAAAGAGGAACTTTTCTTTTAATACAGCATGGACCAATTATTAATTCTCTCTTTGAGAAAGAAGCATTAAATTATCTTCTCGAAAAATTAAAAGTAATAGGGAAAGAAGAAAATGCTGATTTTATCAGAATGAGTCTTTTATTGGAGAGGAATGAAGAGAATAAATCACTATTAAAAGAATTGGGGTTTAGAAAATCTCCTATGCACGCTTCAGCTTATGAATCTACATGGAAACTTAATATTACTCCTCCGAAAGACGATATTTTAAGCGAAATGAGGAAAACTACTAGGTATTTAATACGCCAAATATCAAAAAATGAAGATATAATTATAGAAAAGAGCGATAAACTGGAAGATATAGATGCTTATCAAAAACTTAATAAAAATGTAGCCAAAAGACATAAATTCGTTTCTTTTTCTTCTGAATTTGTAAAAAATGAATTTAAAGTATTCTTAAAAGACAAAGAAGTTATTTTATTGTTTGGAAAATATAAAGGAGAAATAACTGCAGCAGCATTAGTAATTTTTTGGTCTGGAATTGGCTTTTATCATCAAGCGGCTTCAGATTCAAAATATGCAAAGCTTTCCATTCCTTATCTTTTACAGTGGGAAGCAATAAAAGAGGCTAAGAAGAGAGGATGTGCTGTTTATGATTTTTGGGGGTATGTTGATCCTAAAAAAGAACCTAATCATCCTTGGGCAGGTCCAACTTTATTTAAGATGGGTTTTGGAGGTGAAGGATATGAATATGTAAAAACTCAAGACTATCCTTTATCGGGTAAATATTTTTTTATAAATATTTTTGAAAACTTAAGAAAGATAAAAAGGGGATTATAAATATGATCCAGCCTTATAGAAAACAACATGTCTTTAAGAACAAAAAGAGCATTTTCCGTAATAAGTTTTTTTGGTTTGGAATATTAATCTTTATTTTATTTTGTGGGTTTGTTTATTTCATTTATTTTTCTTCTTTTTTCCAAATAAAAGAAATAATAGTTGAGAAAGAAGACGTTTTAGAATCTCCTGGAATAACCTTTGTTTTAAATGAAACAGTAGATAGTGTTAAGAGTTTGGCCGATGAAAATGCAAATGGTAAATTTATTTTCATCAATACAAGAAATATTTTTATTTTTAATTCAGGTTATTTAGAAAAACAAATAGCAGAAAATTATAAGCAATTATATACAATAAAAGTAAGAAAACATTGGCCAGA
>CAZEZZ010000014.1:0-12535 GCA_964515885.1 uncultured Candidatus Saccharibacteria bacterium
AAAATAGATCCTATAGATGAGAAAGAAATTCTAGATACAGAATTAATATTAAAGGACTTAGACACTATTACTAAAAGAGTAAAAGATTTAGAAGGGGATGTAAGATCTCATAGAAAAGAAGCTATGAAAGAATCTGAAGTCTTAACTAAAGTTAAATTATTATTGGAAGAAGGTAAGATATTATCAGAACAGGAATTTAAGGATGAAGAAAAAATAATAATAAACCAGTATCAATTGCTAAGTATGAAGCCAATGCTGTATTTATTGAATGGAAAAGATGAAGAAGTTTCAAAAGAAATAATAGAAGAGTTTAAAAGGAATAATTGGCCATTACTAATGATAGACATATTAATTGAGAACGAAGCAGGGGAGATGACTAAAGAAGAAAGAGAATCTTTTGGATTACCCATTGATTCTGAATTAGGTTTATTAATTAGAAAATCTTATGAAATATTAGGTCTTATAACCTTTTTAACTACAGGGGCGGACGAAACTAGGGCTTGGACAATAAAAAAAGGAGCTAGTGCACCTCAAGCCGCAGGAGAAATACATAGTGATTTTGAAAAGAATTTTATTAAAGCAGAAACTATTAATTGGAAAGAGTTATTGGACTCTGGAGGATTTACTCAAGCCAAAGAAAAAGGTCGGATAAGAACAGAAGGTAAAGATTACATTATTCAAGATGGAGATGTAATTGAAATAAAACACAATGCTTAAAAAAAGATTTCCTTATTGGATTCATATACTTTTAGGTGTTATATGGATAATAATAGGTATTACAACTCAGGAAGGATATTTACAACTACTTTGGATAGGAATTGGTGTCATTATGGCTGTAATTGGTTTGCTAAATAAAAAAGCTGCCTAGTTGGCAGTCTTTTTATTTTTCTATTCTTTTTACGTATTCTCCGACTTCAGTATTAACCTCTATAATGTCTCCCGTTTCTACAAATAGGGGGACATTTAGTTGGGCTCCAGTTTCCAAAGTAACTACTTTTGTTCCTCCTTGAGCTCTGTCTCCTTTAACTCCAGGAGGAGCTTCTTTAACTTCTAGTTGCACTTTTACTGGAGGGGATATATTTATTATTTTTCCCTCAAAACTTAATCCAGAAACTATCTCGTTGGACTTTAGAAACATAGCTGACTCACCAATTACTTCTTTTGGCAATTCAAATCTATTTCCAGAGTTATCTATCTCTGAAAAAACATACTTATCTTTATGGGCATAGATAAACTTAATGTTGATTATCTCTATATTTGTTTCTTGGAAATTATCTGTAGCGTGAAAAGTTTTTGATAATACATTCCCCGTAATCAAGTTTTTTATTTTAGCTTGGACAACAGAACCTCCTCTTCCCTTCATAATGGAAGAAGAATCAACTACTTTGTATGGTTGATCGTCTATGATAAATTCGATTCCTTTTTTTAAATCATTGTGAGATAACATATTATTTCAATATTGTTCCTATAAAATCTTTATGCCCTCTGATAAAGTCTTCTACCTTTGTTGGTTTTTTCCCCTCCATTTGTAGTTCTTCTATAACAAAAAAGTTTTCTTTACATTGTATTCCTATTTCATTCTGTGGAACTACTAATACCTTTCCTATGGGATGAGTAGTATTATCTGGAGAGACAAAAACTCTAGCCTTCAATATTTTTATTTTTATAATATTTCCATCCTTTTCCCAAGTAGTAAAAGTTCCAGGCCAAGGATCAAAAGCTCTTACTTTTCTTTCAATAACTGTGGCTGATTCATTCCAATTTATTTTACCATCTTCCTTTTTAATAATATTAAAATAAGTAGCCTCATTCTCATTTTGTTCTTTTTCTTTTATTGTTCCTGAAACCCATTGAGGTATCGTTTTTATTAATAGATCTATTCCAAGGCTGGCTAGTTTATCATGTAATTCTTTTGCCGTTTCTTTCTCTTTTATTTCTATTTCTTCTTGGGAAATTATTGGACCTGAATCTAATTTTTCTTCTACTAACATAATGGTCACTCCTGTTTTTTTATCTCCATTTAGTATAACGGATTGAATAGGGGAAGCTCCTCTGTATTTGGGCAATAAAGAAGGATGAACATTTATCGTTTTATATTTTGGAATATCCAATAATTCCTTGGGAATTAATTTTCCATAGGCTGCTTCTATTATTAGATCAGGATTCATTTTCTTAATATCCTCGATTATTTCCTTTAATTTAGCAGGCTGCGCTACTGGAATATTGTTTTCTTGAGCTAAAACCTTAACCTGTGGGGGAGTTATGATTTGTTTTCTTCCAATCGGTTTATCTGGGGAAGTGATAACCAAATCAGGATTTAAATCATTTTTGATTAAACCTTTTAAAATAAGTGCTCCGAATTCCGGAGTTCCCATAAATATTATTTTTAAGTTTAGTTTTTTCATTCTTCTAATCTCCAATCTATTTCTTTTTCTTCGTCAGCAAATTCAAGCCAACTTGAAGCCTCATCTATCACATACCATTTATGTTTAGCATCTGACCAAACCATTGGCCTATTATTATAATAAGGCTTTTTAACTCTCTCTTTTGGTTTTAACTCATCTATCTCCAGCCATTTCTTAAATATTGTTTCAATAGCATAATCAAGCTTTCTAGAGTTAGCCCAAGCTGCTACCTGATCTATAGCCTTTTTCGCTTTTTTAATAGATCCTGCTAATTCTAATAATTGTTTGGCGGGTCTAGTATATCTTGAATAGATTATCTTTTTCTTTTTTGCGTCTTTTTTTATTTTATTCAAACTCCAACCCTTACTAAAAAAATAATAGTTTACTATTTCTTGTATTTCAGTCTCTTTCTGTTCTTTTATTTTCTTCTTCTTTATTGTTTTTTCTTTCTTCACTATTTTTTTCTTCATATTATTTATCAGAAAATAATTTAATCCTTTGTCCTTCTGATTCAACAATCTCTCCATCGTATTCTGCTGAATGAGCAACTGAATTTTTATAGATTGGTTTTTTATGATCTAAATGAAGATTTACCATTATTTTACCTTCTCCTTCTCTAAGGTATATATGAAATCTAGGATAACCTCTGTCGGGGCGGGTAAACATTAACTCACCACTATCTATAGTTTCTCCTTGAAAATGATATCCCAAATCTCTCATTATATTACGAGTATTTTTTCTAAATGGTCCTTCTAATAAAATTTTCATAATATTTTTAATCTTAGTTTTTCTGTTTCTGTATCATAAATGGCAAAGGTAGCTCTATACATTATCCCAGCTATATTTCCAGGATTTACCATTCTGGCTTTTCCTATATGTTCTTCCCAGGGCTTATGAGTGTGGCCATAAAAGACTATCTTGTATTTATTAGTTTTTGAAAGATTTTTTGCTATCTCTGGAAAATGAGTAAAAGCTATATCTTTAATAGTTCCATATTCAGAAAATACTTTTAATTGTGGTAGCTTTGAATCTTTTTCTATTGGGAAATCTCTATCTTTATCCATATTGCCTAAAGAGGCATAAATCTTACCCTTAAACTTACCAAATACTTCCTTTAACACCTCTATTGAAGCTATATCTCCACAATGGATAATAGTCTTAATCTTTTCTTCTTTTATTATTGAATAAGCTTTTTTAAGATTAGCTGCATTATCATGACTATCTGATATAATTGCTATCTTCATAATTGAATATTAGCACATATTTTGATATATTCTAATTATGAAGCACAGAATTTTTATCGCTATAAATTTACCAAAAGAGGTAAAGAAAAGACTAACATATATCCAAGACAAATATCCAGAACTACCTATTAAGTGGACCAAGAAAGAAAACCTTCATATAACCTTAGTTTTTATTGGAGAAGTAACGGATGAAAATCTTATGGAAGTTTGCAATAAGATATCTGAAGCTGTTTCAAAAAATAAAACATTTTCAATAGATTTGAATAAAGTATTATATGGACCATCAAAGAAACTTCCTCCTAAGATGGTTTGGATAGCGGGAGAAAAAAGTATTCCTCTTGGAAAATTACAAAAAGAATTGGAAGAGTCTCTCTTGGGTTATCCTCAAGAAGAAAATAGGGGATACACTCCTCATGTTACTTTAGGTAGAGTAAAAATATGGGAATGGAAACAAATAGAACCAGAAGAAAGACCTAATGTAGAAGAGGAATTAAATTTAAGATTTGAAGTTGATTCCGTAGAAATAATGGAAAGTCGTCTTAGGTCGGGAGGACCAGAATATGAAGTTTTAGAATCATATCAATTAAAAGAATAATTATGAAAATATACTTTATAGGAATAGGAGGTATAGGTGTTTCAGCTTTGGCCCAATATTATTTTAAAGGAGGACATAAAGTAATTGGGTCAGATTTAGTTTCTTCTGAAATAACAAATTCTCTTTTAAAAATGGGGGTTGTTGTTAAAATTGGACTTCCTATTAAAAAAGATATTAAAGATTCAGATTTAGTAATATATAGTCCTGCAGTGGGGAAAAATAATCCTGGATTAAAAATAGCTAAAGAATTAAAGATTAAACTTTTAAGCTATCCTGAAGCTTTAGGGGAATTAACCAAAGAACATTTTACTATTGCTGTTTCTGGAACTCATGGAAAGAGTACAACAACTGCTATGTTAGCTTTAGTGTTGAAAAAGGGAGGATTGGATCCAACTGTTATTATCGGAACTAAGATAAAAGAATTTGGAGATTCCAATTGTAGGGTAGGCAAGAGCAAATATTTATTAATAGAAGCGGATGAACATTTTGCTTCTTTTCTAAATTATTGGCCAAAAATAATTGCTTTAACAAACATAGAAGCTGATCATTTAGATTATTATAAAAACCTTAACAATATTCTAAAAACTTTTAAGAAGTATATATCTCACCTAAAAAAAGATGGGTTATTAGTTATTAATGGAGACGATAAAAACATTAAAAAGATTCTAGATAAAAAATCTAAATTCAAAATTAATAAATACAATCTAAAACAAAAAGATTCCAAAAAGCTTAAAAAAATATTAAGAATCCCGGGAGAGCATAATATTTATAATGCTTTAGAAGTTTTAACTGTGGCTAGAGCTTTAAGTATTCCCGACAAAACTACATTTAAAGCATTGTCGGAATACAAAGGAGCTTGGAGGAGATTTGAAACAATCCAAACAAAACCTTTTATTTTAATTTCTGATTACGGACATAACCCAACAAAGCTTTTAGCTGGTTTAAAAACAGCTAGAGAAAAATATCCTAAAAAAGAAATATGGTGCGCCTATCAACCCCACCAATACCAAAGAACTTATTATCTGTTTAAAGAATTTGTTAAAGCTTTCAGGTCAGCTCCGACAGATAGAATAATTCTTACGGATGTGTATGACGTGGCTGGCAGAGAGGAAAAAGGGATAAAAAATAAAGTTAATTCTGAAGTATTAGCCAAAGCAATAAAGAAAAAAAATGTAATATACGTTGAAAAGAAAAAACTTTTAAAATATCTTAAAAGCAATATAACGGATAATATTGTTTTAATTATTATGGGAGCAGGGGATATATATTTACTTGTGGACGAATTACGCTTGACAGTTAAGGAAAAGAGAAAGAAAATGAATTAAGAAATCTTATTTCAAGGTCGAAAATAATCTATTTAACTTTTTATAATTATGACACTCTTTTGGATAATAGTAGCAGTTGTAGCTTTAATTTTATTCGTTTGGTATGTGGTTAAAAAGATGGGAGAAAATAAACCAGGAGGACCTAGTTCACCTAACACTCCTATGCAAACACCACCACCTTCAGAACCACCTACACCTCCAACTCCACCTTCAGAACCTCCAATGCCACCAATGGGCGGACAAGGAATGTAATCTACTTAATTAAAATAATAAAACTCCGTTCTTTTAGAGCGGAGTTTTATATTGACAAAAATAGATTTTAAAGTATAATTTAATCACTTTGTAACTTTACAATTGCACTAAACGTGCATTCATATAGAATTAAAATTTTTAGGAAGGAGGGAAAAATGGCAGTTAAGGAAAAAGGCCTGTACAATCTTATCCACAAAGACAAAAAGAATGATCTCAATCCTGAAGAAATCCTGAGCAACATAAAAGCAGAAAGGTTCAGCACGAAACAAATCGAAAGGATAATCGCCTGGGTCAAAGAGCTGGAATTCTGGGAAGACTACGGTGAGGTCTATAAAAACCTAGAAAAAGCCAAACCCTATTCCAACCTCTCCAATGTCATCCGTGGATTCATAAACCCCGGGCTCAACGATACATGGCTGGACGTCGGATGTGGTCCTTTAAGGATTACCGAAATAATCTGCGAAAAAGCTCAGGAAAAAGCATGCCTCGTTGAGGTACACGCTATTGATATCGTTCTCAAGCCGGCCGAAGAAAAACTGGCCGAACTGAAAAAAGGGGGGAAGCACCTTCCCGTAATCCTAGAACATCTAAGCATTACGGAACCGCTGCCTTATCTGAACAACACCTTTAATGGCATCGGGGCCAATCTCGTTTTACCCTATGTCACCGATTTCCTCGGGAACAAGGGTGAAAAAGCACTAGAAATGGTGCTGCGGGATATGTTCAGAATCCTGAAGCCTGGTGGAGAGCTGATCTGGTCAACACCAAAGAGCAACGTCAACTTCAACTGGGTGTTCCTAGCCAGCCTACCAGACATGTTTAACCTATACAGGTATATTGTCGACAGGGACTTCAGCCGGCTTCTTCAGGGAACGCGTATCCTAAAACACGCCATTGCAATCCAGGAAAAAGGCAAAAACGGCCTTTACACTTTTCTTACTGTAGAGAAACTGGAAAAGCTACTAAGCAAGATCGGGTTCGTTGATCCAAAGTGGAAGAAAACATTTTCCCAACAGGTATGGGTGAATCGTGTTCAAAAACCGCTTTGAGTAAAACGGTCTGATATTGTTCAGCTCCTAGAAAAATGTTATTATTTATTAATACATTTTTTTAGGAGTTGTTTTATTATATGAACATATTTGCCTTATCAGGTTTTATAAATGGAATCATAGCTATACTCTTTGGATCTTTTGTTTACTTTAGCAACAGAAAAGGAAAAGCTAATCAACTTTTCGGTTTAATGAGTGCCTCTATAGCTTTCTGGGGAATAAGTTATGGAATATGGCAGATGTCTACTGATAAAAACACTGCTTTATTTTGGGTAAGAATGTTAAGTATAGGATCTACCTTTATTCCAATATTCTTTTTTCATTGGGTTTTAAATTTATTGGACTTAATAAAAGCAAAAAAGAAAATATTAATATTGGGATATGTTTTAACTTTTATCTTTTTGTTCTCTTCATTTAGTTCTTTATATATAAAAGATTTAGTCCCTATTTTAAATTTTAATTGGTGGCCACAAGCAGGAATTTTATATACTTTATATATTATAATAGGTTATTGTGGATTTACTGCTTATGGATTTTCTTTATTACTAAAATCTTATAAAACAATTGATGGATACAAACAAGAGCAAATAAAATATGTATTATTAGGTTCTCTTTTGGGATTAGGTGGTGGAATTACTAACTTTCCTCTCTGGTATGGAATTGCTTATCCTCCATATGGAACTTTTTTAGTGTTCTTATATCCATTCATGATAGGATATGCTATTTCAAAATACCGCCTTATGGATATAAGGGTTGTTTTAACAGAAGCGTTAGTTGGAATAATAGGATTTGTTCTTTTAATACAGATTTTTACGTCACGAACTCCTTTTGAATATACATGGAAGGGATCTTTATTTGTTTCTTTCATGTTTTTGGGTTATTTATTAATAAAGAGTGTGTTGCAAGAAATTAAAAGAAGAAAAGAATTGCAGCAACTCTACCAAAAAGTAGAAAAATTAAATAGTGCAAAATCAGAATTTTTATCAATTGCTTCTCATCAATTAAGAACTCCTTTAACTGTAGTAAAAGGATATATATCTTTAATTTTAGATGGAACTTACGGAGAAGTGTCAAAAAAAATGGTTAGACCATTAAAAAATGTTTTCCAGAGTAATGAAAGGCTTTTAACTCTTGTAAATGATTTATTAAACCTATCTCGTTTGGATGCGGAGAAAATAGAACTAACGCTGGGACCAACTTCTTTAGAAAAACTTATTTCTGATATCGTAGAAGAATTACAGATAAACGCAAAGAAAAAAGGACTTTATATTAAAACAGAAAAATCTTCCAAATCCTTACCAGAAATTATGGCTGATAAAGATAAATTGAGACAAGTCATATTAAACATAATAGATAATGCAATAAAATATACTCAGAATGGAGGGATTACAATAAAGACAGAAACAACTCCCTTAAAAGAAAAGATTATTATTTCCGATACCGGAGACGGTATGACCAAAGAAGAAATAGCTAATGTTTTCCAAATGTTTACTAGAGCTACAGCTGGAATAAAAAACCATACTGGAGGATCAGGGGTAGGGCTATATGTTGCAAAAAAGTTCATAGATATGCATAATGGTAAAATATGGATAGAAAGCCAAGGCAAGGGCAAGGGAACTACTTTTAATATTGAATTACCGATTAAACAAACTAAAAATGAAAAGAACACTAAATAAAGAAACAAACGAATTAGCAGATAAACAAGTCAAAATTGCTGGTTGGGTTCAAACAATAAGAGCTCATGGTAAAATAGTATTTTTTGATTTGAGAGATAGAAGTGGAATTCTTCAAGTTGTTTTTATTCCTGGATCTCCAGCTTACGAAGAGATGAAAAAGATTAAACCAGAATGGGTAGTAGAGATTACCGGAAAAATAAACAAGAGACCAGATAAAATGGTGAATGAGAAGATAGAAACAGGAACGGTGGAACTAGAAGCCAAAGAGATAAAAGTATTAGCAGAATCTGATCCTATTCCTTTTGATTATACAGAAAAAGACTTGCAAGTAAGCCTTCCTACTCTTTTTGACCAAAGACCTTTAACTGTTAGAAATGAAAAGATAAAAGCTATTTTTAAATTAGGGGATGTAGTATTAGATAGTTTTAGAAAAACATTAAAGACAATGGATTTTACTGAATTTCAATCTCCTAATATTGTCCCAACAGTTGCAGAAGGAGGAGCTGAAATATTTAAAATAGACTATTACAAATACAAAGCTTATTTATCTCAAAGCCCTCAGTTGTATAAACAAATAATGCTTGGAGCTTTTGAAAGAGTATTTACTATAGCTCATGTTTTTAGAGCAGAACCTAGTGTAACTACTAGACATCTATCAGAATATGTAAGCTTAGATGCAGAACTAGCTTTTATAGAATCCTGGGAAGATATAATGGATGTTTGTGAAAAGGTAATAAATAATATGGTCCAAGATGTTCAAAGGAATTGTAAAAAAGAATTAGAATTGTACGAAGCTAAAGAGCCTGAAGTTGGAACAATCCCAAGGATTAAAATGAGAGAGGCTCAAGAAATAATATTTAAAAGAACTAATAGGGACCATAGAAAAGAATCTGATTTAGATCCTGAAGATGAGAAAGAAATATCTAAATGGGCTTTGGAAGAACATAAGTCTGACTTTATTTTTATAACTCATTACCCAACAAAGAAAAGACCTTTTTATACTTATCCTGACCCAAAAGACAAAGATTATACTTTAAGCTTTGATCTTTTATTCAGAGGATTAGAAATAGTAACTGGAGGACAAAGAATAAATGATTATAAGCAACTTACAGACAATATAAAGAAATGGGGCAACGACTTAAATAATTTCTCGTTTTATCTACAAACTTTTAAATATGGACTTCCTCCTGAGGGGGGATTTGCAATGGGAAGCGAAAGAATAGTAAAACAGTATTTAGGATTAGCTAATTTAAGAGAAGCCACCCCTTTTCCAAGAGACATGGAGAGGATAGATCAAAGCTTGTCTATAACGAAAAAGAAGAAAAAATAGGGATGGAGAAAAAGAAAAAAAATTATAAAATTATAATTGTTTCGTTTTTTATAGCTTTACCTTTTTGGTGGGGAGTTAATATTATAAAAGAAAATCTAGAAGATTTTTTCTTTTGGAAAAATATTGCTGACCATCCTGAAATAATTGCAGCTGACATTGATTTAAGGCAAAAGTTAATAGATTCCAAGCCGATAAGAAAAGATGAGTCATTAGATTTTCAAACAGATACTAGGGCTGCTTTTTCAATTTTTTTATCTGATAACGGAGGGGAGAAAGTATTATTAGAGAAAAATATAAATACTAAACTTCCAATAGCCAGTATCACCAAGTTAATGACAGCTAATGTTGTTTTAAAATATTACGATTTAGATAAGGAAATAACTGTTTCCAAAGAAGCAGTTTTGCAAGAAGAGAATTTTGGAAAGTTGGAGATAGGAAAAGTTTTTACTGTTGAATATCTCTTATATCCTTTGTTGATGGAATCTAGTAACGACGCAGCTTTTGCTCTAGCGGATGATTATGACGGAATGACAGAAAGTAGATTCATTGCCCTCATGAATTGGGAAGCAGATAAAATAGGAATGAAAGATACTTCTTTTGTTAATGTTTCTGGATTAGATCCAGAGGACTATGAACCTAAAAGTAAAATAAATATTTCCACTGCAAAAGACATGTCTTTGTTAATTAAAGAATTGTTGAAAGAAGATTTAATCTGGGAAATATTATCTACTGAAGAATTTACAGAATATGGCCCAATCTTGAATAATACAAATAAATTATTGGGTAATGTCCAAGGAGTCATAGGGGGGAAAACAGGATATACTGAAGAAGCAAAAGAGTGTATGATTTTAGTAACTAAATCTCCAAAGAATAGAGGCGCTTTAATTAGCATCGTTATTGGATCTGATGACAGATTCGGAGAAATGGAAAAATTATTAAATTGGCTTAAGTCAGCCCACAAGTGGTAATTATGTATTTACCTGAAGCAGCGACAGATGTAATAAAAGTATTTACCCTGGGAACCTTAGGATTTCTTTTTGCTTTTTGGTTTACTCCTTTTTTATTAAAGACACTTTATAAATATAAACTATGGAGAAAAGAAGTCAGGGATAAAGCGGTAGATGGGGGAGACTTAACTTATTTTAAAAAGTTCCATTCAGAAGGAGAGGTAAACGTACCACGATGTGGAGGAGTACTAATCTGGCTTAGTGTTTTAGTTTTAATATCATTATTCTATTTTCTCTCTCGTGTTACTGATATCTGGTGGCTAGATAAATTAAACTTTCTAAGTAGGGATCAGACTTGGATTCTTTTATTTACCTTAATCTCTGCTTCCTTATTAGGATTGGCAGATGACTTGTTCCAGGTTTTCGGAAAAGGAAAATATATCGGTGGCGGAGTCAGCCTTAAAAAAAGATTGTTGTTGGTAATGTTAATAGGGCTTATCGGTGCTTTGTGGTTTTACTTTAGGCTGGACTGGCATAGCATTCATGTTCCTGGCGTAGGAGATTTCGGTATAAACGGATGGTATATACCTATTTTCGTGATAGTGATGCTGGCTGTTTATTCTGGAGGGGTTATAGACGGGATAGATGGATTGGCTGGAGGAGCTTTTGTATACATATTCGGTGCCTTTGCTGGAATATCATTATTCTTGGGACAGATAGATATTGCTGCTTTTTGTGCTGTTATATTCGGGGCGATTTTAGCTTTTCTATGGCAGAACATACCTCCAGCTAAGTTTTATATGGGAGAAACAGGAGTTATGGGGCTTTGCGCTACTTTAACCGTTGTCGCTTTTTTAACTGATTCTGTATTAGTTCTTCCTATTATCGCTATTTTGCTAGTGGTTGAATCTGGATCAGTAATATTGCAGCTTCTTTCAAAAAAGTTTAGAGGAAAAAAGATATTTTTAGCTTCTCCATTGCATTTACATTTTGAAGCTAAGGGTTGGCCACACTATCAAGTAACTATGAGATTCTGGATTATAGGAGCTGTGGCTGCTATAGTTGGTTTAACCATAAGATTACTCGGATAAAATGACTTTAAAACAATTACAAAAAAAATATCCCAAGTTTTCATATTTTGACTACTCTTATAAAATTTCAGGAGGAAACCTGAAAATTTCTTTTCTGTTTAAAATAGATCCTGGAATTATTTTTAAGCCTGGATTAATTATTGAAAATATCCCAGCTAAGTTTGATTTAGTTGGTTTGGATAATTTAATTTTTAATTTAGGTTTAATAGAAATGATTAGTTACTGGAAGTCCACTTGTTCTCCAGTCATTGAAATAAATTGTGGTAATCTTGATGAAGAACAAATTAAATTCTGGAAATTGGTTACTCTGAATGGATTAGGTCAATTCTTTTTTGAAAACAAAATAAAACCTTTTTCTCCAAGAATTATATCTTTTAAAAAAGATAAATTAGAAATAGATAAGGGAAAAAGAAAAGATAGTTATTTGGTTCCTATCGGAGGAGGAAAAGATTCTATAGTTACTTTGGAACTTCTTAAAAAGAAATATAAAGTTAATTGTTTTTCTTTAAACCCAACTAATGCAGCCAAAAAGGTGATGAAAGTTGGAGGGTGTAAGAAACCAATAGTAGTTAAAAGAAAAATAGATAAAAATCTTTTAAGCTTAAATAGAAAAGGATTTTT
>CAZEZZ010000015.1:0-11917 GCA_964515885.1 uncultured Candidatus Saccharibacteria bacterium
GAAAACTAAAAGTGCCATCCACCACTTTATTTTTATTTTTAATATATTAATCATTATTATAATTTTTTATACATCTATTATTTAAAATACCCTCATTCTACCCAAAAATCAACCATATGTCGCACAAGATAAGTTGTCCGACACAAAATAAAAACTCCAGACTCTTATTAAGCGCCTGGAGTTAGGTTTGATAGTATACATAGTAGCCTTGGGTAGAAGCTACCACCTCCTCTAATAACTTTATCTTTTCCTTTGATATGGCTTCTCTCAAGGGAATTCCTGAAAGAACCCTCCAATCTAAACCGGAAGAAAATTCGGAAAGATGTTCCGCATGGTCAAATCTATTCCCTATTTTGGCCATAAACCTTTTTTGTTCTTTTAAGGTCTTGAACTTCCGACTGGAAAGAAAATCCGGTTCAATACAACTACGCATCTTTTCAGGATAATATTCTTCCAGAATATGCCGAAGCCAATAGTCGTCTTGAGTTAACAATTGCTCCTTGGTGATAACCCCCTTATCATACAAGGGCTGAACTAGGTCTTTCAGAAAAAGGTCTAACCCCCTTGCTTGAGGATTAAATAACAATTCCTGAAATTCATAAGCTCTCAGTAATAAGAAGTTAAAGAGCCTTTCGGGATCAGAAAAAGTGAAGCTTTTCTTGTCTGGAGAGAATTTAATGTCTTGCCAGATATCCATGACTAAAGGATTCGCCATGCAGAGATCCCTTATTTTTCCAGAACGCATTGAGCCTACTGCAAAGCAATCTAAAGCGGTATAGGCAATCTTATCAATAACGTCTAGGAGCTCCCCAAACAATCCAACGTTCTCCACTACGGACTGAGCAAAAACCAAGTCAAAGCCAAACTCTTTCTTCCACTTCTTATCTAAACCCCAATGCTTAAGAAGCCAACTAAAGTTTAACTCCTCATCAAGATTTTGAGGATCCACTCTTTTAACTGAATCCCCACCGGCTGGAGTGGCTATGTCGTGACAGGCAAAGATTAAAACTAGACTAGCTCTCTCTTTGATAGAGAACCCATTTCTTGCCAGTACGACATCCAGAATGGCAGCGGTCAAGATAGAATGCATCCACCTAGTGTGCTTAAACGGAGGGTCAGCATAAACAATCTCTACATAATTTTTCAACTCTTCTGGTTTTGGCAGAACTAGGTATCCAAGTTGTGAAATTCCAGCAAGTCTGTTGAAGGCCGCTGTTTTGTAAATGTCACAAAAAACACCTTTGGTTTCATCTACGTCAATGTAGATATCTGTTGAACTAAACGGGAATGTCATCCTTACGGTACCTATGGAATCGTCGATAATGAAATAACGATTACGGGGGATAAGAAAGACATTTGGATGTAAGGGATTATAAAAATCCTCAATTGGTATTTCCTGTCCTCCAAATTGTTCAAGAAATTTCTCTTTTTGGTTATTTTCTCTGTATTCTTCAATTTTTGCCCAATGACCATCAAAATCTTTCCAGAAATCGGGATGATGGCCGAATTCGCGCGGAGCTGAAGATAGATTAATTTCAAGAAACTTAATTTCCGGATCCATTTTTCCCTCCTTCTACAATATTTAATTGGAAATAGTGCTTTATTAATTTTTATATTCTACCATTTTTTAATAAAAAATCAAGGTTTGACTTTAGTTTAATAAGTTAAGATATGAAATAAAAAGAGGGAGAATTAGAGTCTCCCTCATATGTATTTATTTTTTGGACTCGCGATTTGAGCCCTTACCATTTTTAAATGGCTTTTTTTGTTTCCTCCACTTTTGTTTCACCTTCAAAAAGATCCTCCTCGTTACATAAATTTGCTTCTCAAGGTTTCAGCAGGATGAGGACTTAAGAACCCCAATGGAATATCTAATAAGGTGAAGGCTCCACTGGACTTCTTCTTAAAGAATAACAGCCAACGATATTTCGTTTGGTTTAATCGATAGGCTGCCCTGGCACAGGCAACGAGCACGCTGGCAGTGAACTCGGGGTTGCTTACCAGTTGACATCCGTATTCAGTAACCTGTCTGTTGCCGCTGCCGGTCATTCCCGACGTCATGACGAATCCGCCGTGAGGATAAGCAGAATGATCTCTCTCCATCTCTTCCTTGCTGATGAATACCACTTCTGTGTTGTACTCATCGAAGTATTTTGGCATCTCAACGATGCCTTTTTCTATTTTCTGCTTATCTGCTCCTTCCTTGGCCACAACGTAGACCAAGCGCTTATGCATTTCTCTTTTGGTAAAATCTGGCGTTTCGCCTGCTCTCACCCGTTCGATTGCCTCCTCAAACGGAATGGTATACTGACGAGCATCCAGTACGCCCTCAAGCTTCCTGACAGCATCAGAATGACCCTGGCTTACTCCTCTTCCCCAGAAAGTGTAACGTTTGCTCCCCGGCAAGAAGGAATCGCCGAGGATCCGTTCTAGGGAAAAAATGCCGGGATCCCAGCCGGTGGATATGATGGAAACGTTGCCGTTTCTTTTGGCAACTTTTCTCATCTTCTGGAAATAGTCCGGAATGTCTGCATGAGTGTCAAAACCATCCACGGTATTGAACTTTGCTGCAAACTCCGGTCCTTGGATGGGGATGTCTTCTTTGGATCCGCCACAAAGGACAGCCACGTCTATTTTAAGACCTTTTGGCAATACATATCCTTTAGTGGGAAGCACAAGAATATCCCCTACATCCGCTCTTACCTGTTCCAGCCTCCTGGTAAAAATAGCTACCAATCTCATGTCAGGATTACTCCTAACCGCCTTGATAGCTCCTCTCCCCATGTTGCCCAATCCTACGATAGCAACGTTAATCATTGTCAGTTACCTCCTGTTATTTTTTTGACAAAATACTGATTTATATTTTCCCTTTTTATATACAAAAAGAGGGTAATCCCCTCCTGATTTTTCTTCTTATATAATACTTAATTGAGCCAGAAAGTCAATGATTGGAATAAAAAAGGTCTATCCTGAGATAGACCCATCGAACAATTTCTTAATGCCCTCATAGCTAAGATGTAACTTTTTCCGTCCTAATGGACGACTTAACGAATGATCTCCTTCTCGCAAAAGCATACTTAAAGGGATGAAGAAAACAATTACCGCAATTAATCTTTTCCACAATCTCAGTTGTTTCCTTCTTCTGTCTAAGACAGCTAACGCCAGCTCTTGAGGCAAAGGCACACCTTTCCATTTCCTCTTTGTCTGGAAGATGGGGAATCATCACCCCTCCTTCATCCTCAAACGCTGCAGGGTATAACATCTTGCAAACAGTCATTATTAACCTCCAACGAACTATTACCATAAAATTACCACCATCCATAGAAAAATCAAGTCTTAACTCCCCATTAATAATTTGTAAAACATAAAATAAAAAAGGGGCTTGGTTATAAACCATCCCCTACCTGATTGTTTTGTCTAAAGAACCGCGACGACTCTCGGAACTTTGGGCTTTAAAGAACAGGCCGAGATCCTTAAGATACCACATCCATCCTTATAACGGTGAGCTATGTATCTCTCATCTGCCAGCCCGGAAAGTGAACAGTTTGCCAGAAAACTCCGCCACCTTTCTTCCGTCATTAGACTCGTTCCATAATAATGGAAAGATTTTCCAGAGAACAGGACAACTCCTTTGTTGTAACCTGCTTCCTCGAGAAAACGAATAATGTCGGACAAATGCTTTTCCAGATTAACCTTTTTCCCAGAATGATCGCGATCACTAAAATCCATCATCGGAATATGAAGAATTTTTTTCTTGTGTTTCACCTTGGAAAGAACACTAAGGGCTGAATCTCCATTGAGAGAAGAGATTTTTTCCAGCAGATTAGCTGCTGTTATTTTTTCTCTTGATATCAGATGGCCCTTAGGGCAATCATGAAAAAGCAGTCTAGATAGAAGGACAGAATCCCGTAAATCCTGTAATTCTGCAATGCTCAACCTAGGACTATAGACATAGAATTCTAAATTATTTATCGCTGGATTTATCCTTACTATCTCAGCGATAACTTCGTGAACCTTCATTCCTGTTTTAAAAATTGCATTGTTCAAAGATCTTACCTCCTTAAATATCGAATCTATATACCAATACATTATACGAATAACCTCTAAAAAGCAATACTAGTTCAACTAACCAAAAAACCGCCCCTTGGCGGTCTTTTGATTCCCAATGTTTTATCTATTTATACCGATGAAAGGACTAGCCTCTCCCCAGTAAGTAGGAACTTCACCATTCCATTTCTCTATCCAACGAAGTTCTACCACTTGAGCATTCTGCCTTAATGCCTGAGCTTCTATCCTAATTGCTTCTGCTTTACCCTGAGCTGCTGCTATCATTTGTTCTTTTTCGATTTTAATTCTTTCCAAGTCCCTATCTGCTTTTAATTTTAACTGTTCAGCTTTAACTTTGGCCTCAATTGCTTCGTTAAACGCTGCAGAAAACTCAAAATCAATAATGTTGAATTCGTCAACTATGATTGAGTTGTCAAATAATCTCTCAGCAAGATTTATTTTAATTTGATCCTTTACTTCTTCTCTTTTAGTGATTAACTCTTCAGCTGTAAATCTGGCTGTAACTGCTTTTACTCCCTCCTGAATTGAAGGAGCAATAATACGAACGCTATAGTTTTTTCCTACATCTTGCCAGATTTTATTTACTGCACTTGGATCAAGATGATAATTCAAGGCAATTCTAGAAGTTACCACTTGTAAATCTTTTGATGAAGCGCTGGCCGGAACTTCGTTTTTCTGAATCTTAACATCCATTTTTACAACATTCTGGATGAAAGGTATCTTAAAATAAAGACCTTCACCAAAAACCTTATCTTGAACAGCACCAAACTGCAAAAGGATTCCCCTTTCTCCAGCTCCTACGGTGCCAAAAAAATTAAAGGCAAAGACAATAACGATTAAAGAAATTGTAATCTTTAAAATTAGTTTCCCCGCTTTAATATCTGGCATCTTTGGATTAACATGAATCGGACGCTCATTAAAAGCATTAAAATTTTCGTTTCCCATAATATAATTAAATTAGTTATTAATCGACTTATTCTATTATATCACTAAACTCCTAATCTTACGACAAGTCAATAAAAAAGGAGGGAAGAGCAAAAAAGAAGTAATTGCTATCTCCTCCAAGCGTAGTCTAAGATTTAGCCAGAAGGCAAATCAAGATACACTTAACAAAGAACTAATAAAGGTCAAACGAGTAATTTATTCAAACGGTGCTCTTTGCCAATAAGGCTGGCTTTTGCGATCTTCTTTCTCGTCTTCTTGTTTTCTTTTTCTAATTCTTATTATTTCAGGTTTAAGATCATTTTTAAGTCTAGCTATTGCTTCTTCCATTCTCTTACTCAGAAATGACGCTGTTCTCCCGTCCATACGGTCACTACTTAAATGCATTTTTGCTGTAGAATCACCTATTTCAATATTACCGTCTTCATCGATAGTAAATCTAACGGTGATTTCGCAAAGGCTATCTCTGGCAATAAAAAGTTTACCGTTTTTTTGAGGAGGATAACTTGTGAATCTAAATGGAAAAGGTGGTTTAGATTTCTTTGTTTTAGGCATCTTTACCTCCTAATATTTTTAAAAATCTCAAGTATTTAAATTATATAATAATTAACGAAAAAGTCAAGAATATAAAAACTCCAGAAAGATACAATCCCTCTGGAGTTATTTGTTGTTTTTGGAAGCAGAAGCTTCCTTGTTGCCGACTGGAAAAGAAACCAGTCCATCCACTCCCTCTATGGATCTTATCCAGGAAGCCATCTTCACGACGTCAATCCACTTCCCTTCTAATTCTATGCGGACTTTTCTCTCTGGTGGAGGTATGTTCTCGGCTGAACAACTAAGTCCCCTTTTCTTTGCTTCTTCCTTTACCTTATCCCTGAAACCAATTCCCTGGATATCGCCCAAAGCCAAATAAACTATTTTCTTTTCTTTCATCTGACTATACCTTCCCGAGGGATGACCACCTTTAAGGCTTTGGGATGAACGGTTATTATGTAATCTTTACTGTTTATGTAGTCTTTACTACTCTCGAAAACTTCGCCGTCCACTTCACAACTTAGGGCGTCACAAGAAGAGACTACAAGAAAGGATTTCTTCTCCGTTATTATATCGGAAATCTTCTCATGAGTACCACTTAAAAGCCTAAAAATCATTCTCGATAGCTTCAATCTATTCATTCTGGGGATAAGACAACAATCCAATAATCCGTCTGTGTAACTAGCTGTTGGAGAGATTTTAAATTTACCTCCGTATTGTGGACCATTAGTCACAACAAACCCCAATGCAATTCTTTCTATTCCTCCATTAATCTTAATTGTGGAAAATTCCAAAGGAGCAGAAAGTTTTTTCAAAAGAGTTAACACATATAACCATTTCGAAGAAAGTATGCGATACCCTTCTCTTGATTCAGAAACCATTTTAACTATTTCTGCATCAAAACCAAAGCTAGCAACATTTACGAAAAATATCCCATTAAATTTACCAAGATCAATTGAGACTTCTTTCCCAGACATTGCTATTCTAAAGGCTTTTTTAACATTTCTAGGAATGCCAAGCCCTATTGGGAAATCATTAGCTGTTCCCAAGGCAATAACCGCTAAAGGGATATTACTATTCACCAATCCATTAGCAGCCTCATTGAAACTACCATCTCCTCCAACTACTATGACTCTACAGTATCCACAACTTTCAGCCATTTTGGCTAAATTTTCAATACTGTCCTCTCCACTTTTTGAGCTAAAACGTATGACTAGCTCCACGTTAGGAAATTTTGAACTTTCCTTTTTAAACCATTTCTCCCATTTTTTGCCTCGACCCGAACCAGAAGTCGGGTTAATAATAAGCAGAAACTTTTTGCTGACCATTTTCCTTCCTCCTGTTTCAGTATTTTTTTATTGTAAAATAGCTTACAAAATATCATATCTGATTTCAAAATCAGAGAATTCTTTACCATAATCTTGCCAGATAACATCAAAAGAGTCAACGGATGCCCAAAAAGATCCTTTTCTAGACCAATTGACCATTTTTTCCACTTTACTCTTATCTCCTTCAAACACTCCTTCTATTCTGCCGTCTTTAAGATTTTTAATCCAACCTAAAACTCCTAATTTCTTAGCTTTCTTCTTGGAAGTATCTCTATAGTAAACTCCCTGAACTCTTCCAGATGCATAAATATGAGCTCTTATTTTTTCTTCTACTACCCTATTTTGTTTTTTTAAGAAAGTAAACATTTAAAACTTTAATTAAATATTCTTTAAACTTTATTTGTTCTTTAATGGAATTATCAACTTCCAAAGCAATAACTTTACCAAATATGTATTTGGGCAAAGTAGTAAGATAATTAAAATCTTTTAGACTAGTTATAGTATGCTTATCTCTTCTTTTAATGGGATCATACCCATTTAAATGATTGCAAGTAAATTTTATTTTATTCTTTCTTAAATAAGCGTAATAAACTTCTTCCGTTCCTCTAGCAATAGAAGATTTAAAATGAGATAAATCTATACAAAATCCTCCAATCTTTCTAACTTTAACGTCTTTATTAATCTTATTATCATAATTCATTTCTAAATAAATCTTATCCCAGTAGCCTTTCCATTTATCTAATATCTTAAAATGTTCTTCATGTATATTAAAATACTTAGTTTTATACTTCTTTATAAAGTATTCTATTTCCTTTGCGCTAACATCATGTCTTAAATGGACAAAAGGAACCTCTTTAATAGAAGATTTTTCTAACAGTCTGTAGAGATTATCTCTTTCTTTCTTATCAAACCTTTCTAGAAATACAGCTACTTTCTTAATTTTTAACTTATTTATCTCTTTTAATTTATTAGACCAATCTAAACTTCCCTCTCCAGTAATACTTAGAAAGATTTTATTTCTGAAATTAAAATTCCTCATTTAAGCAAATTAGGCCAGATATTGTTTATTACGAAAAATATGGCGAATAGCAGAAATAATATAACTGCTACTACTTCGAATTTAAATGTCATATGTGGGCTCTACAGGATTCGAACCTGTGACCTCTTCGATGTGAACGAAGCGCTCTACCGCTGAGCCAAATGCCCTATTGTTGAATTTTAACAAATTTAAACAATATATTCAAAATAAAAAGGCGTCGGCATTGAAGCTTCCGCCTTAAAGATGAGTACTCGCTCTCACTGAATTCTTCCGCAAATAAGCCACTACTCTCTCGTTGTCATCAAAAAAGAAAACCACTTTTTCTCTCTGGATAGCTTCCAATTTCCTTTCTTTTGTCCCCCTCCCAATCCCGACACATATTAATTTTTCAAAAGGAACATTATTCTTTTCTAGCCATTTCTTCGTCAAATTAAAAACGTAATTGGATCTGGCAGAAATAATTATTATTTCATGCCCCATCAGTTTTATAGATTTTAAAATACTAATTACTGACAGATTAGGTTTGACCAGAAGAAATATAGGGGCCAAGAGAATGCACATGCATTGTGGCAAGTGCAGGCTTGGGTTAAATAACCTCTTCTTGGAAATAAAACCGTCAAGGTCAAATCCAATTATCATCACAACCTCCTTTCTCTAGATTACTAATATTATATATATTAGCACTAAAAAGTCAACCTATATTTGTTAAATTACAAAAAATATTTTAAAATGTATCAAGTATGCAAATATTTGAATTTCATTTTAATCCCAAGAACAAAGAGGACGCAACCTTTGATAGTTTTTGTTATGAGCCTGAGAATGTCTATGAAAAAAGAATGGGGAGTTTATATATGCTAGGAATACTTAAAAATGTTCTTCCTCAGAATGTTCGTTTCTTAGATAAGCTAGCTAAACACATAAAAGAAAAATATTATAAGACAGTTTCTATAACTTCGGAAAAATCATTAAAAGATACTTTAAAAAAATCTAATGAATATTTAGAAAAGATAGCTAAATCAGGTGACGTAAGTTGGTTGGGAAATTTAAGCTTTTCTGTCATTACAATTAAAAACTTTGAATTAAATTTCACTAAAACAGGAGAACTTAAAATATATTTAATAAGGAAGGGACAAGTAATGGATACTGATCAAAAACTTAATCTAGAAGATTTTGAACCATATCCTTTAAAAGTATTTGGAAATATAGTTTCAGGAAAACTAGCTGAAAACGACATAATATTAGTATTAACCAAATCCGTGTCTGATATATTTTTCCAAGAGAAATTCCTAAGTGATATAGCTAGAGTATCTTTATCTGAAAATCTAAAGGAAGAAACAAAGAAGATAAAAGAGATATTCAATGCTAAAAAAGAAAAGTTAACCAAGGCCACGGGAGCTGCTTTATTAGTAGTATTGAGTAAGGAGGAAATGCCAAAAGAAAGAGAAACTCTTGCCCTAAAAAGGAGTTTAAAGGTATTTTCTATTAAAGAATCTTTTGCTCCTATTTTAAGGAAAATAAGAATACCTAAAATTCTTCTTATAAGCATTAAAAAACCTGTTATTAAGCTACCTAGCTTTAATATTAAGAATAAGAAGTTAAAGATAACTACACCAAAGATAAAAATACCTCAAATATCTACTCCTAAAATACCCAAACTTGAGCTTAAAATTCCTAAAATACCTAAACTTGAGCTTAAAATTCCTAAAATAAAACTACACAAAAAGATAATTCTTATCCCATTTTTGATTATTTTCCTATTGGTAGGATATTATATCTTCCAACTGCAAACAGAAAAAAAGATAGGAGATTATCAACTAATATTAGAAACGGCTAAAGATAATGTAGAAAAAGCAGAAACCTATTTCATCCTTTCCGACAGTACTCCTGGAGCAAAAGACAGAGCGAATGATATTTTAATGGAAAGTCTACAATTGCTATCCCCTATTTTAAAAGATATATCTTCCTTGCCGACTGATTTAAAAGAAGAAGTAATTTCTGTGAAAAAAGACATATCAGATTATCTCTACGAAATGAATAAATTCACAGAGTTAGCAGATCCTGAACTTTTCTTTGAATTCAAATCTAATAATTATATTCCATTCAAAATAAATATTCTCAATAATAATCTTTATTTTATAAATCCTTATTCTAAAAATGCTTTTGAATTAACCCAAAGCAAAGAAGAAAGAATTATATATATAAATAAAGAAATAGATTTCTTAAAACCTTCTGAGAGCTCTCTATTATTCCTTTCAAAACCAAATCATCTTTTATCGTTAGAAAATGGAGAGATTAATGAAAGACAATTGCTCTCTGCTCCTTATCCAGACTATAACTTCGATGAATTTACCACTTATGGAAATAATATTTATCTCTTGGATAAGGATAAATCAAGAATAGTTAAATATCCTTTTTCTGATAATACTTGGGGGAACCCTAAATTGTGGCTAGAAGAAAGCAGAACTAATGAATTTAAATCTATGGCAATAGATGGTTCTATTTGGCTACTGGCTGAAGATAATGAAATTAAAAGATATCATGGGGGAAGATTACAACAAACGATAAGCCTAGATATATTCCCAGAAGTAAAAAACATTTCTCATATATTTACTACTCCTAATATCCCCTATCTCTATTTAATAGAACCGACTGAAAAAAGAATAATTATTATCAATAAATCTGGTGAAATAATACACCAATATCAGAGCCAATCTTTTGATAATATTTTAGATATTGTCACTTCAGATAATGGAAGAACAATATATCTACTTTCTGGATCTAAAGTATATAAGATAAACTTCTAAGTAAAATACTCTAAAACAAAAGAAAAACAAGCTGTAATCGCTTGTTTTTCCTGTTTAAAAATAGATTTACTTAAGTTCTACCTTGGCACCAGCTGCGTCAAATTGTTTCTTAATCTCTTCTGCCTCTTCTTTCTTAACATTCTCTTTAACCATTTGAGGAGCTGCTGCTGCTGCATCAACCAAGTCTTTAGATTCTTTTAATCCTAAACCTGTGATATCTCTAACAGCTTTAATAACTTCTATCTTTTTCTCTCCAACGGTTGTAAGTTCAATGTTAAAAACGCTCTTTTCTTCGGCTGCTGGGGCTGCTTCGCCGGCTGCGGCTGGAGCTGCAACAGGAGCTGCGGCTGATACTCCGAATTTTTCTTCCAAAATCTTAACTAATTCAGCTAAGTCTAGTACGGTCATCTTTTCGATTTCTCCGACTAATTTCTGGAACTTTTCCGGAACTTTAACTTCTTCTTTTTTTTCTTCTGTCATATATTTATTGTTTATTTTTACTAATGGCATTTAATGCCACTACCAGACCTTTAATGTTTCCTTGTAAAACATTTACAAAACCTGAAATTGGAGCGGATAAGCTTCCTACCATCTTAGCTAATAATTCCTGTCTGCTTGGTAATTGAGCTAACACTGTTACTTCTGCCCCGTCCTTGTATAATCCTTCTATAAATCCACCTAATATTTTTAAATTTTCATGGGTCTTTGCGAACTTATAAGCTGTCTTTGCTGGAAGAATTTCATCTTCAAATCCGAAAATAAATCCTACTTCAGTTTTAATGCTACTTTTGTCAAAATCTAATTTATTCTCTTTTAAGGCTATCCCCGCTAAAGTCTTTTTAACTACTTTTAATTCAGATCCATTTTCTTTTAATTGCTTTCTCAAGATAGAAAGATCTTTTACCTTTAAACCTGAAATTCCAATTAAAACGATGGACTTCTGTTTGGAAATCTTATCTCTTAAATCCTTTAATATTTCTTGTTTTTTTTCTTTTGTTATTGCCATAATTTTTTAATAAAAAATCTGTCTTCCACAGACAGCTAAACATCCTTAATAAGGATTGTTCCTCGGCGGGTCTTATTGTTTGCCCACTGTCTTTGGATGTTTTAAGTATATATTATTGTTTAGTTACTGTCAAGATTAGCTCCCTAGTCCAAAGCTTATTATAATTTTGGAGAATAGGGATTATATTGGCAATTTA
>CAZEZZ010000016.1:0-5433 GCA_964515885.1 uncultured Candidatus Saccharibacteria bacterium
GTCCAAGCCGTGTCTGTTGCATCCCATTTGGTTGTTGCTGCTGTTGTTACTGCTTGACCTGCAAGAGCTTTGTCGTCTTGAGTGTATCCGCCAGTTGTTGCTAACTCGTTGGTGCTAGTGTAAACTGTGTCTGTTGCTGTGAATGCGTGTGAGTCATCGTACAACGCTATTTTGATTGAGTCTCCACCGTCACCGATGTCGACTTGTTTTTCCATTAAATCGCCTTTAAAACAATTATATATACCTGATGTCATGCTAATTTCCCCCTTTAGGTTTGCCCGCTAAATCGTTCTCGACTGCGGACAGATTTAAGTATGGAATCTGAACTGTTATATCAGTTCCACCTTGAGCATTCTTTTTTTCAATCGTATTAACTTTCATTTTTGGAACTTGCTTTCCATCGACTAAATTGTAGCCATCGACTTCTATGTATTTGTCTCCGACTTTGACTATTTCGATTTCGACTTTCTTTCCATCAACTTTCTTGTACGCCTTCATTCAAAAAGCCTCCGCATAATAAACCTATAGGTCTTCTACTATTTTAAGTTTCTCATCGAACAAAAATGTCCTTTCTTCGCCTGAAGAAAAAACAATAAATATTTCATCATCATAAATCCCGGCAGTATCAAAGTCTTCGTCCAATACTAAATACCTGCAAGTACCCGAATCAGCAACTAAAACACTACAAGCACCTTCGATTAAAAGGACAGTAGTATCGTGCAAACGAGCCTTGTAAGTAATTGAAGTGATGGTCGAAAGATCTACGGCATCGCCTGAAGAATCCTTGATTGAAAAATTCAAGTAATATGTATGGTCATTTCGAACTACTTCTCTAACCACTTTCTTCACCTGCGTCCTTGAACTGGTTTCCGACTTCTTCTCCAGATTTCATCTCTGGAGTTTTACCAATTGGGTTTTCTTTGGATTGAACTTCGTCCATTGAAGGATCTCCGACAAATGGTTTTAATCCAAGATAAGCTCTTCCTTCGTTTGGAGTTAGAACTGGTCTGCCACATAGTCTGTTGACGATGTCTGCTTCTCTTGACTCGTCTCTTTTGTAGACACGCTTGTATCTCATTTTCACATCTCCAAATCTCCACCACAACTCATTGTTGAGCTGGTCTTCGATTTCGAGCTGGATACGATTAATCTTTTTGTAGTAGCCTTCGTTTCCTTCAATACTGGAACGATAGTTGCCCTGCATATTACTCAAACGAGTTGGAGGCATATTCCACGCCATCATCAATCTCTGAGTAAAGATTTCAACAAGTTTAGGGAACTCCATGTCTTTGTTGAAGTCATTCATTTTCTCGGCTTTGACTTTGCCAGTAATAACCATTGACTTGTGTTTGTTCTTTGAAGCCCTCATCTTTTTTATTTCTCTTTTGAATCCTTTTACATTAGCAGACTTTGGAGTTTCCTCTTCCATGGTATACATCCAGTCCGGCGTACCATCATTCTGGAAGAAAGTACCTGCGTAGTCCTTAGCATACCAAAGCGAGGCGATTTCATTAAGACAACTCCAAAAGGCAGAGTAGCCATAAACATCGTGTCCAAGATTGTTAAGCGAAAGATGGATTACTTCCTCTGGGTCAAATTCAACTGTGGTTCCAATTCCATCAACTTTCTGGACATAACTTCCAACCACTCCATGTTTATCATAGTTGATTTTGATTGTGGAAGTTTTAAGTGGGAAAAGATTTCTAGGCTCATTAGCCCTGGGTGCTCTGACTCTAAACTTTTTCATTGTAGTAAAAGGGTTTAATTCAACACCTTCTTTGTGCATCTCTGAAGAAATACGCTTCATAGCAGTCAAGGTAATAAATCCAGAGACTCCTAGGTATCCATCTCCAGTTAGAACATAGTCCTGTAGAACTGAGTAAAGTTTTTTACGGAAGTAATTAGTACTGGCAAACTTCTGGGCTTCTTTAACAGGACCATCTTTTCCATCCCATTCAATATTGTCTCCGAGTAAGTCATCACAAATAGCACTTGTGATTCCAACTATCTCAGGAGAAATCTTGAGCCAAGAATACATATCAGAATAAGATATTCTGCGGTTCTGGTCTTTACCCTCTTGGACATCATTTAAAGAATCGCCTTCGTCAACATAGTGAGCTGAAACTGGAACCTTTGTCATAAGGATAGGTATACTGTCTAAGAACTATATAAAGACTTTGTTTTGTTGGTGTATTACGATTGTATTACACTACAGATGCAGAGACTTTGCCTATTTTCTCCTTAGTTGCTTCAACCATCATTGCCAAAGCCATCACAGTATCATCGTGCTTCCCTAGGGCTTCAAAGGTCTGTTTACCTGAAGAATGATCTCTTATTCCAAAAGACAAGAGTTCTTCAATCAGAGTATCGTTTTTTGGAATCTTTAAAACCTCGTTACGCATCGCAATCTCTAAACCAGACAGGATACGCTCCTTGTTTGTTCTGGAAGTAACAAATCCCTCGAAAGAAGTACGAGTAAGTGGATTAGAGGTCATCTGGTTAGCTAGGTCGTAGGATACTCCAATTTGTTCTACTAGGGCATGGCGAAACTGGAACTTTCCTTGAAGTTCGACAAGTCTCTGCATCAAGCGATCTGTACCCCATCCTTTGACTCTCTCAACACGGACAACCTTCAAATGCTTCTCATCATTGGATTGTTCTCCAATAATAATCACAGACCAATCAGCAGTATCCTTCTCGGACAATGCAACATCCATTCCAAGATAATAAGTGAATCTCTTTGAACCCTCAGCTTTTGGAAGCAAGTCATTGTCGATTGCCCTCTCTAAAAGATTCCAGGGAAATAAAGAAGTTCCTCCAGAAATAGGCTCGCACATATACTCTTTTGACCACGCAACACTACCCATGTTGGATTTAATGATTCTTAATTCATCAAGGTCAAACATTCCTTTCCAAAGAGGTTCAAACCACTCTCCGTCTTTGAGTTTGACTGCCTGGAACTTTAAGAATCCCCAATCAGGAAAGTTTTTTTTATTGGACAAGTCAGCAAGCAAGTCTACATAAGATTGAGGAGTTCCGGTTACTAGAATCTTCCCTTTCTTGGTTCTGGTTGTTGGGAGGACTACTTCGAAGAAAAGTTTCTTGGTCTTTTCAGCAGAACCAATTTCATCTTTCAAAATATCATCACAGAGACAATAATTAACGTGCAAGCCACGGATTCCTGAACCAAGAGGTTTACAGATAACGCTTGAGCCGTTAGAACACTTTATTTCAGTTGCAGCCCATTTTGATTCGTGAGAATTAACTGGCTTAAGCATTTTGCTAAGGAACGGATGGTCTTCGATAGAGCCTTTGATTTTTTCAAGGAATTTAGAGGATTGGTCCTGAGTGGCTGAAATAACAAGAATGGTAATCGGTGTTTTAGCCGTAAACAAAAGCCAGAGAGCATAAGCTGAAGCAAGGACAGATTTACCGTGACCTCTAGGGGCAATTACTACAACTTTGGAATTGTTTTGCCAAGTCTGGGAAATCTGTTTATGGAAATCAGCTAACTGAAATCCAAGATACTTCGTAAAGAAGAATTCGAAGTTTTTGTAAAGCAATAACTTATTTAGTGCGGAAAGTTGGAGGTTTTCCTTTCGGAGCGACTCTACGCCTTGTAGCTGCTTTACCTGTTTTTTTGTAATCGTATCCCTCCGGTACAAATGAACCGCCTTTGGTGGAAGTTCCCTCATTTAGTGTCATCGTATCCCTCCAAGGATTTGAAAATGTTTTTAACTCTCAAATAATTTTTACAGATTGGAATCATGCGTTCAAACAAGCCAAATGTGGAAAGGACATCTATTCTGCAATGGTAATCAATTTTCTCGTAGTCTTTGTCAGCATAAAACTTGGGCATCATTGAACCATCCGTCTCATCGTCTTTAGCTATGTCAAAGAACTCACAGGCTTCGGTGAGTTTACATCTCGTCTTGTTAGATAGGCAGTTCATTCCAAAGAGCAACATAAGGTCAAGAGAGAGTGGGTGAAGAAGAGGGTCAGGTGTGAGATGGTACTTCATACAACGGGCTACAACAAACGGAATATCAAAACTACGGCAATTGTAACCGATAAGGATTGGGTCTTCTATTTTATTCAAAACATCAAGGAACTCTTTAAGCATTTCTCTCTCTGTTCGGCCCTCATCAGTTATGACAATGGTGTTGATTGGGTCAGTTTGATAACCAATGGCTATGATGCTACAATGCGTAGAAGACAAGCCAGTTGTTTCAATATCAAAAACTATGGGACTAAGGTTCACTCCAATAACCTCATTAGTTTTTCTTTGCAAGGAATGATGATAAGGTTCTCACTCTCAAGCAATTCAAGTCCGGCAAACGAATCAATACCAAGTTCGGACTGAGTGATTAAAACGTGCTCGTCTCGAAGTTCGCCAATTCCTTTACCAATTAATTCAAGGGACCTGAGGTACGGAGAAATAATTTTAGCGTAAACATCCATATCATCATTCTTGTCCAAAATATCAAGCTTCTTGTTCAGCTTCATAGAGATGTCCTGGAGTCTGGCAAGAATCATGGGAGAGTTCTCTGCAATCTCTGAACGAAGTTCTACTTCTCGAGCCTTAATTAAATTATCATTCTCTTTAACAAATTCAGTAATAGAATCCGGAGAAACTTTCAAATCAAGTAAAGCCTCACAATCCCTGGCAATCTGCTCATGGGACAAGCCCAAAGCACCACGCTCAATAATAAAATCTGCAAATAATGTTTTATCCCTAATTACTTTTACCACGATTAAACGCCTCCACAAGACCACGGGCTACGACTGTGGGCTTCTTACCATTAGCCTCACACTTTCCAACAAAATCCCTAAGTTCCTTTTCCGAAACCCTAAAAGAAAAAACCTGCTTCATAAAACATATAGCGTAATACAACTATATAAATACTTTGTTGGGGCTAGGGGGATGGAACACGGGGGATTGGGGGGTGCGTAATACCTGATTGTCAAAAATGGGTAGAAATTATTGTAGTGCTTATTTCTTGAAATTTGGGGCTTGGCTTTGTGCAAGGCACCTTGGTCTGTTGGTCTGGGGGTAAAGAAAGAAAAAGAGGGGCTTGCGGTTTGCCCCTTGGTTATCTAGGCTCTGGCTATGCCTAGGTCTAATGGTCTTGGGTTTGTGTGGTCTAGTTCGTACACTAAGTATGTCTTGCCGTGTGTGTGTTCTATGTGTGGGTTGAGTCTAGTTTCATAGTTGGCGATGTCATCGAGCCATTGAGCCGATGCTTCGCTTATGTCGAGTACTCTCTCAAGCTTGGGTGCTAGGGTGATGTGTTTCATTTGCTCGCCTGCTCAAGTACATAGGTTAGGTACTTCTTGCCGTGTTCGGTTCTGATGGTTGGGACTGCTTCCAGACCACAAGCAGAACAGTAGAATTTTGCTCCGCACTCTTTACCACATGATTCACAGTTCACT
>CAZEZZ010000016.1:5533-7775 GCA_964515885.1 uncultured Candidatus Saccharibacteria bacterium
TTTAACCGATTTTAACCATTTTTGACTTTTTAACCGCCGTGTTTCGTGTTGTGTGTTGCTTGGTCTTAGCAGTTTGGAATATTAACCATTTTGGAATTATGTAGTAGTTTGTTGTGTGTTATGTTGTAGTTGGGCTATTTCAACCCTACCAGTTTTTCTATTACTGTAATGGAGCACCGGAGTTTCTTCTCTTGCTCTTTGGTTAGCCCTTCGTATAGTTGGCGTTCGTACTCTGGTACGATTTGTTTTTCTTGGTTCATTGTTTTGCCTTCTCTGGCTCTGGCTCGGCCTCTTCGTTTTCTAGGTCTTCAAGCCATTCAATTAAGTTGGCTTTTAGCTTTTCAAAGTGTTCGTCTAGTGCAAACCTTTGTGCAGATTGGAGTAAATCAAAACCAGTTTTTGCCCCTCGCTCTATGGCTCTGTTTAAATATTCCATGTTATAATTGCTTTCTCCAAGCCATGCGATTAATTCGCCGTTGTATATGTCTACAGTATCTTCAGATAACTGGTAATACTCCCAGTTCTTAAAGTAGTCAATTACATCACCTAGCTCTTCAGTATCTTGCCATTCTTTAACTGTGTCTAGCATTGCATAAATAAAGTCTTCACTCCATGCATAAGTTGAGTTCTGGAATGGCTCCAGAGCATTGGTAAAAAAATCATGTTGGAAAAAATCGTCTTCCAGTATGGTTATTTCTTCTCTAGAATTTGGTTTTTGTACTGTGTTAAATTTGCTTTTTACTTTTCCAAGTTCGTTAATAAATTCCTTTATTTTTTTGTCCATGTCAACCACTCCTTTTTATCTTATTAAATTATGCTACGGAGAATATATATTACTTTCGTACCTTTATTTCTTGTAGTATGTAACTATTTTGGAGTGGTTCAAATGGATGAAAATATTGATGTTATTGAAAAGTATAAGAACAAACACGATGGTTCTATTTTAGAGGTTTTTTATGATTTCGAAGCTGAGAACCCTAGAGAGTGGGATAATTGCACAAAGATATTTTGTTTTACTGATTCCTATGTCTTAGGTGATAAGCACGATTTAAAGGCTGAACAGTTTGATTCCTTTGAAGCAATTCAAAACTATTTGATTAAGGAATTTAACGCCGTTGTTATTGTTCCTTTGACTTTGTATGACCATAGTGGAATAAGTTTAAGCATTGGAGAAAAAAGAGGTTGGGATACTTCGCCAGTTGGCTTTATGTTTGTAGATAAAAAGAATATGATTGATGGTTGTTTCAAGAGTAAAGCCGATGCCTTGCACACTATTAAAAGCGATTTAGACACTTACAACCAGTATCTTTCCGGTACGGCTTACGGCTATCGTATTTACAAAAATGTTAAGTGTGAGTCTTGCGGTAACATTGAAAAAGAAGAGGTTGATTCAAGTTGGGGTTTCTATGGAGAATTAAAAGAAGTCAAAGAAAACGCTGGTCTTGATTTGAAAGATTGGGTTGAGGTGATTTAAATGGATTCTTTTTTTTATGTTTGTGTTGACTGCCATAAAACAGTCAATGCAGTAGATAAGGATGGAGTGTGTTCTCTGTGTGTTGTTGAATCAGAGCGTTTAAGGGAAAAGGTCTGGGACTCTGTAGCCCCAACCGATGAAGAGGGCTTTTGGTTAAAGCCAGATAGTGAGGGTGATTAAATGACTGATGGTTTTTGTTCAATGAAAACTTATTCTGTTGTGGTTCATGTTAGAGCCGAGTGTCCAAGTGATGCTATTGAACGGCTTGAGGATGAAGAAGAAAGTTGCTGGAATACCTTGGATTCTATCAAGAGAAATTCTATTAAAGAAGTGCCTGATTGTTCTGAGGAGTATTCTCCTTCTGAAGTGGTTTTCAATGGCTCAAAGTTTGTTGAGCCTAAGGAGAAAGATTAAAGGGGCTTTGACCATGGACAAACTTAAACAGATTCCCAAGCTTAGGGCTTTCTTCAGTAAAATTTTGCCTGACTTAGAGCCTGACTTGGTCGATTGGGTTGCTGAGGTTGATTCTTCTTTAACTTACTCTGAGAACAAAAAACATTTGATTGATATGCTTGGGGCTTCCTTTGAAGCGATTGAGTCAAGTAAGTCTTTAGAGGAAAAAGCAGAGATTGAAGGTAACCAGTTAGCAGTTGAAAATGCAGATAAAGAATTTAATGAAGCAGTTGACAATATTGTATCTCAGCATAGTGTTGAGGTTTCCGATTACTATAGACATTGCTCGGACTATGTGAATATGGTTGCCGAGGG
>CAZEZZ010000016.1:7875-10378 GCA_964515885.1 uncultured Candidatus Saccharibacteria bacterium
ACTAAAAAGATTATTTTTGCAGTCAATGAGTTACCCTCAGATTCTGCTTCACTTAGAGCTTTAACTAACAGAGCTTTAACTTACGAATTACACTTTTCTTGGGTTGATAAAATCAAGTTGTTCTTTGCGGTCGCTCGCCAACCTGATTCCAAGAAGAAACTGAGCGAGAGTGAGAGGTTAGAGGTTGCTGAATATCTTAAGCAGACCACTTCAGAAGCAACAGATAACCTTTCACTCCGTTCACTACTTCAAGCTTTCAATTTCTATTCTTATTCAAAGGATAACTGGAAGTCTTTACTCATTGATGTTTTACCAGTTAACGAACACTTAGCTTTTATTATCAAGCACGAAACTCAAACTACTGCTAAGCAAGTATTAGCATTTTATACTACTTTTGGGTTGTCAAGGGCAACCTATTACAGATACAAAAAGTTGTTAGCTACTAGGAGAGGATTGTAATGAAAGAATATGTAAATAAAATTGGTTGCTCTGTGTCTTTTGAGGATGGCATATCTGATGAACAGATTAAAATACGCCTTAAATGGTTGGGCGGAGAATGGAGTGAAAAAGAATGAACCAAACTACTTTTGGAGTTATGTCTAAAAGTCTCAAAGTCTCACAGAATACTGTAGAGGATGAACCTTTTGTTTCAGAGGATCGTAGACCAATCACTTTAGAGGTTCGTTGGGTTATCCATAAGCTTAGGGTTCCAAGTGAGTGTGGTGTTCGTTGGTGTGCTGATGAAGACCATAGAGCTTATCCTAATGTTTCTTGTGGATGTCAAGGGGGTTCTGGGTCTCCTTGTGATTCAAAGGCTGATGCTATTAATTCACTTAAGCAACAGATTGTTTCGTTGAAGGATTGGTTTGGTTGTTATGGTCGAAGGGTTGTATTTGATGTGGCTCAGGGTAATTCAGATTTTTATTGTACTGAAGGGAATGAGTATGTTTCACATAGAGACGAACCCTCTTTAGACTTATTTAATTCTACTAATTTATTTTCGTTTAATAAAAAAAGGAGTGATTAAAATGAAGTTTTCAGTTGAGTCAAAGGATTTTAAGAAGTCTGTTGACTACTTGGTAAAGAATGGAGTTGGAGAGGGTTCTCTTTCGTTTGATGAGAAAGGAGTACATTTTAAGGGGATTGAGCCGTCTCAGATTGTGATGGTTGAGTTGGATTTTCCAGTATCTGCCTTTTCAGTATTTAACACGAATGAAGGAGAAACTTTAAGCGTGGACTTTGGAGATTTGTCTAATGCTTTGTCTTGCTTTCCTGCAAATGTTTTGTGTGAGAAAATGGACAATAAACTTAGGCTTTTGTCTGATGATGTTGAGTTATTTTTGCCGTTGTTGGCTTCTCTTGAAGAGTCTGAGGTTCCAAGTGTTAACTGTGATTGGACTTCGGTTTATTCGGTTGAGCCAGTTTCAGTTCGCTCTGCTTTGAAGAATGTTTTAAGGTTTTCTCCTAAGGCTGAGTTTAACATTGTTGGAGAGGTGCTTTCGTTGTCTTCGTATGGAGGACACATTGCTTCAGTTTCCATTAAGGTAAAGTCTGAGGTTATCAAGGTAAACGATGGAGATGGTTCGATTGTTTCAGCTTCTTATCTTGAGTCTGTTTTGGGTTCGATTGATTCGTTGAAGTTGTCAATGGGTTCAGCTATGCCTTTGAAGTTCGAGGGAGTAGTTGGATTGGCTAAAGCTAGAGTTTTCTTGGCTTGTGTTTTACCTTCAGACGATGACGATGAGCCTGAGATTAAACCGGAGGAAAAGAAAAAGTCAGAGAGTAAAGATAAGCCAGTAAGTAAAGAAGCTTCAAAGACAGTTGAAGAACCGCCGTCTTTAGAGGAATTAGAGGGGGAGTTGAAGTGACTGAAGAAACAGTATTTTTTTGTAGTACTTGTGAAATTGGATTTGCGAGAAGTAAAATAACAGATAAAAATGGATTTATCCGATTTGGAAACTTTCGTTTCATTTGTCCAAAATGTAAAGCTATTCTTAAGGGGGGGTTGAAGTGAAGTGCAAGTATTGTGGTCGCTCCTTGATTGGAAACATTGACGATGTTGAAAAAGGGTACTGTGTTGAATGCTATGAAACTGGCAATGCTAGAGAGCAGGAATTAAACCAAAAAAGGAGGGATTAAAGTGAGTGATGATTTTTATTATTGTCCTAAGTGTAAAGCTGAGGGTTCTACTCTTGAATTGTTCGTTGAGCAAATGGTCAAAGACGATAAGATTATTGCTTCTTTCGAGTTTGCTCGATTGAAGAATTGGTCTTATTGTACTGAGTGTGGAGAATTTTTCAAGACTGATACTATTAAGCATGACCATGTAGAGTACCATAAAGGGAGGGTTGTCTATGATTGAAGTCGATGATGAATTGCTTGATTTGATTATCCAGAATGTTATTGATCATTTGATTGTTGAAAAAGGCACTCCTTATGTGGACAATATTGATTTGCTAAAAGCAGATTTAACTGATGCCTTGCAGTAAGGCTCTCTTCTTTT
>CAZEZZ010000016.1:10478-11793 GCA_964515885.1 uncultured Candidatus Saccharibacteria bacterium
CTATTGTAATAGGAGAATCATTATTGCTATACAAATATAAATTAGAAGCAACTCTTTGTAGACTAAAAACAACTGTTTCCATTCAATCATTTAACCGCCTTTTCTTTTGCTTCCCATTGAACCATTGAAGCGATTGTTTTGGTTAGTCCTTTAGAGAGGCTGACTTTGGGTTTCCATCGCCATATCATGTGTGCTTTGGTTAACTTGGCTTGTGTTTTAAGGGGTTCGAGTCTTGGTGCTTTTTTTAGTGTTGAGATTGGCTCACAGATTTTATCGTTTATCATTATGTAAAGGTCATTGATTGAAGTTGGTTTTCCAGAACCAATATTAAACGCCCCATTGGTATAATCATCTTTAGAGGCCCGGACGAAAGCTTCGACTACATCACTCACATAAACAAAGTCTCTTTCCTGAGTTCCTCCATATATTATTGAAGCTTTTCTGTCGATTACATTTTGGATGAATATTGGAATTGCGTTGTCAGTGCAGCCTGGACCATAGACATTAAAGAGCCTTAAGCTCACACAAGGCATTCCAAGTTTAGAGTAGTATTGGCAGAGTAGTTCTCCTGCTGCTTTAGAGATTGCGTAGGGGCTCATTGGTTTAAGGGGTCTTTTTTCCCCAGTTGGAAAATAAATTGTATCGCCATAAACTGCACTACTTGAAGCAAAAACTACTTTTTTAACGCCTGCTTTATGGCATTGGTCTAGTAGGATTGACATTTTCATAAAGTTATTTCTGTAGTAGACTAATGGTTTTTCTATTGATTCATCAACCATTTTGTAGGCTGCTAAATGGAATACTACTTCGATTCCTTTTAGGTCTTTTTCTTTAACCCATTCAAAAGGCTGTGGATTTTCATTTTTAACATCTACTTCCTTTACTTTGAATCCATCTCTTTTAAGGCGTTCTACTAGGTGTGTTCCAATAAAGCCTGCACTTCCGGTTACTAGACAGTTCATTGTTTCACCTTTTTTAATTTAATTAATGGGTTTTTTAATCCTTCAGGTATAACCCCATCCACTAATCCAAGTGTAAAAATTGCTTTTGTGATGTGTTTACTTATGTCTTTTCCTTTAAATAATATTGTGAAGTCTGCATGAATTGGATTATGTGGTATTTTTGGATTGTCGGGGTCTATTGTGATTTCATAGTATTCAATAAGGCTCATTCCAAACCAACCGCCTATTCTTCACAGGCAACTCTTTTGAGTTGCCTTCGGGTTTTGTCTTTTCGGACAAACCGAGTTCTTTTAGTTTATTTTCAAGTTTTTCAATCCATAAATCATTTAATGAATCTGTTGTGTGTCGATAAA
>CAZEZZ010000017.1:0-11116 GCA_964515885.1 uncultured Candidatus Saccharibacteria bacterium
CCCTCCTTTAGTCCAGAAAAAACAATTAAAGTTAGTGTTTTGAGAGTTTTCTTTTTAAATACTAATGCTCGTAGGTAGGCCGGAGGACAAAATAATTGATTAAGGAGTGAATTAATGCCGACAACTCCAATAGAATGGATTTCTGCTGCAATACTATTTATAATTCTATTTTTTTCTTTTGCTTTAATCTGTGGCGTAATTGATGTTAGCCATCAACAAAAAAAAGAGAGAAAGGAAAGGGAGAAAGATAAAGCTATTCAACGGAAATACATAGGTTATCCATAAAACCGGGGATAATAATGTTCTAAACATTGCCTCGGTTTTTTTATTGGTTGTACTCCGTCATTGCCTCGTTCTCTTTCCCTTCTAAGATCATATCTATAGCTTTATCAGTCTTTTTAAATACTTCTTTCAATTTACCTTCTGTATCTATTTTTCTAAGAACAAATTTTTCTGGATGTTTAGGTTTCCCATGATTAGGCTGGATTCCTACTCTTATCCTTAAGAAGTCTTTTGTTCCGATAATTTTAATAATAGAATCTATTCCTTTGTGTCCGGCCGTTCCTCTGTCTTTTACTATTCTTATTTTACCAAAAGGAAGATCTAAATCATCTTGGATTACTACTAAATTGTCACTTTTTATTCTCCATTGCCTCATTAAGGGTCCAACAGCAGTGCCAGATGCGTTCATAAAGGTTTGAGGCTTAGCTAATATAACTTTTTCTTTTTCTATCTTATTTTCTGCTACTTCTGATTTAAGTTTTTTGTCCATTTTAAAATCTGGAAAGTTTTTCTTCTTTGAAAAGAAGTTAACAGCTAAAAAACCAATATTGTGCCAAGTTTTTTCGTATTTTTCTCCTGGATTTCCCAGTCCTACAATTAAAAACATATTATTAAGCTATCTTACCATTTCCCTTGCAAAATAGTAAGATATTGAGTATAATTATATATAATTTGAACATGAAAAGTTTTTTTGGCTTCCTTTGGGAAATAACTAAAATAGTCCTAATCGCCTTGATAATAGTTCTACCTATTCGTTATTTTTTGTTCCAGCCATTCTTTGTGGACGGTCAATCAATGGATCCCAGCTTTGAAGATGGAGATTACCTTATAGTAGATGAATTAAGCTACAGACTAAGATCTCCTGCAAGAGGAGAGGTTATTGTTTTTGAATATCCTAAAGATCCTTCTCAAAGATATATTAAAAGAATTATCGGACTTCCTGAAGAAACCATAGAAATAACGAATGGAAAAATATATATAACTAATACAGTGGGAAGAACAGAATTAAACGAGTCAGTATACCTACCTTCTGTTTATACCACAGGAGCTCTCAGGGTTAGTTTGGACGAAAAAGAATATTTTGTTTTGGGAGATAATAGGTCTGCTTCCTCTGATTCTAGACGTTGGGGAACTTTGCCAAGAGAAAATATTATTGGTCAGGTATTTTTTAGAGCTTGGCCTATTAATTCTTTATCTAAAATATCAGCCCCAGCTTATTAAAACTTATGGGAAATAAAAATAAGATACAAAGAGTAAGTGGAATGCACGATATATTACCAGAAGAACAGCATTCCTTTGATAAGATTTATGATGTCTGCAAACATATTGCAGATTTTTATGATTTTAAAAAAATAGATACACCAATTTTAGAAAATTCAGATTTGTATATTAAGGGAACAGGCCTCTCTACAGATATAGTTCAAAGGCAGATGTATTCTTTAAAAACAAAAGGAGGAGATTCATTAACTTTGAGACCAGAGTTTACTCCTGGGATAGTTAGAGCTTATATAGAACATGGAATGCAGAACCTTCCTCAGCCAATAAAACTATATTCTTATGGTCCTGTTTTTAGACACGAGAATCCTCAAGCTGGAAGATATCGTCAGTTTAATCAGTTTAATGTTGAAGTAATTGGTGACGGAAGTCCCGTTGTGGATGTTCAACTTATTCAGCTTTTCTATAACATATTAAAAGAATTAAAGGTTAAAAATTTGATTGTAGAGATTAATAGTATAGGAGATAGCCAATGTAGACCTTACTATAAGAAACTTTTAGTTAACTATTTAAAGTCTAGAGATTCATCTTTATGTATTGATTGTAGGCGTAGGATAAAAACTAATCCTTTAAGAATTTTGGATTGCAAAGAAGAAAAGTGCCAAAGGGTTATAAGTCAGACTCCACAAGCAATAGATCATTTGTGCGATGAATGTCATTCACATTTTAAAAGTGTTTTAGAGTTGCTAGATGAAGCTGAGATTCCTTATAGACTAAATCCTCACTTGGTAAGAGGTTTAGATTATTACACTAAAACAGTCTTCGAGATTTTTTCTGAGGAAAACAAGAAAGAAGGTGAAGATTTTGTCCGTAAGTCAGCATTAGTAGCTGGTGGAAGATATGATACTTTAGTAAAATTATTAGGAGGAGAGGATGCTCAGTCTGTAGGAGGAGCAATGGGAGTGGAAAGAGTTAATCTATTAATTAAAGGGAAAGAAGGTAGAGCTCCAAGAACAACAGTCCCTCAGATATTTTTAGCTCAACTAGGACCAGCAGCCAAAAGAAAGAGTTTAAAATTATTTGAAGATTTTAGGAAAGCTAAAATAAGAGTTGCAGAAACGTTTGGAAAAGATTCTTTAAAGGCCCAATTAAGAGCTGCAGATAAATTAGAAGTTAAATATACTTTATTATTGGGTCAGAAAGAAGTTTTAGAAGGAACAATAATTATTAGAGATATGAAAACTGGAAAGCAAGACATTGTTAAATTTGATAAAGTTCTTAATGAAGTAAAGAAGAGATTAAAAAAATAATGGATTGTGTTTTCTGTAAAATAGCTAATAAAGAGACGCAAACAAAGCTTTTGTACGAGGATGACCAAATAGTGGCTTTTAATAGCATAGATCCAAAGGCTCCTATTCATATCCTGATAATCCCTAAAAAACACATTACTTCAACAAATAATTTAGAAAAAGAAGATAAAGAATTAGTAGGGAAAATAATTTTAGTAGCTAAAGATTTGGCTCAAGAAAAAGGCATATCTGAGGCAGGCTATAGATTAACTTTAAACACCGGTAAAGATGCCGGACAAACGGTCGATCACATACATTTACATTTGATTGGAGGAATAAAACTTCCTTTTGCTTAATATGGTATTAGAAGTCAAAAAACAAGAAAGAGAGACAACCCAAGCTTTAATAAGACGCTTCACAAAAAACATGCAAAGAAGTAGGATTTTGATGCAGGTTAGAAAAAATAGGTTTCACAAAAGAGATAAATCAGACCAGATGAAGAAGACAGCAGCATTGAGAAGAGAAACATCCAAAATTAAATACGAAAAATTAAGAAAGCTAGGTCAACTTAAACCAAATGTCTCTAAGAGAAGAAATTAACCAAGACTTAAAAATCTTTTTAAAAGGTAGAAAGGAATTGGAAGTCTTAACTTTAAGACAGGTATTGTCTGCGGTTTTGAATAAGGAAAAAGAAAAAAGATTCAATTTATCAAAAGAGAATCAGAATGTTACTGAAGAAGAGAGCAAATTGACTGACGAAGAAATTTTAGATGTAGTTAATTTAGAAGTTAAAAAAAGAAGAGAAGCTGCAGAAGGATTTGAAAAAGGAGGAAGAATGGAATCTGTTGAAAAAGAGAAAAAAGAAATGGAGATATTAAAAAAATATTTACCAGAACAAATTTCAGAAGAAGAAATTAAAAACTTAGTTGCCAAAGCAGTTGAATCAGTTGGGGCAAAAGAGATTAAAGATATGGGAAAAGTAATGGCAGAATTAATGCCCAAAACCAAAGGGAAAGCAGATCCAGCTTTGGTCGGAAAAATTGTAAAAGAAGCGTTGGGTCAATGATAGAGATAAACAATCTTTCAAAGAAAAAAATAGATACGGGTTTTTTGAAGAAAATTGCTCAGAATATATTAAAAAAAGAAAGAAAAAGTAGATTGGAAATATCAGTAGCTTTGATTGGACAATCTGAGATAAAAGAGATAAATAAGAAGTATAGGAGGAAAAATAAGCCAACAGATGTCCTATCTTTTTTTTACGGGGAATTAGGAGAGATAATTATCTGTCTTGATATGGTAAAAAAAGGAAAAGAAGAGTTATCTAGGGTATTTATACACGGATTACTACATGTTCTGGGGTATGACCACGAAAAAACCCAGAAAGAAGCTAAAATTATGCAACAAAAAGAGAATTATTATTTATCCCAAAAGTATGGCAAAAAGTAATTTGGTTGCCGGCCTAGACGTAGGAACAGGGCATATTAAATTATTAGTTGTGAAGCAGAAAGAAGACCAGTCTGGTTTTGAGGTAATTTCTCAGTTAAAGGAAGCCTCTTTTGGTGTTAGGAAAGGAGTTGTTGTTAATATAGAAAAGGTTTCCAGGATAATACAAATACTTTTAAATAAAGCTAGAGAGGAAACTGGTCAAAAAATAAATGCTGTTTTTACAAATATAGGAGGTAGCCATTTATATTGCACATCTTCTAGAGGTATGATTGCAGTTTCTAGAGCAGATCAAAAAGTTTCAGACGTAGATGTTGCTAGAGTTATAGAATCTGCTAAAACAGTTTCTTTGCCTTCCAATAGTGAAATTATGGAAGTTTATCCAAAGGAATTTATAGTTGATAATAATGGAGGAGTAAAAGAAGCAATTGGTATGCAGGGAGGAAGGTTAGAGGTAGAAACAATGGTTTTAGCCTGTTTTACCCCTTATTTAAATAATTTAACTCAGGCGGTATTAGCGTCTGATGTTCAAGTGTTAGACGTAGTTCCTTCTTCCTTGGCGTCTGCTGAAGCAGTTCTAACTCAAAAACAAAAAGAATTAGGAGTAGCTATTTTAGATATTGGATCTGGAACTTCTGAATTAGCAGTATTTGAGGATGGAGAATTAATTCATCTAGTAGTATTTCCTATGGGGTCAGCTAATATTACCAGTGATATCGCCATTGGTTTAAAAACTGATATTGATACGGCTGAAGTCATAAAAATAGAAAGAGGATCCTGTTTATTTAAAGGAAGTGACAAGAAAGAAAAGATAGAAATGGAGGGAGAAGACGATTTAGTGTTTTCTCCAAAAATGCTTTCTAGAATTGTAGGAGCTAGAGTCTCAGAGATATTCGGAGAAGTTCAAAAAGAATTAAAAAAGATTCAGAAACAAGGGATGCTTCCTGCGGGAATTGTCTTGACTGGTGGAGGTTCAAGAATTGCTAAGATAGTTGATTTAGCTAAGAAAGAATTAAAACTTCCTTGTAGAATAGGAAAGCCAGTTGATTTTCATGGGTTGGAAGAAGATTTAAATTATGCCACTTCATGCGGTTTAATCATTAGAGGGACCGGAGGTTTTGATGGAGTAATATCAACCCCTTCTAAGAATTGGAAAGAGAAACCAAAATTTATAGATAAATTTAAAAAAATATTAAAAATCTTTATTCCATAATTATGTTTACTAAAATAAAAGTAATAGGTCTTGGGGGTTCTGGAGGAAATGCTCTTACTAGGATGAAAAAGTGTAATATCAAGGGAGTTGAACTCATTGCTTTAAATACTGATGCTCAAGATTTAGCTAAAACCAGTGCTGATCTCAAGATAAGAATTGGTAAAAAAATCACTCAAGGACTTGGCTCTGGTATGAATCCCGAAATAGGTAGAAAATCTGCTTTAGAAAGCAAAGAAGAGATACAGAAGGCTTTGGAAGGAACAGAGATGGTTTTCCTTACTTGTGGGTTGGGAGGTGGAACAGGAACAGGCTCGATACCAGTAGTGGCAGAAATAGCTAAGGAAATGGGGATACTTACTCTCGCTATCGTTACTAGACCATTTTCTTTTGAAGGTCAGGTTCGTCAAAAACTTGCTGAAAATGGATACAGAAAATTAAAAGATAAAGTTGATACTTTAATAATTATTTCTAATGATAAGCTTTTATCCACGTTAGACCCAAAAACCCCGTTAATTAGTGCCTTTTGGGCTTGTGACGATATTTTAAGACAGGCAATTCAGGGAATATCTGATCTTATTTCGTTGCCTGGAATTGTTAATGTAGATTTTGCAGATGTTAAAGCTATTATGTCTAACGCAGGTTCTGCTATTTTCGGCGTAGGAAAGGCTAAAGGAGAAGGAAGAGCTCAAAAAGCAGCTTTGGCAGCTATTAACTCTCCCTTACTAGATATCTCAGTAAAAGGCGCTAAGGGAGTATTATTTAATATTTCTGGCGGAAAAGATATTAGTTTAGCTGAGATAGACGAAGTAGCTAAAATTATAACTCAAGAAATAAATTCTGAAGCCAAAGTTATCTTTGGAGCAGTTCAGGACGAGAAATTAAATACTGGAGAAATAAAAGTAACTGTTATAGCCACCGGATTTTAAAGGATGACTCCTTCTAAAATATTTTTTTATTTTTGCCTCTCTTTTCTGGGAGGTGTTTTTTTAAGTTCTTTTTTTGATATTGCGCAGATTTCCTTATTATTAATTAGTTTAATTTCTATATTATTGATTTCTGTTTTGTGGAAGTATAAAAAGATTGTTATTGTAGGATTTTGTCTATTAATTCTCTTATTGGGAGTAGTGAGACATCAATCATTTAAAGATAAAGTTTTAAATTTGCCCTTGGAAGAAGAAATATCTTTTGTTGGGATTGTTGTTTTAGAACCAGATATTAGAGAAAATAATATTAAACTTACTTTGGGAAAAATAGACAACATAAAAGAAAAGATATTAATAACAGTTTCTAAATATCCTGAATATCAGTACGGAGACAAGCTAAAAGTAAAAGGATTATTAAGCGCTCCTGTTTCGTTTGAAGATTTTAATTATCCAGATTATTTGGCTAAAGACGGTATTTATTATTTGTCTTATAATCCTGAGATTGAATTATTAGAAAAAGATAAAGGAAATTTTATTCTTTCTAATATTTTTAAAATTAAAAATAAGTTTAGAGAAGTTATTTCAGAAAATCTTTCAATAAGTAGATCTTCTATATTGGGAGCTGTTATCTTGGGGGACAAAAGACAGCTTACAGAAGAATTGAAAAACAAGTTAAATTTAGCTGGAGTTAGACATTTAACTGCGATATCTGGAATGCATGTCGCTATTTTAACCTCTATTTTAATGAGTTTCTTAATCGGTCTTGGATTATGGCGTAAACAGGCATTTTGGATTACTTTAATAATTATATCTCTATTTATTATTTTAACTGGATTGCAAACTTCTGCTATTAGGGCAGGAATTATGGGAGGATTTTTTCTTTTAGCAAAATATTTAGGCAGACAAGGTTTTTCTATTAGAACTGTTTTATTTGCAGCTGCTATAATGTTATTTTTAAATCCTTTATTATTGGTTTCTGATGTAGGTTTTCAATTATCTTTTTTGGCAGTGATAGGAATAATATTATTTACTCCAATTTTAGAATATTATTTCAGGAAGATTCCCAATAGATTTCAATTAAGGAATGTAATATCCATGACATTAGGTGCTCAGATTTTTACTATTCCTATATTAATTTTTAATTTTGGTCAGGTTTCTGTTGTTTCTCCTTTAGCTAATATTTTAATAGTTCCTTTGCTTCCATTTATTATGATTGCTGGGTTTATTTTTGTTTTACTGGGTGTTTTCTGGAGTCCTTTAGCTTTTATCCTTTCTATTCCTTCTTGGATTTTTTTATCTTATTTAATTTTAGTAGTTGATTGGCTATCTGGCTTGTCTTTTGCTGCTATTTTATTAAATGTTTCTTGGTTTGGATTTGCCGCATATTATTTGTTAGTTGTTATTATTATTTGGTGGTTAAAGAAAAGACTTAAAAATTCTTATTTTTAATGTTAAAATCTATTTAATATGAAAGATTTTTTATTGATTTCAGTTAATATGGGATATGGACATCAAAGGACAATATTTCCTTTGAAGAATTTTGCTTATGGGAAAAAGATTATAAATATTAATGATTATCCCGAAATTCCAGAAAAAGATAAAAATATTTGGTTAGCTACCAGAAGGGGGTATGAATTAGTCTCAAGAATGAAAAAGATTCCCTTATTGGGAACTTTAGTTTTTTTTCTTTTTGATCAATTTCAAAAAATACTGGAATTTTATCCTAAAAGAAATCTATCTACTCCAACTTTCCAACTAAAACAAAATGATTCTTTAATTAGAAAAGGTTGGGGCAAGGATTTAATAAATAGATTGAAAGAAAAACCAATGCCTTTTGTTACTAGTTTTTTCACCCCAGCTTTTATGGCAGAACACTTTAAATATCCAAAAGATATTTATTGTATAATTTGTGATGCTGATATCGCTAGAACCTGGGCGCCTATGAATCCCCAAAAAAGCAAAATAAAATATTTAGCTCCCAACGAAAGAGTAGTGGAGAGACTAAAGCTTTATGGAGTCAAACCTAAAAATATATTTTTAACTGGATACCCTCTTCCTCTAGAGAATATTGGGGATAGGAAAATGAAAGTATTGAAAGCGGATTTAAAGAATAGATTAGTAAACTTAGGTGCTAATGAAAAATACTTTGATTACTATGAGCCTTTGATTAAAAGTTATTTAGGTAATCTTCCTAAAAAAGCTGGCCATCCGCTTACTATAATGTTTGCTGTCGGCGGAGCTGGAGCCCAAGCCGAAATAGGATATAGGGCATTAAAGAGTTTACGTAAAAGAATAAAAAAAGGAGAAGTTAAGTTTATTTTAGTAGCAGGGACAAAGAAGCCAGTGAAAGAATATTTTGAAGATAAAATAGCAGAACTGAAATTATTAAGAGAGAAGAATGTTGAAATACTCTTTGAAGATACTTTCGAAAAGTACTTCAATAAATTTAATAAAACTTTAAGAAAAACAGATATTCTTTGGACTAAACCATCCGAGCTTTCCTTTTACTCTGCATTGGGCCTGCCGATTATTTTAGCTCCCTGTATAGGATCTCAAGAGAAATTTAATAGTAATTGGCTTTTGAAGTCTGGTTTTGCTATCCCTCAAAGAAATCCTGAACATGTAGAGCAATGGCTCTTTGATTGGCTGGAAAAAGGATATTTAGCCGAAGCAGCTCTGCAGGGATTTATTGAAGGGAAACAACTAGGAACATTAAATATAAAGAAGATAATTAGCAAATGAATTGGGCATTAGTTACAATTTCAGCTTATTTTATTTTAGCTATAGTATTTTTAGTTGATAAATATCTTCTTGTTTCTTCTTTTCCTAACTCAAAAGTATATGCTTTTTATGTTGGAATATTGGGATCTGTAGTATTGTTAGTCATTCCTTTTGTAGATTTTTATATTCCAGAGGCTCCGCAATTAATTTTAGCCCTAGTCTCTGGAGCTGTTTTTCTTTATGCTTTATCTTGGTTTTATAAAACATTAAAGTTATTTGAAGCCTCTAGGGTGATTCCTGCAGTTGGAGGATTAACCCCTATTTTCACTTTTATTTTAATTTATATTATATCTTCTGGAAAAGAAGTTCTTTCTTTTTTTGAGATGATAGCGTTTGTTTTATTAATTATAGGAAGCTTCCTTATTAATTTGAGAAAGGATAAAAATATTACCTTTATTAGTTTTAAATTTTCAGCCATTTCAGCCTTTTTTCTTTCTTTGTCTTTTGTCTTAATTAAATATGTTTATGTGGCTCAACCTTTTTGGAATGGGTTTATATGGAAAACTCTCGGAAGCGTTATAATGGCAATAATATTTTATTTATTATTTTCAGAGGTTAGAAAAAATGTTTTTAAAAAGGAAAAGAGAATGTCTGGGAAAACAACAATTATTTTTATTTTAAATCAAGCTACCGGAGCAGGATCATCTATTTTACAGAATTGGGCAATATTTTTAGCTCCTTTAGCCTGTATTCCTATTATTAATGCTCTTATTGGAACTCAATATGTCTTCTTGTTTTTATTTTCTATTATTCTCTCTTTGAAGTTTCCTCAAATAATAAAAGAAGAAATTTCAAAAGAATCTATTCTCCAAAAGCTCATAGCTATATCATTAATAGGCTTAGGATTATTATTTCTCTATTGCCGAAGCATAAACTGAGGCGGAAGATGAGATTTATCTCATCGCCCTGCTACGAATTAATTAAGCGATGAAAGACAAGCTTTCATCTAGGATTTCGCCCATTTTATGGGCTCAATAAATGAAAAAAATAAAATTAATACTTTTCGTAATTTTAATAATTTTATTAATTGTCACTGGTTATTTTTTTATTGGGTCTGCTCCAGAAAGAAAGGATATTGTTTGGGGAGTTAATTTTTCCCAAAAACATGCTCAGTATATGGGGCTAGATTGGAAAGAAACTTATTCGGCTTTGATTAATGATTTGGGAGCCAGAGAAATAAAGGTAGCTGGTTATTGGGATTTATTGGAGCCAAAAGAAGGAGAGTATGATTTTAAAGATTTAGACTGGCAGTTAAATACTGCTGAAAATAATGGGGCTAATGTATTTTTGGTAATAGGAAGGAAGAGCCCCCGTTGGCCAGAATGTCATATCCCAGAATGGGCAAAAGGATTAGAGAAGACAGAACAGCAAGAAAAGATACTCAATTTTTTAGAAGAAGTAGTTTTGTATTATAATGACTCAGATGTGATTTCAATGTGGCAGGTGGAAAATGAGCCTTTTTTTCCTTTTGGTGAATGTTCTTGGGTAGATAATGAATTTTTAGCCGAAGAGATAGATCTTGTTAAGTCTTTAGATGACAAGAATAGGCCTATCTTAATTTCAGATAGCGGAGAGGGATCTTTCTGGTTTTCTGCTGCTTCTTTCTCAGATATAGTTGGAACTACAATGTATAGAAAAGTTTGGATGTCACAATTTAGTGCATACTTAACATATCCATTGCCCCCTGTTTTTTATTGGCGAAAAGCTAATTTAATAGAAAAGTTTTTTAATAAAGAAGTTATTTGTGTAGAATTACAGGCAGAGCCATGGGGCCCAGAACTTCTATATAGTAGTCCAATGGAAGAGCAAGAGAAAACAATGAATCTAGAAATATTTAAAGAAAACATTGCGTACGCTGAGAAAACCGGATTAAAAACTTTTTATCTATGGGGAGGAGAATGGTGGTATTGGATGAAAGAAATTCAAGGTCAAGAAGAAATATGGGAAGAAGCTAGAAAACTATTTTAATA
>CAZEZZ010000018.1:0-11067 GCA_964515885.1 uncultured Candidatus Saccharibacteria bacterium
GTGTGGTGTGTGACCCAATGGAATTTTATTTTTTTCTGAAAGCACCCACATTAATACTTTTTCTATTTCTTCGAAACTGTAACGTGGCTCGCCTTCAAAAACCCATTGTAGCAATCTTTGTTGTTTTATTGAATTGGATAAACGATTTTCAACCCAATCCATACAACTACCTCTTGCTTTAATACACTTGCTTTCAAGTTCTAATTCCTTTAGTTTCTCCTTAATTTCTTTCTCGCTTCTCATTCAATCACGCTCTAAGAGTTCATTTGATTGTTTCAATTTGTACTTCTTTCCACATTCGCATTCTATCCATTCAGTTATATTAATGCTGACTTGTTCGCCACAATCACAACGCACATCAGCACACTCATTGTCTACCCATATAAATTCAGCCATTCAAATCACCTGTTTTTTACATCTCGCCAGTTGCTCCTTAAGTGTCTGCATTGGACATAAGGGCTAATGTATCTGTGGATTCCTCTCTTCTCACATAGGATATGGAAGTTTGTATCTGGATGGATCTTTTGTTTAAGGATGTTCTTGTACTCGTTTCGGATTGTTTTAATGTGTGGAAGTAAGTACTGGTCTTTGTATCCTATGTCTTTTTCTAATTGAACTGCAAACTTATATAGTCTCTTGTAGAAGGTTACTTGTTTCTTGGAGGTAGCTTCTGGTTTAACTACTTTCAGTACATTGGCTTTGATTAGAATACATCCAAGTCCACAGGCAAATACTCTCATACAATGCCCATATTGTTTCTCTTCAACCCTGTCAACAATTTTATTTAAGTCAATCCGGTGAAGCAAGAACCTCTGCATCTTTCCATTGATGAGTCTGGCAAAGTATGGAATCACACATAGCCAATCACCAATGTCTTTGTCTTTCCATTCTTTTTCAAGTCCTTCTTTTTTAAGGAACTCTTTGTGTCCTTCGATGGTCTCTTCGTTTCGTAGAGAGTAGATACCGCTCACGATTGACTTGTTGAATTTCATTAACTCAACGATTGAGTCCTCTGGAGGTAGTACATCTGATTCAACAATGTATAGGAACTGGAATGTTCCAAGTGATTTGTACCCACCAAGTGTTGCATCCCACAAGACATTTTGAGAGGCTTTCTGTTTTTCCCTGGTTGTTTTTGGGATACTTGAAAGGCGAACCACGGTACACTCTACATTTTTAAAGTGCCTGTACCAATCGCAACGAGCATCAAGTAGTTTAGCGTACTCTTTGTTTTCAGAGTTGTCAACGATTAGAATCTGTGCGTTCCCATACTTTTTAAAGTCTAAAGCCATTTGTACTGCTCGTTTTAACCATCTGTTAAATGAGTAGTCTTTGTATTCGTGGACATAGGTTCCGATTAAAACCTTTGGTCTACTTGCTTTGATGTCCTCAATTGTTTTAGTGTATGGATTGAATAGATTGTACTTTGTTCTGGACACTCCTCTTTTAAGCGTTGGCAGCAATCCAGCCAAGCAACTTCCAGTATTCTCTTCTGTCATATCCACTCCTCCTTTCAAAGTTTTCAAGCATTCGCTCTTTACTGTAATCTTTAATCTCTGTGAATTCGTCTTTGGTTAAATCAAAGTTCTCTTTGATTCTGTCTAGCCCGATTGTGATGTGCCTCATTGTTAAATCGTCAGCTAACTCTGCAATACTGTGTTCTCTTTCGTGTGGATTAACACAATAGATATTGCATTTACATTCTGGAATAAATGGGCTCATTAACAATATGTGATTGTGTCTTACAAAAATCCTATATCTCCCAACAAATTTTAAGTGAGATATTTTAGTCTCAGAGAAATGCACCGTGTTCACTCCCTCTCTTTAATCCTTCAAGCCTGATGTTAATCTGGTTTCCTCTGCAGGCTGGAGGACAGAACTTCAATTTAATGTTGTCCTTTATCTCTTCTCTTTTTTTGAGGACATCAGTAATTGAATCGGTTATCATGTTACCATAGCAGAACATTGGATTGCCAACGAAGTGACAACAGATGTATATCTTTCCGTGGGCTGAGATTGCTCCAATCATGGGATAGCACCAGCACTCAGAGTAACCTCTGTCTTCGGCAGTGGCTGGTTCAACTATATCCCACTTGCCTGACTTGATTACTGAAAAGGTTTTGGTTTCTGCTACTTCCATTACTATGTTGACTTCTTTAACCATCTTTGTAAACTCTTCTTCAGAATATGGGACATTTTCAAGCGGTCTCATCTGATAGTAATCTACTTTGAGCTTGCGAGACAAGTAGGCAGTCTGCATTAGGTCTGGTAAACTGTCTTTGGTTACAACTGTTTGTGTTCCGATTGTTATCTTTGAACCGATACTTTTTTTATCGGCTACAAGTTGTCGAATGTTTTTAATTACTTCAACAGTAGTGTCGACTCCTCTTATTTTTTTGTAGGTATTCTTTTTGAATGAGTCAACTGAGAACCTAATCCAAGTTGCGTGTTTCGCTATGCTGTAGGATAGTGTTCTTGGAATGTTTACTCCGTTTGTTATGATTCCAACTTCCATTCCTTTAAGCCTTGCTTCTAGGATGAAGTCTCTTAAGTGTGGGCTGAGTGTTGGTTCTCCACCGCCTGAAAAGATTAGCCCAGACACACCCATCTTGCCAAGCTTTCTGATTATCTTTAAGCCATCGTTTAGTGTAAGCATCGCCCCGTCTTTCTGTAGGTCTGCAAAGCAGTACTCGCATTCGTGGTTGCAGGTGTTTGATGGGTGTAGTTCTACAGTAATTGGATTGATTGTTTTTCCATTTGTCCAATCGTTTAGTTTTTCCAAGTGACATAGTATTTTGTCCGGCGTAATAAACTTACTCATTTCTTATCCCTCCAAGCTTTGAACTGTTCAGACCCAATTCCAACACCGCCGATGTGTCGAGCTTCAAGTGCGGTGTCTACATAAATCTTGTAGCCTTTCTGTTGAGCAACCCAACAGAATGCTAGGTCTTCTGACTTTTCTATTTTTCCTTGTTCAACCCAAAAGTTAAACCAGGGGCCTTCTTCAGAGATGTCTTTGAAGACTTGTGTTTTGATTAAACAACAACCCATTCCAATCGCATCTACTTCAAGTAGTTCGTTGTCTTGCCAATCTCTTATTGGTTTACAATGAGTTCCTTCTGATTTGATGTAAGCACACGGGCTGAATGGCTGAACCTTTTTGAATGTAAGGGCTGAAACAATATCTTTTTTGTGTGCCAATAGTTTGTGAACTATATCGTGATAGAATGAGTGGTCAGAGTCAAGGAATAGAATGTAATCTGGATTCTGTTTAAGGGCTTCTTTCACTAGATTGTTTCTGGCTGTTTCAATTGGTTTGCCTTCAGAGATAAAGACAACTGATAGGATGTCTGCATCTACTTCAAGTCTTTGGATTAAGGAGGTTACTGATAAAAAGAAATGAGTTGGAATTGTACCAATCGTTGGAATACAGATTGCTATTTTCATTCAAACACCTCTAGGATGTTGTTGAATTTTCCGTGCTCGAGTCGTGTTGCGATTGTTATTTGTTCGTTGACTTTCTTTCCTTCAAGCCAATCAGGATTAAAGCAAGTGTATCTGTCACCATTAATCCAGACTGCCATAAAATCATTTCCTCTCTTGTCCTTTCTTACTTGTAGTCCAGTAATAATACCAGTTAGTTCTTCTACTTCTATTTCTTCAACCATTGTATCAACCTCATTCATTCATTATATCTTCGTCATAGAGGATCCTCTCTAAATCAAAGTCTGATTTCTTTGCGAGAACTCTAAGCTCTGGAAGTGGCAAGTGGTACTTATCCATTATTAAGGAAAGGAAGTTTCCAAACCTTTTCTTCTTAAGGTCTCCTCTTGATGGTGCGTTGAAAACTTCTTTGAAGCCTTCAAGCTTTCCAGTATCGTTACACTTAAGAACTTCCATACTTTCGAGTTCTTTGATTCTTTTAGTTAACTGAGTTATTGTCATCATGTTGTTTCACCTCTTTAAGTAAAAGGGAAGGCTTAAGCCTTCACCTCTTCGAATCTGTATTTCCCTTTGCCTTCGTGGAAACCTTGGATAGTCTTTCCTTCAAGGTGCTTATCTGGGAATGAATCTCTGAGTCTGATTAACTCTTTGAAACAAGTCCAAGCATTCACTGAAAGAATCCTTCCTTTTATTGTGTCGATTTCTATTTTGTATTCTGTGTTAGCAAGGTTGTATCTTGGGTCTCCACCTGTGACCTTTCTCAGTTGTTTAACTGTGATGGGTCCTGTTTTTTCTCCGTCTTTGAAATTGATGTAGTCACCAACAATTTCTGAAGAGTCGATTATTTCAGATACCTTTTCTTCGGTTTTCGGTGTCTTCTCTTCTGCTTCTGTCGGTGTTACATCCGTTGTCTTGACTTCGGTCATGTCATTACCTCCTCCTCGGTTTGAGGATGGGGAGTATGGGAGTCGAACCCATCAGCCTGAGAGCGACCAAAGGACTTGGTTGAACCATCAACACCCCCCACTATGGTTTCCAATTGCTGACACTTCAAGTGCCAATGAGGATACCAAACGCCGTCTATTTTTACAACAAGCTTGAGAGACTCAAGCTGTTTGATTACATGGCGAACATCTTTCTTTGCTATTTCTTCTACATCACTTAGAGATATTCCAACAGTTCTACAAACGATGTCATACACTTCTCTCTGTTGGTCTCTCAAATATTTTTCTCTTGCTCTGGCTGGAATAGCTAGAAGTTCTATGTCTCCAGACCAAGAAGCAATAAGGATTGCGAATATCTCTTCTGCTTGTTGATAATCAATATCATCTGCTTCAACTGTTTCTTTTTCTTTAAACAACCATCTAAGTTTTGCTATGCCATCGACTAGACAATTATAGTGGTGATTGTATCGTCCTTTGTAAATCTCTTCCATTCCAGACGGAATAATTCCAGCATACTTTTTGTAGATATGATTGGATTTATCTGGGTCAATTTTAACTGCAAAGCTATTGAGGTAATCAAATACTTTGATGAACCCATCATTCTTTTTAGGATACTTTTCTTCTTCGGACATCACAGACAACAAAGGCTTTGACTTGTTAATGAAGTCTTCGTGTTCTTTGTTCTGCTCGTACCATAATAGTCTGCTCATAAATGGATTGTTCAAGTCCTCTGCACAGTCAACAATACTCTTAAGTGAGTGCTGTGGATTAGTTGTGATTATCATTTTAGCTGAAGCACACACGCTGACTTCTTTTGTTTTACCAGATTGGGAAGCAGTCTTCTTGTGTTCAAGTAAGGTTGTGAGCATTCCTGTTTCGTCAACATCACGGATACTTTTTCCAGCGTGTGTTCTTTTAAGTGCGGTTAGGAACTCATCAACATAAGCTATTCTTCTACGAGTGGCATAGTATCCTTCGTTGAAATCATTTCCAAAAGAAGGAACAAGTCCTTTGAGCGTGGATCGTGTTCCATCAAAGAAGTAGAACTTCTCGTACTCTGGAATCTGAATGGTTAAAGGCTCAATCATTCCTCTGGTCTTTCCTGTTCCGGCTCGCCCCATTATTCCAATGTGTAATGGATAGCCATCATATTTTCCAGAGAACAACCAAGCCATATAGAACTTCTCAAACCATTCTGGATGTCTGTGTAATCCGAATATCATTTGAGCTACTCTGTCGTGATTCCAGTTAGCTGAAATCTTTAGGACATCTTTGAGTTCTGGGATGTCTTCTTCTAGAATAATGTCTGAAGCGAATACAAAGTCAAGGTCTGTTTTAATCTTTAAGGTCTCTCCAACTCTGACATCGTCTGGTTGTCTTACAACCATCCCTCTAATTTTACAGAACTGTGGTTCGATGTAGCGGTCAGATAGTAGGTTGTAGATTCTGTGGTTTGATTCAAATCTGTAGAAATAAAAGCGGTAATGGAATTCCATTAATGGTCTTGCCTTTCTTCTCTTGTCTCCAAAGAATGAAAGCCAAGTGTCTCCTCTCTTGTCCTGGTAGACATCAATTAAGGAAATGGATTTCTTTTCTCTTGGATAAAGTGAAGAAGTAATTCTTCCTTCGAGTAGTACTTCTGAAGTGATTGGGAATACGAGTTTGTTTGTGTGGGCTTCAAATATTTTAGTAGCAATCTTTTGAGCGGTACTGTAATTAGCTGTGTTGGGTAAGAATACAAGTTGTCTTTCTTTTCTGCATTGGACAGAGATTGCTTCAATCATTGACTGACTGACATCCTCTGCTTGCTCTTCTTCTTTAGCAACAACTTGAATGCCAAACAAGGAGAGGTATTCTTCAAGTTCTAAAACTCCAACCTTATACTTAGAATGAAACCAAGCGACCTTCTCTTTTATTTTCTGGAAGTTGCCTTCTTCAAATAGAGTGTCAAATTCTTTCTTGAGCTTTGACTTGCCCACAATATCAATAGACTTATCAGTTTTTTTAAAAGCAAAATCTAGTTTGCTATCGAGAATATTTCCAAAATATTTCCAGTCTGCCGCTCCCACAATATCGCTCTCCATAAATAGAATTCAATTTAATCCTATCTTAAGAAAATGTAATACGACCATATTAAATAGGCATCGTAAAAATAAGAAGAAGTGCCGGAGATTATTACCTCCTCCGGAAAGGCTATTGTTGGTGTTACACTATTGCTTGAATTGCTTCAACTCCAAACCAAGCTAATGCCACAATAGCTACAATTGCGACTACTGGAAGTGCTACTTCAGCGACATACCTCAGATTTTCAATGAAACTAATTTTCTTTTCATCTTCAACCATGTTCTTTCACCCCCAGAAATCAAACCCTTGTTCGAGTAAGTATGTAATTACGCTCCATAGGAGCAGAAGTAGTCCTAAAACAAATAGGACAATGTGTTCTTTTAGAGACAAACAAACACCTTCAAAGGTTTTGTTCTCCCCTCACTCACGATGCTTTCTGTAGTTATTTAAAAACTGCAGAATTGTCTTTATACCGATTGCCGTTCCAAAAGCAGTGAACGACAACTCAGGACATTGAGTTGCTGCCTGGGTAGCTCCAGCTACTGTAAAGGCTATCCCAAGAGTAACCGCCGTAGCGAATCCATCTTTGATTGATTTCCATGCTCCTTTACTTGCACTATAGTTTACCATAACATCACCTAAAAAAGTCCTTTCAGTAACCCGAATAAGGTTCCTGAAGCTGTTCCTAATGTGCTTGCAATTAATACTGCGTAAAGTTTTACTTTTCCTACTTCTGCTTTGTTGCTGTCTGTTCTATCAATCATATCTTTTTTGCAGGTTATGTGAATTGTGTTTCCTCTTTTGATATCTTCACTAATGTCTTCAAGTTTCGCAATCATATAGCCTTGGAACTTTGCATTTGAAGCAGTTGACAAGTGACCGCCGTTGCCATCGCTTTTGAGTTCATCAAACAATGTAGACACTAGATAATCACCATTCTGAAAGGCACATAAAACGAACCAGCTTCTTCATATCTGATTAGTTTGTCTGACTGTGGTTCGATTATCCATACTTGTTTGTTTGCATCAATGAAGAAATTGAATGCGTGTCTTGCACTCCAAGCGATCCCTGCTGCAATGTCTGACCAGCCTGGAACACTTAAGTTGCCTTGGAGTCTGTAAGCAAAGTCATCACAGTCGTACCAAGTGCTAGTGTAATCAAAGGTGTCAGTCTTATCCATCTTGAGGAATTCTTTCATACTGTTAAGAGTCACAAGTTTGTAGAGGTTATCAGAAAAGAAGTACTGGTCTGTTTTGTCAATCAGTATTTTCTTCAAGGTATTGTAGTTGATTGAGCCAAGTGTTTTTGGTTTGCTATGAGTGAACTTATCCATAAGCCTGTCTTCGAGGACCAAGATTTCTTTCTCGAACTTTTTAGTTATTTCTTTTTTTACTTTGTAGACTTTGAATAACTCTACAAGTTTGTCATCGAGTTCTTTTTTCAGTTCCTTTTTTTCAATCGCAAGCTTTTCTGCTTTTAGTCGTTCCGCTCTGAAGTACTCTTCAAGTTCGCTATCGCAATCAAATACATCATTTGCGATGTGACAAATCAAACCTTTAACGCTCATCACTAACCCTCCTATTTAATCCTCATTATTTGTACGACTTCCATGTGTGCTGGTACTGTGCTTCCAGTGGCAGTCGTGGAGTCTAATCCAGTTTTACCTGCTGGGAGGCTAGTATTTTCTAAGTACACCCCACCCACATCATAAGCCATAAAGTTAGTGTTATTTGTGCCAGTATTTCCTAAAACGTGAGTGTGAGTATCTGAACCGCTAGTTGTTCCACTGCTAGTACTTCCTCTTAAAAATCTTTGAGTTACATTTAAGTCAGGCATTGTTGCTCCGTTAAATGGACTGTCTGCATCGCTTAATGCTTGACCATTACATTCAACAAAATTAGAAGACAAGGCAGGAGTTGCATAAATAATGTAAGCTTCAGCCGTAGCCATTATATCCGTATCAAGCGACAAAGTTGTATCTGAATCAACTGCAGTCACATAAGCAAAAGTATCGTCTGTTGTATTGTGAACAACATAGCCTACTTCAACTGTTGTTTGAAAGTTTTGTCCAGACTCAACTAATTTATCTGCTGTTGTTCCATCTGTTGTTCCTGAATCTTTAGTATAAAATGTTTTAGCCCATCCAATTATTCCTCCGATTGGAACAAAAGGAATATCTGCAAAAGTATTGTTTAAGTCTGCCTGAGAAAGAACATCTCCATCTGAATAAGTTGTTGTTGAATGTGTTGCATCCCATTTGTTTGTCATTAAACCACCTCACTCCTCGTTAATAACCTCAATTATAATTGTACTTTGCATTTCTTCAAGTGCAGTCTTTGTAATTGTTGGATAAACATTCCTCGTAAAAGAAGCCGTGCTGATGCTTGCAGTTCCAGCAGTATTAGTCATTAAAGAAATAGAACGAAAGCTGAAACCAGTTCCTTCGACTGTTGAAAGAGAATGCTCTAAGCTAACGGTGAATCCATCAACTGTCTTGGAAGAGAATACTTTGAAAGTAGTAGCTACTGCACTACCGACTGCCGTGTCTGTTTCAGTAGCAGTTGTTCCGTCTTCTCCAAGAATTATTTCACTCGGAACACCAGCTGGTCTTCCACCAAGCCAGTTGACTACTTCCAACAATCCTTTGTTTAAGAAAACCATTACAAATCACCTGAATCATATTCTGTTGACCACGCACCAAATGCTTCTGCTTCGGTTCCGAGTTTGTTTGTACCAAGGATTCCTTTTTGTGGGTGTCCTAAAATAAGAACATCGTTGTCTTCATCGTATGTTCTCTTTTCAACCTTGACTCTTTTCACTTTGCATTGGACAAACTGTCTTGGGAAAATCTTGAATATGTTAATTACTCCACGACCACTGATGTCTCTCTCAAGCTTATTGGTGTCTTTCCTTCCACTTACAAGCATATCAACAAAGTTGTCTGTTCCGGTCATGCAGTCACCTTCAGCAAATCATCTTCTTTTGCATTCAGTTGAGTAAACCATCCATCCTTTCCAATGTTGTGAGTGATTCTGTCAACTCTCAAAAGCTTGAATGAATCAGAAGCTTCGTTCCACCCAAGCTTTGTTTCCTGAAACTTGTAGACATTTCCAATAGCATAAGAATTTGTTCCTCTGACTTCAATTGGTTTATTGAACCATCTTGCACCACTTAATCCTTTGATGTTTCTAGCGGCTTCATTCAATCCTCTTTTGATTGCTTCAGTTCTAAGCCCAGGATTATCTCCTAAATACACTTCCGAATTAATTAAGTCTTTAGCAATTCCAGTATAAGATTTGAATGTTCTTTTGAATCCCATTCGAGAAGCATTTGGAACATCAGTATAATACCAGATAATTGAATTTCCATTGTAGTCTTCTCCAGCATCAAAGATAATATAGTTGTAAGGAGACTCTACACGATTGTTATAAGTTGCTTGAATTGCATCACCACGCCCAGGATAAACTATTCCGGATTCAACTGAACTTCCAACAAAACCATATAATGTTCTTTGTCTGATGTGGAGTTTATTTAAATTATCTAGCCAAAAAGTAAATCCTGCTCCGTCAGTATATGTTTCAGTTAAAAGTTCAGACAACACTTCGCTGGCTGATTTAAAATTAGTAGAGTAATCAATAGAATTTTCTGAGGTTGTTTCAACAGTCCCAATTTCAATTCCAAGTCCAGAATCAATTGCAGTTTCATCTGAATTAATCGTGTTTACAATCCAGTGAACAATTGAATTATCTGAATTTCCACCATCTACTGCCACCCTATAACCAGCACCAGTAAAATCCTGGGATACTAAAAAATCATTCAAGAGTTTTGTTTTGTTTTTTCCTTTCAATGAAACTTCAAGTTGATTCTCTCTACGCCTCATTGTAACTTCTTCCACAATAATTGTATCCAAAATATCATCTGGATTGTTGATAGACATATCTGCTAGGCTTGAAGTATTAAGGACTCCGTTCTTTGCATAGATTTCAATTGAGTCCCCTGGCACAAAAAAGTCTTCATCATAATAGCTAATCCAATGGAGTTTTATTCCACAAGTTCCAGCAGTAGCAGACATCTCAATTGAACTATCGGCTGAGAATAACTCGGACAGATTTGTATGTGTCTTTGTTTCCCTGTCGTAATGAACTAATGCATAGTCAACTATTCCCATCAAGTCACCTTATTGTTTGTCTCAGTCCAAGAGTAAACGAGACTATTCCTCCGATTTGTGTTCCTTTCTTTTCATCTGCTTTTCTGCCAAAAGTAAGCGAGGTTATTTTTACATAAATATAGTCTGTGTCTGTAGCAATCCAGTAGCCACCTGTTGCTGGTGTTCCACTTACTAGAGTTAGAACTGTTCCGGTGTTTTCAGCGATTGTGTAGTTCACATTATTTTTATCAATTAACACAGCTCCAGCCCACTCGTTTGTTTGCCACTTCGCTGAGTTGTCTGTAAACACAGTAGATGTTCCGACTCCATAGATTCCTATGGGCCCGAGATCCCCCCATTGTTTTGTAAAGATGTCATCTGTGAACTTTTTAACTGTTGGACTCAATGCCATCCTCACTAGGTCTTTTACAAGAGTAGTGCTTGAGGTAGTATCAATTACTCCTTTTA